>NZ_JBHUHP010000001.1:0-3727 GCF_042682525.1 Blastococcus deserti
ACCGCCGCCCCCGCCCTGCGCGAGGCCACCGGCGCGCCCGTCTGGTTCCACCCGATGGACCGCATGCTGTGGGACGTCGTGCACCCCGACACCCCGCCCGACCGGGAACTGACCTCGGGAACCCGCTTTCCCGTCGCCGGCACCGAGCTGCACACCCTGCACACCCCCGGCCACTCCCCGGGCAGCGTCTGCCTGCACGCCCCCGACCTGCACACGGTGTTCACCGGCGACACCCTCTTCCACGGCGGACCAGGCGCCACCGGCCGCTCGTTCAGCGACGGCGACCTGATCCTGCACTCGATCCGGTCCGAGCTGCTGACGCTGCACGGCGACACGGTCGTCAGGACCGGCCACGGCGAGGACACCACCATCGCCGCGGAGCTGCGACACGTCGGCTGAGCAGGTGCCCGCCGCGGGCGCCGGTGGGGGTCACGGCCCGGTCGCGTCACCCCGGTCCGCGTCACCCCGGTCCGCGTCGGGCCTGTTCGCGTCGGGCCTGTTCGCGTCGGGCCCGTTCGCGTCGCCCCCGTTCGAGCGCGGCTCGTCGCTGCGGGGGGCCGTGCGCTCGAGCCTCTGGCGGATCGCCGCGACGTTCAGCGCCAGGTCCTCCAGTGCCTCGACGGCGCGCGTGGCCAGGGCAAAGGTGAGGTTCTCGCGCTGCTCCTCGGCGCTGGGCTCGCGATAGCGGTGCGCGCTGCCCGGCGGCCGTTCGCGCGCGAAGGACTCGCGCACCCGGCGCGTCGCCTCCGCCCACGGGTCGTCGCCGCTGCGGGCATCGCCGAACAGCTCCCGCAGCATCCGCTGCGCCATCTCGAGGAACTCACCCGGGTCGGGCCGGTCGGTCGCCATGCGTTCTCCTCCTCCGGTGGCGAGGACGTGGCCGCAGATCAACGTGCCGGACGGCGTCCCGGTTCCCGGCCGGACCGGTCGCGACGCGCGCGCAGCCACGACACGTCGGATGACCCGGGGGACACGCCGCCGCAGTGGCGCCCCTCACCCCACCGCCGCCGGGAACCGTCGTCCGCGCCGGTACCCTCGGGATGTGCCTCGCGGTGATGGACGGCTGACGCACGACCTCGACCCCCACTCTCCCGGTCCCCAGGACGCCTGTGGCGTCTTCGGTGTCTGGGCGCCGGGGGAGGAGGTCGCGAAGCTGACCTACTTCGGTCTGTACGCCCTCCAGCACCGCGGTCAGGAGGCGGCCGGGATCGCGGTGTCCGACGGCTCCTCGGTCGTCGTCTACAAGGACCTGGGGCTGGTCAGCCAGGTCTTCGACGAGCCCACGCTGGGGAGCCTGCACGGCCACATCGCCGTCGGCCACACCCGCTACTCCACCACCGGCGCCTCCACCTGGGAGAACGCCCAGCCCACGTTCCGCACCACCGACGCCGGCACCGGCCTGGCGCTGTGCCACAACGGGAACCTGGTGAACACCGCCGAGCTGGCCGCCCAGGCCGCCGACGCCGGGGTGCCAGGGGCGTTCGTCGCCACCAACGACTCCGACCTCGTCACCGCGCTCATCGCCGCCCGCCCGGACCTCTCGGTCGAGGCCGCGGCCATGGAGGTGCTGCCGCAGCTGCGGGGCGCCTTCAGCCTCACGTTCATGGACGAGGACACCCTCTACGCCGCCCGCGACCCCCAGGGGGTGCGCCCGCTGGTGCTCGGCCGCCTCGAGCGCGGCTGGGTGGTGGCCAGCGAGACGGCGGCGCTCGACATCGTGGGCGCCTCGGTGGTCCGCGAGGTCGAACCCGGCGAGCTCATCGCGATCGACGAGAACGGGTTGCGCAGCCAGCACTTCGCCCCTGCCGAACCCAAGGGCTGCGTCTTCGAGTACGTCTACCTGGCCCGTCCCGACACCACGATCTCCGGCCGCGGCGTGCACGCCGCCCGCGTCGAGATCGGACGCCGGCTGGCCAAGGAGCACCCGGTCGAGGCCGACCTGGTGATCCCGGTGCCGGAGTCGGGAACCCCCGCCGCGGTCGGCTACGCCGAGGCCTCCGGCATCCCCTACGGGCTGGGCCTGGTCAAGAACTCCTACGTCGGGCGCACGTTCATCCAGCCCAGCCAGACGATCCGCCAGCTCGGCATCCGGCTCAAGCTGAACCCGCTGCGCGACGTCATCCGCGGCAAGCGGCTGGTCGTCGTCGACGACTCCATCGTGCGCGGCAACACCCAGCGGGCGCTGATCCGGATGCTGCGCGAGGCGGGCGCCGTGGAGGTGCACGTCCGCATCGCGTCCCCGCCGGTCAAGTGGCCGTGCTTCTACGGCATCGACTTCGCCAGCCGGGCAGAGCTCATCGCCAACGGCCTGGAGATCGACGGGGTGCGCGCCTCGATCAACGCCGATTCCCTCGGCTACGTGTCCGAACAGGGCCTGATCGCCGCGACCGAGCAGCCGGCCAGCCGGCTGTGCACCGCCTGCTTCACCGGCCAGTACCCCATCCCGCTGGGGGAGTCCGAGGTCCTGGGCAAGCACGTCCTCGAGGGCATCGGCCGGACGCCGCTGCCGATGGCCATGCCGAACTCCATGCCGAACTCCATGCCGAACTCCATGCCCAGCTCGCGGCCACGGGCGGACGAGCAGCGGGCGGTCAGCGGCTGGACCGGCCGGCAGGCCGGCAGCGCCAGCGTCCCCGGCGGCGCCGAGGACGCGCTCACCCGGCCGTGAGCACTCCCTTCACGTACGCGGCCTCCGGCGTCGACATCGACGCAGGGGAGCGCGCGGTCACGCTGATGCGCGCCGCGGTCGAGCGGACCAACCGGCCCGAGGTGGTGGGGGGTCTGGGCGGCTTCGCCGGGCTGTTCGCGCTCGACACGGCGAAGTACCGCAGGCCGCTGCTCGCGTCCTCCACCGACGGCGTCGGCACGAAGATCGCGCTCGCCCGGCAGCTCGACCGGCACGACACCGTGGGCATCGACCTCGTGGCGATGGTCGTCGACGATTTGGTCGCGTGCGGCGCGGAGCCGCTGTTCCTCCAGGACTACGTGGCCTGCGGCACGGTCGTCCCCGAGCGGATCGCCGCGATCGTCACCGGCATCGCCGCCGGCTGCACCCAGGCGGGCGCGGCCCTGGTGGGTGGCGAGACCGCCGAGCACGGTGACCTCATGGACGCCGACGAGTACGACCTCGCGGCCACGGCGGTCGGTGTCGTCGAGGCCGACGCCGTGCTGGGGCCGGAGCGGGTGGCCGACGGCGACGTCGTCGTCGCCATGGCGTCGTCCGGCTTCCACTCCAACGGCTACTCGCTGGTGCGCCGGGTGGTGAGCGCCGCGGGGCTGGACCTGCACGCGACCCCGGCGGGACTCGACCGGCCGCTGGGCGCGGAACTGCTCGAGCCCACCCGGATCTACGCCCGCGACTGCCTCGCGCTGGTCGCCGCACTCGGCGTCGAGCGGGTGCACGCGTTCGCCCACATCACCGGCGGCGGGCTGGCCGGCAACACCGCCCGCGTCGTCCCGGCGGGTCTGCAGGCCGTGCTGGACCGCGGCACGTGGGCGCTGCCGCCCGCGGTCCGGCTGCTGGAGGAGCACGGTGTGCCGCGGGAGGAGTCCGAGCGCGCGTTCAACTGCGGGGTGGGCATGGTCGCGGCCGTGGCCGCCGACGCCGCGGACGCCGCGGTCGCGCACCTCGTGGAGGCCGGCGTCCCCGCCTGGGTGGTCGGCACCGTCGGCCCGCGGGCGGACGACGCCGCGCCGGCCGCCCGCCTGGTGGGCACCTACCGCTGAC
>NZ_JBHUHP010000001.1:3742-14258 GCF_042682525.1 Blastococcus deserti
CGGAAGACCCTGGTGACGGCGGCCGTCACACCCCCAGCGCTTGCCGCACCTCGGCGAGGCGGTCGCGGAACCGCGCCACGCTGGCCATCTTGACCTGCTCGTAGCCGCGCACGACGTCGGCCAGCTCCGCCAGCTCGACCGCCCGGCTCACGGTCTCCGGTGCGAGGACGGCCAGCGCGGCGTCCACGGCGGCGACGTACTCCTCGACGAGGGCCCGCTCGGTGGCGCGCACCTGGCCGCGACCGAACGGGTCGAGGCGAGTGCCGCGCAGCCCCCGCATGGCGTAGAGGGTGCGGAACCCGGGCCGGAACCACCTGCCCAGGCTGATCTTCCGGTCGAGGCCGGCCGCGCGGAGCACCGGCGGGTGCAGCCGGTAGGAGTAGGTCGCGTCCTCACCGAACTGCTCCTTCACCCGGCGCTCGAGCGCCGGGTCGAGGGACAGGCGGGCCACCTCGTACTCGTCCTTGTACGCCATGAACTTGTACAGGCCGGCGGCGACGGCGGCGGTGAGCGGCCCGCCGTGCCCGGTGGTGGTCTTCTCCCGCTCCTGCACCCGCCGCAGGACGGCGACGTACCGCTCGGCGTAGCGCCGATCCTGGTAGGCGATCAGCTCGTCGATCCGGCGGAGCACCGGACCCGCGAGCGACTCGTCGCCCAGGTCCAGGCCGGCGGCCAGCGCGCGGGCGGTGGCCGACGGGGGCTCCGCGGGCTCGCCGTCCGGCGGCAGGGCCGCACGCAGGGCGGCGGGGTCGGCGACCAGCTGGCGCCCGCGGCGGAAGGCCTGGAGGTTCCGCTCGACCGCGACCCCGTTGAGCTCGATGGCCCGCTCGATGACGTCGGCGTCGACCGGCAGCGCACCGGCCTGGACGGCCATGCCGACCTGGAAGATGTTCGCGTACTGATCGTCACCGAACAGCCCGTCGACCAGGCGCCGGACGTCGGCGACGGCGCTGTCCCCGGCCCGCGCCCGCTGGAGGATGCGGGCGCTGGTCCCAGCGGGGTCCGGGAAGCGCGCCGTCGGATCGGTGACCATGGCCCCGGTGGGCACCGGAGAGCTGGACACCACCGCGATGGTGCGGTCGGGGGAGGTCACCTCGAGGTTCGCGGCGTTCGCCGCGACGATGAGGTCGCAGCCGAGGTAGAGGTCGCACTCGCCCGGCGCGACCTTGTTGGCGCCCGAGAACGGCGAGGTGGACATCTTGATGTCCGAGACGACGGCGCCGCCCTTCTGCGCCATCCCCATCTGGTCGAGGCTGCGCACGTACATGCCGGCCATGACCGCGGCCGTGGAGATGATCTGGGCCGTGGTGACGACTCCCGTACCGCCGATGCCGGTGATCCGGAGGTTGTAGTCGGCCGGATCCACCTTGAGCGCCGGCTCCGGCAGGTCCGCGGCAGCGAGGGTGGCCCCGCTCCGCGCGACCTTCCTCGTGCCCGGCACGACGCTGACGAACGAGGGGCAGTCGCCGTCCAGGCACGAGAAGTCCTTGTTGCACGACGCCTGGTGGATTTGGGTCTTGCGGCCGAACTCGGTCTCCACCGGCTGCACCGAGAGGCAGTTGGACTTGGCGCCGCAGTCGCCGCAGCCCTCGCAGACGCGCTCGTTGATGAGGACGCGCTCGACCGGATCGGCGACCTTGCGCCGCTTCCGCTTGCGCCGCAGCTCGGTGGCGCACTCCTGGTCGTGGATGAGCACGGTGACGCCCTCGACCCTCGCCAGCTCCTCCTGGGTCTCGATGAGCCGGTCGCGATGCCGGACGTCCACGCCCGTGGGCAGGCGCACCCCCTTGTAGCGGTCGAGGTCCTCGGTGGTGACGACGACGCGGGAGACGCCCTCAGCCAGCAGCTCGGCCACGATCTCGGGCACGGCCATCCTGCCGACCGCCTGCTGCCCACCGGTCATCGCGACGGCCCCGTTGTGCAGCAGCTTGTAGGTGATGTGGGAACCGGCCGCCACGGAGGCGCGGATCGCCAGGCTGCCGGAGTGGTGGTAGGTCCCGTCCCCGAGGTTCTGCAGCAGGTGCCGGTGCTCCACGAACGGCGCCATGCCGATCCAGGCGACGCCCTCGCCGCCCATCTGCGCGAGCCCGACGATCGACCCGACCCGCGCCTCCGGCATGAACGACGCCAGCGCCGAGCAGCCGATGCCCGCGCCGACCAGCGAGCCCTCGGGCACGGCCGTCGAGCGGTTGTGGGGGCAGCCGGAGCAGAAGAACGGCGTCCGGGTGACCAGCGGCAGCAGGGTGCGCGCCGGGCGGCTGGGCGCTGCGGCGCGCTCGAGCCAGGCCGCGACCGGCGCGGAGCCGGTGCGGGCGAGCACCCGGGGGGCCAGCGCCGTGGCGATCACCTCGGGTGGCAGGTCGGCGTCCGCGCGCAGGAGCCGCTCGCCCGCCGGCCCGCGCTTGCCGTAGACCGCCGGGGCCCCGGGGACGCCGTAGAGCAGGTCCTTGACGGCCAGCTCGACGAACGGGCGCTTCTCCTCGACGACGACGATCTCGTCCAGTCCCTCGGCGAACTCCGACAGGATGCGGGGCTCCAGCGGCGAGACCATGCCCAGCTTGAGGATGCGGACGCCCGAGGCGGGGAGCTGCTCGGCGCCGATCCCCATGATCGTCAGGGCCTGGCGCACGTCGAGGTAGCCGGCGCCGGCGGTGACGATGCCGATCCGGGCCTCCGGGTCCCCCTCGATCCGGTTGAGCCCGTTGGCGTAGGCGTAGCGGAGCGCCAGCTCGGGCCGGCTCGTGGTGAGGCTCTTCTCCAGGCCGGCCAGCGTCGGCTGGAGGAACTTCGCGGTCACCTCGTGCCGGTAGGGGACGCCGTCGATCGTCCGGTCGGGGAACACGGAGTTCACCTGGTCGGTGCGGACGACCGCGGTGCTCGCGCCGTCGACGACGTTGGTGGCCAGCTTCACGCCGGTCCACAGGCCGCTGAACCGGGACATCGCGATGCCGTGCAGGCCGAGGTCGAGCACGTCCTGCGGATCGCTGGGCGACAGGACCGTCATCCCGATCTCGGCCATGGCGGTCTCGGAGCTGCTGGGCACGGTCGAGGACTTGGCGATGGAGTCGTCACCGACCAGCACCAGGACGCCGCCGGTCGGGGCCGCCCCGCCCAGGTTGGCGTGGCGCAGCGCGTCCGTGGACCGGTCCAGCCCCGGCGCCTTGCCGTACCAGATCCCCACCACGCCGTCGCAGGTCATGCCGCCCACCGACGCCGCGAGCTGCGAACCCTGGACCGCGTTCGCGCCCAGCTCCTCGTTGACGGCGGGCTTGAACACCACCCGGTGCTGCTCGAGCAGTCTGCCCTGGCGGGAGAGCTCCAGGTCGAAGCCGCCCAGGGGGGAGCCCTCGTAGCCGGAGATGAAGGTGGCGGTGTCGAGACCGTTGCGGCGGTCGAGCCGGTTCTGGTCGAGGGCGATCCGCACCAGGGCCTGCAGACCCGACAGGTAGATCTCCCCGTCGCGCAGCTCGTAGCGGTCCTCGAGACGCACCGGACGTCCGGTGGTGAGGGTCATCCGTGCTCCTCGTGGTCACGCGCAGACCGCGTGGCAGGCCTGCGTTCGGTGGCTCCACCAATATGGGAGGGCCGCGATGCCCCTGTCTGCGGCCGGACCGCCAAAATCACGGCATGGTTCCCGTCGTAATCACGAGGACGGCATGAGCGCTCGCCCGTGGGACGCCGTGGTCGGCCTGTGCGACCGCGTCGCGGCGGACCTCGACCGGGTGGCGCTCGATTCCGTGACCACCATCCGGCGGGACCTCGAGGGGTACGCCGTGGTGCCCTTCGAGGAGCATCTCGAGGCGGTGACCGAGCAGCAGCGACGTCGTCTCGAGGCCCTGGCCGGCCGCCGGATGCTCGGCGCCGAGGACCTGGACCGCGCCTCGGACCTGGCGCGCCGGCGGGCGCGGCAGGGGATCCCCGTGGACGTCCTGATCGGCGCGTACCACCTCGGCGACCAGGAGCTCTGGCGCGCGCTCTGCCGGGACCCGGGACCGGCGGCGCCCCTGCTGCCGGAGCTGGCGGCCCACCTGCTCCAGCTCCTGCACGCCATCTCCACCGTCGTGGCCGCGGCGCACGGCGAGGTGGTCCGGGAGCTGCAGACCCAGCGGGTGACCCTCTCCCAGCGGCTGGTCGAGCTGCTGCTCGGTGGTGGGCCGGACGCGGAGGCGTCGGACGTCGCGGACGCTCTGGGCCTCGACCCGCTCGCCGACTTCACGGCTGGTGTGTGGCGCGGGGTGCGGGCGGACGTCGTGCTGTCGCCCGACGTCCGGCGGGGGCTCGACCGGTTCCCCTTCCCGCTCGTGCACTCCTACCAGTCCGGCGCCGTGGTGTTCCTCGTCCAGGACGTCGGGCCCGCGTGGCCGGACGAGCTCGCGGCCCGGCTGCCCGACGAGGGTGTCCTGGGGGTCGGGTTGCGGCGCAGCGGGCTGGCGGGCGCCGCGATGAGCCTGGGCGACGCCCGCCTGGCGCTCGGCGTCGCGTCGGCCGGCCGCCGGGTGGTGCGTTTCGGTGACGTGTGGCCCGAGGCGTGCCTGCTGTCGGAGGGTTCCCGGCTGGGGCCGCTGCTGACATCGGCGTCGACCACGGCCACGACGCATCCGCACCTGGCGGACGCCGTCCTGGCCTTCGCCGCCGCCGACATGTCCGTGGCCCGCGCGGCCGAGCAGCTGCACCTGCACGCGAACTCGGTGACCTACCGCCTCCAGCGCTGGGGGCAGCTGACCGGCTGGGACCCGAGGACCTTCGACGGCCTGGTCCGGTCCATGGCCGTGTGCCGGATGACCCGCAGGGAGAGCGCCCGTCGACCTCCCGGAGCACGGCCGTGACGTGCGGCCGGTCGGGGGGACGGACCCACCACGGGCGCGGCCGGCGCAGCGCGGTCGGCGGGAGCCCCCGCGGACACCGACGACACCGGCGCCCCTGGAGGCGTGCGGTGCCGTGCGGTCAGGCGGTGCGGTTCAGGGAGCCGCGGTCAGCGAGGGCTCGTGGCCCAGTCGTCGTCCGCGTCGTCGTCGGACCAGCGGTCGCTGTACTCGTCGTCGTCACCGTCGTCCGTCGCCCGGGGAGGGGCGGTGTAGGACGGCGTGGATCCGGCGAGCTCCCTCTGCAAGGCAGAGAGGTCGGTGTTCGGTGAGCTGTACTTGAGCTCACGGGCCACGCGTGTCTGCTTGGCCTTCGCTCGGCCGCGCCCCATCGGCTCGACCCCCTCGCTACGGAGTACGGGAGCCCAGCCCCCGGGCTGGATGGCCCGCGTGGCGACCCCGACTGAGTGACAATGTCTCGGACAACCTTACGACACGGATCGGCGACGGGCACACGTCCTCCCCCTGGGAGGGACGCTCGTCACCCGACCAGGGTCCCGTCCAGCTCTTCAGCGAGGCAGGCGGATCGTCGCCAGCCGGCCCACCGAGCGCATCCGCTCCTCGGCCAGCCGGTCGGCCGCCACCGCGGGCGAGACGCCCTCCTCGTCGGCGGCGCGGAACACGCGCAGGGCCACGTCGAAGATGCCGCTGGCCTTGGACTGCGCGCGGGCGAACGAGAACCCGTGCCGCTCGTCCTCCACCTGGATCACGCCACCGGCGTTCACCAGGTAGTCGGGGGCGTAGAGGATCCCGCGGGCGCGCAGCCGGTCGGCCGCCTCGGGGGTGGCCAGCTGGTTGTTCGCGCCGCCGCAGACGACCTGGGCGGGCAGGGCCTCGACGGTCTCGTCGTCGAGCGCGCCGCCCAGGGCGCAGGGCGCGTAGACGTCGTGCGGGGTGCGCACCAGCGTCGCGGTGTCGGGCACCGCCTTCACCTGGGGGTAGCGCGTCTGCAGCCGCTCCACCGCGGCGCCGTCGACGTCGGTGACGACGACGTCGGCCCCGTCGTCGACCAGGTGGCCGACCAGCCAGGAGCCCACCTTGCCGACGCCGGCCACGGCGACCGTGCGGCCGTCGAGGGTCGGTGCGCCCCACAGGTGCTGCGCGGCGGCGCGCATGCCCTGGAAGACGCCGTACGCGGTGAGGACGGAGGAGTCGCCGCAGCCGCCGTAGGCCTCCGACCGGCCGTGGGCGTACCGGGTCTCCCGGCCGACGACGTCGAGGTCGGCGTTGTAGGTGCCGACGTCGCAGGCGGTCAGGTACCGCCCGCCCAGCGCCTCGACGAACCGGCCGTAGGCGCGCAGCAGCGCCTCGGTCTTCTGGGTGTGCGGATCCCCGATGATCACGGCCTTGCCGCCGCCGAGGTCCAGCCCGGCCAGGCTGTTCTTGTAGGACATGGCGCGCGAGAGGCGCAGGGCGTCCGCGACGGCGGCGTCCTCGGTGGGGTACGGGTAGAACCGCGTCCCGCCGAGGGCCGGGCCGAGCGCCGTGGAATGGATGGCGATGATCGCTCTCAGCCCCGACTCCGCGTCGCTGCAGAAGACGACCTGTTCGTGACCCGAGCTCAGTACATCCACCGCAGGAGCGTAGATCGCCGGGCGGCCTTTGCCCGACCGGAGGGACGCGCGCGGGTCCGTCCGCGTCCTGGGGCGGCTGCGGGCATGATTCCGGGAGACCGGCGGGGGCGAGGGCTCCCGCGAGCACAGGAGGATCCCATGGCCCCAACCCCCCGTTCGTCGGCGGTCGCCCTGCTCTTGATGGGGGTGACCGCGCCCCTGGTCCTGGCCGCGTGCACGACCGACGGCGGGGAGTCCGGTGCCGACGGAGCGGGCGGTGGCGGAGGCGGCGCGGCCGGCGACCTCACCCTGTCGGTGATCACCCACGGGTCTGCGGGCGACGCGTTCTGGGACGTCGTCCAGAACGGCGCCGAGGCCGCCGGCGAGGACCTCGGCATCTCGGTGGACTACCAGAGCGACGGCGATCCGCAGCGCCAGGCGCAGCTCATCGACGCGGCGGTCAACCAGGGCGTGGACGGCATCGTCGTGTCGATGGCCAACCCCGATGCGCTGCAGGACTCCGTCGAGGCGGCCGTGGAGGAAGGCATCCCGGTGGTCACCATCAACTCCGGCGGCGAGCGCTCGGCCGAGTTCGGGGCCATCGGCCACGTCGGGCAGGACGAGACCATCGCCGGGCAGGGCGCCGGGCGCCAGCTGGCGGCCGACGGCGCGGCGAACGTGCTGTGCGTGGTCCACGAGGCGGGCAACATCGGGCTCGAGCAGCGCTGCTCCGGCGCGTCCGAGGGGCTCGGCCGCGAGGTCACCCCGCTGCAGGTCGACGTCAACGACCTGCAGGGCGCGCAGTCCACGATCACCTCGCAGCTGCAGAGCGATCCGACCATCGACGCGGTCCTCACCCTGAACTCCGCCGTGGCGGCCGTGGCCGTGGCGGCCACCGGCGACGCCGGCTCCGAGGCGCAGGTGGCCACCTTCGACCTCAACGAGGACGTCATCCGCGGTATCCAGGACGGCGACATCGCCTTCGCCGTCGACCAGCAGCAGTACGAGCAGGGCTACCTGCCGATCGTGATGCTCAAGCTGTACGTGGAGAACCTCAACACCGTCGGCGGCGGGCAGCCGGTGCTCACCGGACCCGGCATCGTCGATGCGAGCAACGTCGACGAGATCGCCGACCTGGCCTCGGCCGGCACCCGCTGAGCGCCGCCCGGAGCGACGCGGTGTCGGCTCGGGGGGCCGACGCCGCGTCGCGCACCGACGAGCGCCTGAGCGCCCCCGGGCCGCTCCGCCGGCTGCTGGTCACGCCGGAGCTGGGTGCGCTGATCGGCGCGGTCGTCGTCTTCGTGTTCTTCGCCGTCCAGTCGCCGGTGTTCCGCTCGGCGCGCGGCATCGCCAACTGGCTTGACCCGGCGTCGACGCTGGGGATCATGGCGGTCGCCGTCGCCCTGCTGATGATCGGCGGGCACTTCGACCTCTCGGCCGGGGTGATGACGGGGACGACGGCGCTGACGGTGGGCATCGTCGCGGTCGAGTTCCGGCAGAACATCTGGGTCGCGATCGCGGTCGCCCTGGTGCTGGCGCTGACGATCGGCTTCCTCAACGGCTGGCTGGTGACCCGGACCGGCCTGCCCAGCTTCATCATCACGCTGGCCACCTTCCTCATGCTGCAGGGTCTCAACCTGGGGCTGACCAAGTTCTTCACCGGTACCGTCACCGCCGGGGGCATCGCGGACGCCCCCGGCTACGGCGCCGCCGAATGGGTGTTCGCCTCGCGGCTCGGCGTCGCCGGCACCGAGTTGCGCGTCGCCATCCTGTGGTGGGTGCTGTTCACCGCCCTGGCCACCTGGGTGCTGCTGCGCACCCGGTTCGGCAACTGGGTGTTCGCCACCGGCGGGGACGACGTCGCCGCGCGCAACGTCGGCGTCCCGGCCCGCCGCACGACCATCACGCTGTTCATGACCACCGCCGCGGCCGCCTGGTTCGTGGGCGTCACCCTGGCCGTCCGGCTGACCTCGGTGCAGGCCAACACCGGCATCGGGCAGGAGCTGATCTACATCGTCGCGGCCGTCATCGGGGGCTGCCTGCTGACGGGCGGCTTCGGCTCCGCCATTGGCGCCTCGCTCGGCGCGCTGATCTTCGGGATGACGCAGCTCGGCATCCCGTACCTGCGCTGGGACGCGGACTGGTTCTACTTCTTCCTGGGCGCGATGCTGCTGCTCGCCGTCCTCGCCAACCGGCTGGTCCGCCGCTACGCCGAGGCGGCGCGGCGATGACCGGCCCGGGCGCCGCGCCCCTGCTCGAACTGCGGGACGTCGGCAAGGACTACGGCTCGGTCATCGCCCTTGACGGCATCACCACGACGGTGCGGGCCGGCGAGGTCACCTGCGTGCTGGGCGACAACGGTGCGGGCAAGTCGACGCTGATCAAGATCCTGTCCGGCGTGCACCGCGCCGACCGCGGCGAGGTGCTGCTCGACGGGCGCCCGGTGGCGTTCGACGCTCCCCGGGAGGCGCTCGACGCCGGGATCGCCACGGTCTACCAGGACCTCGCGATGATCCCGCTGATGGCGATCTGGCGGAATTTCTTCCTCGGGGCCGAGCCCACCCGCGGCCGGGGGCCGTTCCGCCGCTTCGACGCGGCCCGTGCTCGGCAGACCACCCGCCGGGAGCTGGCGGCCATGGGCATCGACATCCGCGACCCCGACCAGCCCGTCGGCACGCTGTCCGGCGGGGAGCGCCAGTCGGTCGCCATCGCCCGAGCCGTCCACTTCGGCGCCCGGGTGCTGATCCTTGACGAGCCGACGTCGGCGCTCGGGGTCAAGCAGGCCGGTGTGGTGCTCCGCTACGTGGCGCAGGCCCGTGACCGGGGCGTGGGCGTCGTCCTGATCACCCACAACCCGCACCACGCCTACCCCGTCGGCGACCGGTTCCTGGTGCTCAACCGCGGCCGGAGCCTGGGCGACTTCGCCAAGGGCGAGGTCAGCCGCGACGAGCTGACCCGGCTCATGGCCGGTGGCGCGGAGCTGGACGAGCTGGCCCACGAGCTCGAGAGACCCGCCGGCTGACGCCCGAAGTCGACATACCGACCGTGCCGATGCGGTCACCGGCCGTTTTGACCGCGGTGCGCTACCCGTTCCGCGTGTTGCCTTTGTGACTACTGGTGACGGTGCGACTCTCGCTGGGCTTCGACGCCCACCCTCTTCCCCAGGGAGCGAGTCATGTCCCACCGCCGTCCGTCCGGACCGGTGACCCCGCGCGCCCGTGCCCACCGCCCCCGAGCCGGGCGGTCGCTGCGCGCGGGGCTGGTGGCGCTCGCTGCCGGTGCCCTGCTCGTGGCGGGCGCCGGTCCCGGGCTCGCCGTCCCCCCGCCGCCGGTCAACCCCACCGACGGCCAGCTGGACGACGCCCAGGCGCAGCAGGAGGCGGCCGCTGCCGAGGTCGGGCGGATCCGCGGCCTGGTCGCCGGAGCCGAGGCCGAGCTGGAGCGGGTCGGGGTGCTGGCCGAGGCGGCGGGCACCGCGTACCTCGCCGCCGAGGAGGCGTTGCTGCAGGCGCAGGAGGTCGCGGACCGGGCCGCCGCCCAGCTCCAGGAGGCGGCCGCGGCCGTGGCCGCGTCGGAGGCGCGGATCGCGCTCTTCTCCCGGGACAGCTACATGAAAGGCCCGGCGATGAGCACGACCGCCGCCCTGCTGGACTCCGCCGGCCCCGGTGAGCTGATCCAGCGCGCGGCGATGCTGGACTACGTCGCCGACAACCAGCTGGCCGTGCTCAGCGAGCTCGAGGTCGCCAAGGTCGCCCAGGCCAACGCCGACTCGGCCGCCCGCGCAGCCCGCGATCAGATGGCCGCCGCGGAGGAGGCCGCCGAGAGCGCCAAGCGCGCGGCCGACTCGCAGCTCGCGGCCCAGCAGGCCGCCTACGAGCAGGTCGCCGAGCAGAAGGCCGGGTACGAGGCGCAGCTGCAGGCGGCCCAGATCCGGCTGCTCGAGCTGCAGGGCGCGCGCGACGCCTACCAGCAGTGGGTCGCCCAGCGGCAGGCCGAGGAGGCCGCGGCCCGGGCGGCGGCCGAGCGGGCGGCGCGGGACGCGGCGGCCGCCGCGGCCACCGCCCGCGCCAACGGCGGCGGCAGTGGCGGCGGTGGCGGCGG
>NZ_JBHUHP010000001.1:14281-162181 GCF_042682525.1 Blastococcus deserti
GCGGCGGTGGCGGCGCGGGGAGCGGCGGCTCGGGCGACTACGTCGCACCCACCTCCGGCCGGGTGAGCAGCTGCTACGGCGCCCGCTGGGGGGTCACCCACTTCGGCGTCGACATCGCCAACGGCATCGGGACCCCGATCTACGCGGCGACCTCCGGGGTGGTGAAGCGGGCCGGTGCCGCCACCGGCTTCGGGCAGGCCGTCTACATCCTGGGCGACGACGGCTACGTCACCGTCTACGGCCACGTGAACCGGTACTTCGTGTCCGCCGGTGAGCGTGTCTCCGCGGGGGAGCAGATCGCCGAGATCGGCAACCGCGGTCAGTCGACGGGACCGCACCTGCACTTCGAGGTGCACGCGCACGGGGAGCTCTACAGCGACCAGCTGAACCCGGTGCCGTGGCTGAACGCCCGCGGCGTCTACATCGGGGGCTGCGGGGGCTGAGGAAGGCCCCACCGGAGAAGGACCACGTCCTCCTCATCCCCCGCCCGCCCGGGACGAGCCCCTGGACGGGGCCGGCGGCGGGCTCCTGCCGGGAGGCCGCTCGGCTCCGTTCAGCTGGTGGGCGCGGCCGGCTCGGTCGCGTCGACCTCGAGACCGCATTCCGACACGAGGTAGGTCTGCACCCTGGTCGCCGACGATGCCAGCTCCTGCTGCAGGGGGGCCAGCTGCTGCTGGAAGGTCGTGGCCGCGTTCGGGTCGTTGGGATCGACGGAGGCGAGCGCTGCCGCGATCTGGTCGATGCCGTCGGCGAGGGCTGCCCAGTCGTCGGCGATCTCCTCCGGTGGCTCGACGTCCCGGACCTCGGTGGCCGCCTGCTGCAGGGCCTGCTGCACGGCCGCCGGGTCGGACTGGCCGGTGAGGCCGGCTCCCACGCTCTCCTGGATGGCGGCGGCCTCCGTGCAGAACTCGGAGTCGGCCTGCCCGCTTGTGGTCTCGGCCGCGCTGGAGCTGGTCGCGCTGGACTCCGAGGACGCGGACTCCTCGCCGTCCGAACCGCCGCACGCAGTGAGCAGGACGAGGGCCGCGGCGACGGACAGTCCGTCGCGGCACACGATGAGGGATCGGCGCATGGGCGCGAGGCTAGCCGCCGGATGCACGTCCGCCCACCCGTGCGGCTAGCGTGCCGGACGTGGACGCCCCGGCCGACCCCCGCGCCGGCTGGGCCCTGCCCGCGCCGGGCCGCATGCCGCGCACGGTCGATCTGGAGCCCCTCGTCGTCCGGGTGCTCGCGCCCAACCCCTCGGGGATGACGCTGGACGGCACCAACACCTACGTCGTCGGGGCGCCGGGCAGCGGTCAGGCGGTGCTGGTGGACCCGGGGCCCGACGACGCCGCGCACCTGGCCGCCGTCGAGGCGGCCCTCGCGTCCCGGGACGCCCGCTGCGTCGCCGTCCTCGTCACGCACCACCACGGCGACCACGCCGAGGCAGCCCTGCCGTGGGGGGAGCGATTCGGGGCGCCCGTCGCCGCCGGCACCGCGGCCGTCGCCGGCCCGCGTGGCCGCGTCCTCGACCACGGTGAACGCCTGGCACTGGCCGGCACGACCATCGGCGTCGTCGCCACGCCGGGGCACACCGGCGACCACCTGGCCTTCCGCCTGGAGTCCGGCGCCGTGCTCGTCGGTGACCACGTCCTGGGGCGGGGGACGTCGGTGGTCACCCATCCCGAGGGCGATGTCGTCGCCTACCTCGAGTCGCTGCGACGGGTGCACGACCTCGGCCCCAGCGCGCTGTACTGCGGTCACGGGCCGGAGCTGACCGAGGACCCGGGGGCGGTCCTCGACTACTACCTCGCCCACCGCGCCTACCGGGAGCACCAGCTGCTGACCGCGCTGGCCGCCGGCGCCGCCTCGGTGGAGGACCTGGTGGCCACCGTGTACGCCGAGGTGCCGCGATCGCTCTGGCCGGCGGCCGCGCAGTCGACCCGGGCGACCCTGGCCAAATTGCGCGCCGAGGGCCGCGTCCAGGGCGGTATCGAGCCGGGGGCGGCCGAGCCGGTGCGCCTGGCATGACCGACGTCGGGGAGGTCACCGGCGCCGGGAGCGTCCGGGACCAGCGGCGCGCGGCCGCCGCGCTGGTGGCGGCGGGCCTGCGGGCGGGGGACCGGCTGCTGGTGTCCGCGGCGGCCTCGCCGGCGCTGCTGGCCGTGGTCCTCGGTGCTCTGCGTACCGGCGTCGTGCCGGTGGTGCTCGACCCGGCCCTGCCGGCGGCCGAGCGCGCCGCGCTGGCCGAGGACGCCGACCCGTCCCTCGACGTGGGCGCCCACCCGGAGCGACTGCTGGGCGGCACCGACGAGGCGGAGCTCGCCGACGTGCCGCTGGCCCGGCCGATGCACTACACGTCCGGGACGACGGGACGGCGCAAGGGCGTCTGGTCGGGCGTCCTGGCCGAGCAGGACGCGTCGGCGCTGGCCGCCGAGGAGATCGAGCTCTGGGGATTCGGCCCGGGCGACCGGCACCTGGTGCTCTCGCCCCTGCACCACAGTGCGCCGCTGCGCTTCGCGGTGCACACGCTGCTCGCCGGGGGGACGGTGCTGCTCCCCGGGCCCTTCGCCGTCGGCCGCGCCGCCGAGGCCGTCTCCACCCTCCGCCCGACGACGACCTTCTGCGTCCCCACCCATCTGCGGCGGCTGCTCGGGCACGGGGAGGTGGACTGGTCCTCCTTCCGCCGTCTGGTGCACGCCGGCGCGCCCTGCCCGGCGCCGCTCAAGCGGTCGGTCCTCGACGCACTGCCCGACGGCAGCGTCTGGGAGTTCTACGGCTCGACGGAGGCCCAGTTCACCGTCTGCTCGCCGGAGGACTGGCTGGCCCGCCCCGGCAGCGTCGGGCGCGCCCGGCCGGGCCGCCGGCTGGAGACCGACGACCGCGGGCAGCTGTGGTGCGCGGTGCCGCCGTGGGCGCGGTTCGAGTACTGGCGGTCCCCGGAGAAGACGGCCGCGGCCTGGCGCGGGGACCTGGTCACCGTCGGCGACCTCGGCCGGGTGGACGACGACGGGGTGGTGTGGCTGGACGGTCGCCGGGAGGACCTGGTCATCTCCGGCGGCGTGAACGTCTACCCCGCCGAGGTCGAGGCGGTGCTCGACGCGCATCCCGGTGTGGTGGAGAGCGCGGTGTTCGGCGTGCCCGACGAGGACTGGGGGGAGCGGGTGGTGGCCGCCTACGTCGGCACCGCGCGGCCGGCCGAGCTGTCGGCGTGGGCGCGCGAACGGCTGGCCCCGGCCAAGCGACCCAAGGCGCTGCACCCCCTGGGCGAACTGCCGCGCACCTCCACGGGCAAGGTGCGCCGGCTGGACCTGCCGCAGGTGCTGGAGAGAGGATCCCCCTGCCCCCCACCACTCGCAGGCTCGCGGCGGGATGCTGCAAGGGGGCCGATCGCGTGAACGGGTGGGACGTCGTCGTCGTGGGCGCCGGGACGTCGGGCTGCGCCCTGGCCGCCCGGCTGTCCGACACCGGCCGCCGGGTGCTGCTGCTCGAGGCGGGTGCCGACCATCCGCGACCGGAGGACTTCCCCCCGGAGCTCCGGGACCCCACGACGATGCGGGCGGCGGTGCCGGGGCATCCCGCCAATTGGGACCTGACCGCGGAACTGGCGCCCGGGGTGACCGCGCGCGTGCCGCGGGGACGGGTGGTCGGCGGCTCCAGCGCGCTCAACGCCGGCTCCTTCATCCGCGGCACCCGCGCCGACTTCGACGGCTGGGCGGCCGCGGGCAACGACCTGTGGTCCTACGACGCCGTGCTGCCCGCCTTCTGCCGGCTGGAGGCCGACGCCGACCTCGGCGACCGGCCGGGCCACGGCGCGCACGGCCCCGTCCCGGTGGCACGCCCCCGCACCGCGCATCCGCTGGCCGACGCGTTCGCCGCCGCGGCGGCGGAGCTGGGCCATCCGGCGGAGCCCGACAAGAACGCCGACGGGCCGCCGGGGTACGGGCCGATCCCGTTCAACGTCTCCGGCGGCGTGCGGATCAACACGGCCATGGCGTATCTCTCGCCGCGTCGCGGCCGGCCCGGGCTGGCGGTGCGCGGCGGCGTGCCGGTGCGCCGGGTGGTCGTCGAGGGCGGCCGGGCGGTCGGGGTGGCGACGGCCGACGGCGTCGTCCGTGCCGCCGAGGTGGTGCTCTCGGCCGGAGCCGTCGGCTCGGCGCACCTGCTGCTGCTGTCGGGCGTGGGCCCGGCCGACGACTTGCGCGCCGCAGGCATCCCGGTCGTCGCCGACCTCCCCGGCGTGGGCGCCGGGTTCACCGACCACCCGCTCGTCCACGTGCCCTTCCGGGCGTCCCGCGCACTGCCGGTGCCGCCCGGCCGGCTGCCCCTGCACGGCATCCTGCACGCCACGTCGGAGGGGTCGCCCGTCCCGGGTGACCTGGAGGTGCTGCCGTGGCTGGCGCCCTTCGGCCGGATCACCGGCGGAGCGGGCGGCCCGGACGACGACCAGCTGGAGCTGGGGGTGGGCCTGCAGCGGGAGGACGGCCGCGGCCGCCTCACCCTCGACACCGCTCGTCCCGGGCGGCAGCCGCGGCTGGAGTACCGGTACCTGACGGAGGAGTCCGACCGCCGGCGGCTGCGGGACGGGGTGCGGCTGGCCGCGGCCCTGCTGCGGACCCGGGCGCTCACGTCCCTGGTCGCGGCCGGACTCCCGGCACGCGTCCTGGAGCGGGACCCCGACCTCGACCGGTGGATCCGCGGGCGCCTGACCACCGCGGTGCACCTGGCGGGCACGGCGCGGATGGGGCCGGACGACGACGTGTCGGCGGTCGTCGACCAGCGGCTGCGGGTGCGGGACGTGGCCGGCCTGCGGGTCGTGGACACCTCCGTCATGCCCCGGGTGCCCTCGCGGGGCCCCGCCGCCACCGCGGTGATGCTGGGCGAGCGCGCGGCGGAGCTGTTCGACGCGGAAGGGTGAACCGCTCAGTCGGAATCGTCGAACGGGAATCCCGGGGCCTCGAAGGGCGGGAACTGCTCGGCGGGCACCTGGGCCACGGGCGGGAGCTCCTCGGCCGGCAACGGCGCCGGTGGCTCGGGTTCGACGGGTGCGGCGGCGGGTTCGGGTACCGGGACGGGCTCGGGGCGGGGGTCGGGCCCTGGCTGCGGCTGCGGCTGCGGCTGCGGCTGGGGGGGCGTGAGGGGGATGCCCGGCGGCGGGAAGGGCACCGGTGCCTGGGCCGAGAGGATCGGCTCCATGGCAGCCCGCCAGATGGGTGCCGCCAGCCGGCCGCCGTAGCCGCCGATGTCCTGGTTCTCCTTGGGGTTGAGGATCATGACGCTGGCGGCGTACTGCGGCGTGTACCCGACGAAGGCCACCGAGTAGCGGTCCTGGCTCGTGCCGGTCTTGCCGGCGATCTGGTGGCCGGGGATCGCGGCACGCGTACCGGTGCCGATGGGCAGCGCGGTGTCGCCGACGAGGATCTGGTTGAGGGTCGTCGCGACGTCCGGCCGCACCGCCTCGGGCGTGCAGCTGGGTCCGGTGGGCAGCGGGGCGCCGTCGGGGCCGGCGAGTGGCACGCCGTCGCGGTCGAGGATCTCGGTGACGGGCGTGGGGTCGCACTGCGTGCCCGACGCCGCCAGCGTGGAGTAGGCGCTGGCCAGCGCCAGCGGGCTGGTCGCCTCCGCGCCGAGCGTGAACGAGCCACGGTTCTCGCCGATCACCTGGTCGGCGACGGGGTCGAGGGAGAACAGGCCCATCCGCTGCGCCGTCCGCACCGGGCCCTCGACGCTGCCCAGCTGGTCCTCCAGGGCCACGAAGTAGGTGTTGGAGGACCGGATCAGCGCCTCGGTCATGTCGAGCGTGGCCGGATAACTGCCGGCGTTCTGCACGACGTAGGGCGCGCGGCCGTTCTTGTAGACCCGTGAGACGTAGGGATCGCTGGTGGTGATGGTGTGCCACGGCGGGATCCCGCGTTCGAGGGCCGCGGCGGCCACGAACACCTTGTACGTCGAGCCCGCGCCCTGGCTCGCCACGAGGTTGAGGTTCACCGACTCCTGTGTGGGGTCGTTCGCGTCGTAGCCGAAGCGGCGGTTGACGCTCATCGCCAGCACGCGCCCGGTGCCGGGCTCCACCGCGGTGAACATCCCCGCCAGCGGGTCGCCGAGAGGCAGGTTCGCCACCACGGCCTGGTCGCCGGCCAGCTGGAGGTCCGGCCGCAGCGTCGTGCGGATGGTGAGGCCGCCGGTCTCCAGCTGCTCCTGCGTGACGCCGAGGGTGCCGGTCAGGTGGCGCTGGAGGTAGTCGCAGAAGAACCCGCCGACCACCGCCTCCGCGCAGCCGTTGGGCGGCGGCTCGGTCGGGTTGACCGCGACGGGCTGCCCGACGAGCTCGGCGAGCTGCTGGTCGGTGATGTGCCCCAGCTCGTGCATGCGCTGCAGCACCTGGTCCCGCCGGGCGCGGGCGCGCTCGGGGTTGGTGAGCGGGTCGTCGTTGGCCGGCGTCTGCACCAGGCCGGCCAGCATCGCCGCCTGGCCCAGGTCCAGGGCGGCGGCGTCGACGCCGAAGTACCGCTGGGCCGCGGCCTGGACCCCGTAGGCGCCGCTGCCGAAGTACACGATGTTGAGGTAGCGGGTGAGGATCTCCTCCTTGGACAGCTGCCGCTCCAGGGTCAGCGCGAGACGGGCCTCCCGGAGCTTGCGGCCGATGCTCTCCTCGGTCGCGGCCAGCCGTTCCTGCGGCGTGCCGGCCGACTGCAGCAGGGTCTGCTTGACCAGCTGCTGGGTGATCGTGGAGCCGCCCTCGAGCACGGTGCCGGCCAGGACATTGCGCATCAGCGCGCGGGCGGTGCCCTCGACGTCGAGCCCCCGGTGCTCGTAGAACCGGGAGTCCTCGATGTCGATCAGCGCCTGCTTCATGACGTCGGCGATCGCGTCGGCGTCCACCGGCGTCCGGTTGTGTCGGTAGAAGTGGGTGATCACCGACCCGTCGGCGGCGAGGACGGCGGTGTTGCCGGCGGGCGTGCGGTCACCGAGCTCGACGGGCAGGGGCGCGAGCAGGTCGGCGTTCGAGCGGACGAGGAGCCCGGGGCCGAGGAACAGCGGGAGGAGCAGGGCGGCCAGCAGCGCCCCCGCGACCGGGACGGCCACCAGCAGCAGCAGCTCGGCGGCGCGCCGGCGTGGATGGCCCCGCCGGGACATCGACCACCTCGCTTCCTGCTCCGGGCCGGCGCGGTCGGGCGGTGCGACGCGGGACACGCGTCGTGCCGACGGTCCGGACGGTGCGGACCCCATCCTGACGCACGCAGGCGTTCCGGTACACCCGACCGCGCGTCGTCCCGGGGCGGGGTGGCGCCGTCACCCTCAGGCGGGGACGGGCGCGGTGCCCGCCGCCTGGATCCGGGGCACCCGTGACGGCCGGGATGGCCCACCGACGAGCAGCGTGGGCGCGATGACGCGGGGCAGCCGGTCCAGGGCGGCGGACGTCGGGACCGCAGTGGCAGGACATGCACATCCACGGGAAGGTGCTGCCCTACGAGGGCGAGGACGGCGTGACCGAGGAGCAGATCGAGACGATGCTGGTGACCGACCCGCGGCGCTTCTCCGACGACATCGGGACGTACTGATGGTCCTTCACCCGTTCGACGAGACCGGCGTCGAGCGCGACGCGGCCGGGATCAAGCGGTACGTGGCCCTGCCCGACTCGGTGGTCGCCATGCTGCGGGCGTCGGTGGAACGCGACCCCGACGCCGAGGCGGTCGTCGAGGTGGACGGGCCCCGCCTCACCTACCGGGAGCTGTGGGACGCCGCCGCACGCGTCGCCGGTGGCCTGCGCGCAGCAGGCGTGCGACGCGGTGACCGGGTGGCGATCCGGCTGGGCAACGGCGTGGACTGGGTGCTCGGGTTCTTCGGCACGCTGATGGCCGGCGGCGTCGCGGTGCCGGTGAACACCCGGTTCACCGACGCCGAGGCGCGCTACGTCGTGGAGGACAGCGGCGCTCGCGTCGTCCTCGAGCCGGGGGCGCCGCTGCCGGACGGGGAGCCGTTCACCGCCGACGACCTGCGGCGGCAGGACCTGGCGGCGATCTTCTACACGTCAGGGACGACGGGCTTCCCCAAGGGGGCGATGACCAGCCACGAGAACTTCCTGACCAACACCGAGAACGCCCGCCGCGTCGTCGGGCTGTCCGGCTCCGACCCCGGCCTCCGCAACCTCGTCTCCGTGCCGTTGTTCCACGTGACCGGCTGCAACAGCCAGCTGCTGGTGGCGCTGGAGAGCGGCGCGGCGGCGGTGATCATGCCGACCTTCGAGGTGGGCCGGTTCCTGCGGGTCATCCCGGAGGAGCGCATCGCCGTCGTCACGACGGTGCCGGCGATCTTCTGGCTCGCGATCAGCCAGGAGCAGTTCGCGGACGTGGACGTCAGCGGCGTGCGGTTCGCCACCTACGGCGGGGCGCCGATCGCGCCCGACCTCGTGCAGCAGATCAAGCGGAGCTTCCCCGCGGCCCGCGTCGGCAACGGCTTCGGGTTGTCGGAGACCTCGTCGATCTCGACGTTCCTGCCGCACGAGTACGCCGACACCCACGCCGACTCGGTCGGCTTCCCCGCGCCGGTGGTCGACCTGGACCTGGCCCACGTCGACCCTGCCACCGGAGTCGGCGAGCTGTTGATCCGGGGGGCGCAGGTCGTCCAGGGCTACTGGAACAAGCCCGAGGCCACGGCCGAGACCTTCGCCGGGGGCTGGCTGCGCACCGGCGACCTGGCCCGCATCGACGAGGAGGGGTTCACCTACATCGTCGACCGGGCGAAGGACATGATCAACCGGGGCGGCGAGAACGTCTACTGCGTCGAGGTGGAGAACGCGCTGGCCGCGGCGCCGGGCGTCTTCGAGGTCGCGGTGGTGGGCGTGCCCGACCCGAAGATGGGGGAGAAGGTGGGCGCGGTCGTGGTGCCGACGCCCGGGGCCGAGTTCGACGTCGAGGCGTTCCTCGCCCACGCCCGCGAGCACCTGGCCGACTTCAAGGTGCCGCAGTACCTGGCTGTGCGCCCCGGGGCGCTGCCCCGCAATCCCGGTGGCAAGGTCCTCAAGCCGGTGTTGCGCACGGATACCGACTGGACCCCGGTCCAGCGGTGACCGGGCTGTCCCGGCGGCGCGTTCTCGCAGCCGCCGGGACGCCGGGGTCAGGGGGTCAGCGGACGGCGGGCATCTCGCTGGTGGCGCCGGTCGACAGGGGCGACCAGGCGTCCGGGTGCGGGCGGCCGGCGTCGGCGACCCACGTACGGGCGGGTGCCGGCCCGCCCGCGGGGTGGGCCCCGGTCTGCGGCCGGGCGCTCAGGCTCACGATCAGGGCGAGCAGCACGAGCAGTCCGACCAGGACACCGCCGATGACCAAGAGCGTGGAGAGCATGTACAGAAAGTAAGCGGGGGAACGGTCCGTGTCATCCGATCGGCCGGGCAGATCTCACCGAAGAACACCGGGCCGGTTGCGCAGACTTCGCCGCTTGACGATGCACGAGCGCCGGCCTGCTGGTCACATGCCCACAGTCGCCCGGTCGTGGGCCGTCCGCCCACCGTACCGACGACGGCCCCGGGCCAGGTCGGCCCGTGCACCGAGCCGGCCGGGGCGCGTGGCTGTGCGCTCGGGCACCGCATCCGCCGCCCGCCACGTACATCTCTGCACAGTCGCGTGCGGAGACGGACCGCCGCGTGACGCGGATCCGCCGGTGGGTAGGGAAGCGACGTGCGGACGGGAACCAGGCTGGTCGGGACGCTGGCCCGCGGAGCGGGACAGCTGGTCGCCGTCCCCCTCGGCGGGATCGCCCGGTGGCGCGGTGGCAAACCGATGCATCCACGGGGTGCGGTGTTCGACGCCGTGCTGGAGCGGCGCGGGGGCAGCGAGGACTGGGGGATCCCCTGGCTGGACGCGCACGCGACGGACGCCGCGGTCGTGCGCCTCTCCCGGGGCGCCGGGCTCCCGGCGCCCCTGCCCGACCTGCTGGGCATGGCCATCCGGCTGCCGGGCGACGACGGGCCGATCGACCTGCTGCTGTCGACCACCGGTTCTGGCCCGATCGGCCGGCTGCTGCCGCTCCCGCGGCGGGACACGGCGGCCGTCTACTCCTCGATCATGGCCTATCGCTCCGACGCCGGTTCCGTCCGCCTGGCCGCGCTCCCCGAGGCCGACGACGTGCCGTCGGACCCGCGGCCACTGGCCGGGATCGTCGTCCGGGACGGGCTGCGGTTCACCCTCGCCGCCGCACGGGGAACCGGACCGTGGCAGCCGTTCGCCACGCTGGTGCTGACCGCCCCCGCCGCGCCGCTGGATCCCGACGTGCGCTTCGACGCCGTCCAGAACCCGCCCCCAGGCCTGGTGCCCGACGGCCCGATGGCGCGGTTCCGTGCACCGGCCTACGCCCGCGCGCGGAGCGCACGTACGGCCGACCGGTAGCGCTGTGTGCAGGGAACCGGGCGCCCGGTCACCCGAATGGGGTTCATCACGTATCGGCCCCGGTGGCTCCGGGTAGGACCGGACGGAACCGGCTCGAATCCGTGGCCGGGCGCTGACACCGTCGAGCGGCACGCCGTGCTGTCGCAGTGCTCGACCGCACGAGGAGCCGACCGACCCGGTGATGCCCGCAGATCAGCCCGAGACCACGGGACCCTCCCGTCGGCGCGGGTCCGTGCGGGTGGCCACGGTCCCGTTCTCCGATCCCTACGTGGACGCCGTCCTGCCGGCCGGGACGGTCCGCGTCGGATCGTCCCGGGAGTTCAGCCCGTGGCTGGACGTCGCGTACCTGGAGGCGCACGCCGCCGAGATCGACGTCCTGCACCTGCACAGCGGCTACCCGCAGGTGGCCGCCGCGGCGGTCCAGTGCTGGGCCGAGACCGTCCGGCGCCTGGGCATCCCGCTGGTGGTCACCGTGCACCGGCTGGGCGCCGCGTCGACCGCGAGCAGCTGCCCCGGGGACCTCGCCACCGATGCCCACCTGGAGGCGGTGCTGTCGACGGCGGAGGTGGTGCTCACCCTCACCCCCGGTGCCGCCGACGAGATCGCCGAGCGCTTCGGGCGCACGGCCATCGTCGTCGCCCATCCGTCGGTGACCGCGCCCGATCCCGCGCTCGGGGCCGAGCGGGGTCTCGTCGGGCTGCGGCTGGGCCGCGTCTCGGCCGCCGTGCCGGACCCCGGCGCCCTCGTGCGCGCGGCGGTGTCCGGCGCCGTGTCCGGAGGCGGCCGGCTGCGGGTGCTCGTGGACGCGGCGGAGGAGGCCTGGATCCCCAGCACCGTGCGCACGCTGGCCGGCCGGGGGGAACTCGAGCTCGTCGTCCACCCTTCCTCGGACCGGGCGGCCCAGCTGCAGCAGCTGCACGTGGCGGTGCTGCCGGAGCCCTGCGGCAGCCACTCCCGCGACCTCGAGACCTGCCGCGATGTCGGCACCCGCGTCGTCGCGCCGAGCTGCGGATGGTTCGCCGACCAGTGGTCGGACGTCGTGTCCTACGGCAACCACGAGGGGGGCCACCTGGACCCGGTCTCGCTCACCGCCGCCATCGGGGCGGCGCTGGCCCGCCCCATGCCCCGACCGGCCGACCGGGAGTGGCGGGAGGAACAGCGGGCCGCCGTCCGGAAGGTGCACGCCGACGTCTACGCGCAGGTTGCCGGGGACCGCAGCTGGGTCTGACCGTCCCGCGCGCGCTCAGTGGTACGGGTTGTCCGGCAGTGCGAGCGCCAGGTACCTGTCGTCGAGGCACAGCATCAGATCCCGCTCCATGAATCCGGCGAGGGTGCGGTCGAGCTCCGCGTCGTCGACGTCCACGGCAGCCCGCAGCTCCTCCCTGGTCCGGGCGTCGGCGCACAACTCGTAGACGGCGGCCTCCCGGTCGTCGTAGCGGTGGCCGCGCGGAGCCGTCCCCCGGTCGTCGTGGATGCTCACCGACTGCCAGGACTTCACGTAGCGCAGGGACGGGCGACGCGCCGTCGACCAGCGCTGCTTCCAGCCGTGCACCAGCGCGCGGCACTCCCGCGGTCCGTCGACGGGCAGTTCCCGGTCGAAGCCGTGCTCGAAGAAGTAGGCGATCCGGCGCAGGTCGTAGTCCGCCGGATAGATGTAGCGGTAGCAGGCCGAGGGCCGCAGGAAGGAGATCGAGTGCGCCGACGGCTCCTCGAACATCGGCGACCCGCGGTCCGGTCGCGCCTGGGCCATGGCGTACGGCGGCTGCAGGTGCGGGATGCGGCGGATCACCTCGGCCTGCATCCGGTAGTCCTGCTCGGTCTCCCCGGGGAAGCCGTGGAGGATGTTGTACGAGTTGTTGATCCCGTAGTACGTGGTCCACTTGAGCAGTTCGAGATTGCTCATCCCGGTCACGTTCTTGCGCATGAGCTCCAGGACGTGCGTGCTGAAGCTCTCGATACCTGGCTGCACCGAGACCAGGCCGCCGCGCCGCAGGTCGCGCAGCTGCGACCGGTTGATCTTCGGGCGGATCTCGTAGTGCAGCCGCAGATCGCTGTGCGCATCGGCCAGGCGACCGAACAGCCGGGACATGTAGGCCGGCGCAAGGATGTTGTCGATCGCGTTGAAGTAGCGCGTGCCGTACCGGCGGGACAGCCGCCCGAGCATGTCGAGCACCAGTTCGGGGTCCTTGCGACGGAAGTCCATGCCCGCCCGGTTGAGGCCGCAGAACACGCAGTGGTTCCTCATGCCGTACCAGCACCCGCGGGCGGTCTCGATCGGCAGCATGACCTCGCGCCGGTCGCCCTCGCCGCGGGTCGCGAAGTACTCGTCGAAGTCCGGCACGGGCGAGTGGTCGAGGTCGGCGAAGTTGGGCGCGCGGCCCTCGTAGACGATCCGACCGGCGTCCCGCCACATGACGCCGAGCAGGCCGTCCAGCGAGGATCCCGTGGACAGCCTGGTCACGAGCTCGGGCAGGGACCGATCGGCGTCGCCGCAGTGGACCACGTCGACCTCGGGATTACGGGTCATCACCTCGAGCGCGATGTCGTCCTCGAAGGCCGCGCCGCCGAGGATCACCGGCAGTTCGGGGTACCGGCGCTTGAGCGCCTTGGCCAGCGCCAGGGAGGCGACCATCTGCTGGAAGGTGACGCTCAGGCCGACGACACCGAACGATGACCAGTCGACCTCCTCGACCACCCGGTCCAGGAATTCGACGGTGTCCACGTCCCGCACGCGTCGCAGGTCGGCGAGAGTGCATCCGGCCCGGTCGCAGATCGCCCGCAGGTTGCTCTCGTAGACCCGGAAGTACTCCTCGGATCCACCGCCCGGCCCGAATGCCGCCGTCGACCAGATCCACTCCCCGACCATGCAGGGGTAGACGTCGGCCAGCGCCTCGTTCAGCCTCGGGCCCAGCCGCTGGGCGAACCTCAGGAACAGCGACATCGGCCGCACGTCGAAACCGGCCGCCTCGAGGATCGGCGTGAGCAGTGCCAGCTGGAACGACGGGAAACGGGTGCTCATCGTCGGCATGCTGATGAGCGCGACCGGCTTCATCGCTCGTCCACCCCGACGACGCCGCGCAGACCGAGCACCGCGGACAATGCGTGGTGGACGTAGTCGACCCGCACGTCACTGGCGGTCTCCGAGGTCCGCACGCCGCCGAGGGCCCACTCCGGGTTCGGCAGGACGACGGTGTCGCGGGGTTGGTACACGAGCGAGTCCAGGAAGGCGAGACCGCTCGTGCACGCCGTCCGGTACCGCTGCTCGCGGGTGCGGTCGCCGACCCGGTCAGCGGCGGACCGCGCCGCGATGATCCCCTCCAGGTACAGGGCCGTGGTCGCGCCCGGCGCGTCGCGCTGGTGGTCGTTGAGGAAGCCGCCGTTCTTCCGCGACTGGAACGTCACTGCGCGGTCCGCGATCTCGAAGGCGAATCCGGTCAGCTCGTCGTCGCTGCGCAGCGCGCCCCAGGCGGCGTAGGCCTGGGTCAGCCACGCCACCGCCCCCCAGGCCGTGTTCTGCCGGAACCGCATCCGGTAATGCCGCAGGGCCCGGCTCACGGCTTCGGCCGGGACGTCGATCCCGCGGCCCGCGGCGGCGGCGAGAGCGAGCAGGGCCTGGCCGGGTGCGTAGTCCTGGAACGGCTCGTGGGCGGCCGCCGGCTCGC
Organism: Blastococcus deserti; assembly: GCF_042682525.1. Classification (NCBI taxonomy): domain Bacteria; kingdom Bacillati; phylum Actinomycetota; class Actinomycetes; order Geodermatophilales; family Geodermatophilaceae; genus Blastococcus; species Blastococcus deserti. Next base: position 28,311 of record NZ_JBHUHP010000001.1, read on the forward strand.
GGTGCGTCGCGAACCGGCCGTGCCCGTCGATCCGGGCGGCGATCGTGCGGACGGTTCGCTCCGTCTCGCCCGTCGCCGGGCCGAGTTCGAGTTCTGCCAGGAGCACGAACGCCGACTCGGCGATCGAGTCGCCGATCCAGCCGTCGGGATCGCGCCGCAGGTGCCCCCGGGCGAGGTCGTCGGCTGCTTCCCGCCGAAGGCCGGCGCGCGCCTTGATCCACGCGCCGTAGGCGATGCGGGCCGCATGCGCGCCGGTGTGCAGCCGGTCGGCGAAGACGTCGTAGCGGGCGAGGTAGGGCTCGTCCCGCGGGACCGAGTGCCGGCGGGTGTAGCGCAGCAGCAGCCCCTCCAGCCGTTCCCGCTCGGCCGTCGAGCTCCCGGCGGGCGCGCCGACCGGGAGGGCGTGCCGCATCTGGCGGACCCCGGACTCGTCGGCGAGCCAGGTCGCGCAGTCGTACCGGGTCCAGCTGTACGGCGGCCGGGTGATGCCCGCCTTGTCGACGACCTCGAGCACGTACTGCTGCGGGGTCAGGTTGTGGGTGACGGCGACGAACGGCAGCACGAACCCCCAGCGGTCCCGTTGGCGGACCTCCAGGGCCTGGTCGGCGAACCGGGTCGGGCCCACGACCCACTCGGGCGACGCCTGGCCGATCTCGTGCCGGCCGGAGAGCAGGGAGACGCCGACGGCCACCTGGTCCGTGGCCGTGGCGTCGGGGAAACGCCGGTCGTGGACGGCGGCGGGGACGAACTCGGTGAGCCGGGCGCCGCAGTCGTCCCCGAACGCGCCGGCGCAGCCGATCAGCCGGCCGTCGGCGTACACGGTGACGAACAGGCCGACGACGTCGGCCGGCAGCGACAGGCGGATCGGCTTCCCGTGCGCCGGTGCGGCGCCGATCTCGCGCAGGACGAGCGTGCGTGCCGCCTTCGCGACAGGGCCCGCGACGTCGACGTCCCCGTGCCAGGAACGTCGCGGGGGAGCCGGGACGCCGGTGGGCTGCCACGTGACCCCAGGCTCCACGACCTTCTCGACGGTGTGCCGGTACAGCAGGTGCGGCTCCAGCGGCAGGAGCCGCGCGTTGCGGCGGGCGGCGTGGACGTACTGCTGCCACTCGTTCGCGATCCCTGGCATGCGCGGCAGCGCGCCGCCCATGCGGGACGCGCGCTCGCGGCTGCGGACGACGATGCCGTAGCGGTCGTTGTCCAGGTCGCCGACCGTGCACTCCTCGAGTTCTCCGAAGAACGTGACGGCGAGCGCGCATTCGTCGAGGAGCGTCAGCGGGTCGGGGTGATCCCGGAGCTGCCCGGCGGTCTGGACGGCCGCGCGGACGACGTCCTCCGGGACACGGCCCCGCTCCTCGCCGGGGAAGTGCCAGAAGCCGCTCCTCGCCGGGCGTTCGTGCATGCGCGACCGGCGCCGGACGCTGACCCAGCAGCCGCCATCGCCGTCGTAGACCCGGTCCAGGGCCCGCGGGGCGCGCAGCACCTGTCCGGAGCGCAGGTACTCGGCCATGACCTCGCGCGCCAGCGCGGCCGGATGCAGTGCTTCGGTGGCGCCCTGGCCGGGCCCGGCTGAGGGAACGAGCTGTTTCGTCGGGTTCAGCGGGTAGTCCGGCTCCCCGTCCATGAACGGGATGAAGTCGTCGTAGATGTCGAAGACCGTCGCCGCCCGGTAGCCGCTCTCCAGCATCCGTGCGGTGCCGCGGTCGTAGCCGAACCGCACCAGGCAGACTCCGCCCTCGACCTGGAAACCGGCCTCCTCCAGGCGGCGGGCGCACGTCAGCATCGAGTGCCCGGAGCTGATCGAGTCGTCGACCATCACCACCGGCTCGGCGGTGTCCAGCCGCCCCTCGACGAGCTTGAGCGAGCCGTGCGCCTTGCGCTCCTTCCGTACCAGGATCCCGCTGTACCGGCCGTTCCCCTGGAGCACGCAGCCCTGGAGCAGCGGAACGCCGGTCAGGCCGAACGTCGCCAGCTGGCGTCCCTCGAAGGGAGCGAGGGCCCGGAGCAGGGAGCGAGCGGCGAGCGCGGCCCCGCGGGGAGTGAGCGTGACGGCGAGTGAGTCGAGCATCCAGCGCGCCGATGAGCCGTCCCGGGAGAGCACCGGCTGGTTCTCGGAGCGGTAGAGGATCGCCTCGCTCCGGAGCAGGTGGAGCAACTCGGCGCGCTCGTCGTCCGGCGCGGTCCCGGCGGGCGCGGCGAGCGACGGCGGTGCGAGGAGGGGCAGCGTTGTCATGCGAGAGCCTCCGTCCGCCCGGAGCCGCGTGGCACGTCAGCGTTCGGGCGCCACCTGGGGGGCGACCTCGGTGATGACCTCGGACGGGTCCCGCGGCCGCTCGGTCTCGGTCTCGGACGGCTGGATCTCGGGGGCGACCTCGGTGATGACCTCGGACGGGTCCCGCGGCCGCTCGGTCTCGGTCTCGGACGGCTGGATCTCGGGGGCGACCTCGGTGATGACCTCCGACGGGTCCCGCGGCCGCTCGGTCTCGGCCGGCCCCACCTCCGGCGCCACCTCCGGAATCACTTCCGGAGCGACCTCGGTGATGACCTCGGAGGGCTCCGAGGGCTCGGACGGCTCGTACGGTTGCGGTTCCCCCGGTTCCGGCCGCTGTTCTCGGGTAGGTGGTGCCACCTCGACGATGACCTCGGGGAGCACGCGCCGTTCCGTGTCCGGCTCGTCCGGTTCCAGGGCCCGCACCGGTCGGTGCGCCCGATCGCTCGGCACCACACCCGGCCAGTCCTGACGCTCCCGGTCCTCGCTCACGGGCGGCCGGACCGGTTCCGCGGCTCGTGCGACCGGCGAAGTCTGGGCATCCGTGGCCATGACGTCCTCCGTCAGGATCCGAGACGGGCCAGGTTAGTGTTCCGCGTCCCTCGGAGGAAGCGATCGGAGTGCGCTCAGGACGGCCTCGGCGCGCCGCGGACACATCCGTGTGGCGTTCGGGTCGAGCACACCCGCGCCGCGACGGACGACCTGGTCGGAGCCGGCGCCGAGCTGGTCGCGCCACCGAGGTGACTGCCGCGCTGCGGCCTGACGCTCTCTGTGTGGGCAGGGGCGGGGTCGAACCGCCGACCTCTCGCTTTTCAGGCGAGCGCTCGTACCGACTGAGCTACCTGCCCCTCCCGGTGTCCCCACCGGAGAGCGACCCTGACGGGACTCGAACCCGCGACCTCCGCCGTGACAGGGCGGCGCGCTAACCAACTGCGCTACAGGGCCTTGCTGTGGTGCCGTGCTGTGCCGTGCGTGCCCCCAACGGGGTTCGAACCCGTGCTACCGCCTTGAAAGGGCGGCGTCCTGGACCACTAGACGATGGGGGCTCGTAGTTCGCCGGGGGCGGGAGAAACAATACATGGCCCCGTGGCGTACCCCGGCGCGGGGGCCGGGTGCTGCGAAACTTCGCCCGTGAGCACCCGTTCCCGCGCCGCCGCCGCCGTCCTCTCCCTGCTCCTCGCGGGGCCGCTGCTGCTCGCCGGCTGCGGTGAGGGGGACACGTCGGAGGCCGCCTCCTCGTCCTCGGCGTCGGCGGATGCATCGGAGGCCATCGCCACGACGACCCCGGCCGCGCAGGACTCCGCCGAGGACGGGACGGACGACGCGCCCGACTTCCCGGCCGACACCGAGCCCGACGCCGCCGAGGCGTCCGCGGACGCGGCGGTCACGGTGAGCGACATCCGGATCGGCACCCACGACGGCTTCGACCGGGTGGTCCTCGAGGTCGGCGGGACCGGCACGCCCGGCTGGGACGTGCGCTACGTGGATGCCGCGTCGTCCCAGGGCAGCGGGGAGCCGGTGGCGGTCACCGGGGCCGCCGTCCTCCAGGTGACCCTCACCGGCGCCGGCTACCCGTACGCCACCGGCGTCGAGGAGTACGCGGGGCCGCCGCTGACCGGGACGGGCACCTCCGCGGTCACCGAGGTGGTCCACGACGCGACATTCGAGGGCACCTCGGTCACCTTCGTGGGCACCGCGGCGAGGAACCCCTTCCGGGTCTACGCCCTCGAGAACCCGACGCGGGTGGTCGTCGAGGTGGCGCACGCGGGCTGAGCCCCTCAGCCCAGCGAGGCGGTGAGCTCCACCGAGTCGCCGGTGACGCTGGAGCACTCGAGCTGCAGGGGGCCGGCCGTGACCGTCTCGCCCTCGCCGCAGGACACGGTGGCGCCGCCCACGCTCAGCGAGGCACGGCCGTCCTGGACGCCGCCGAAGGTCAGGGTGGTGCCCAGGATCTCGGCCTCCGCCCCCTCGCCGGAGAGGGTGACGGTGCAGCGGCTGGTCGTGCAGCTGACGCCGTTCGCGGAGAAGGAGCAGGCGGACAGCGGCAGCAGCAGCGCGCCAGCGAGGAGCGCGCTGGCGATCCGGGGGGCCGTCGACGTCGAGGACATGTCCCGAGCGTAGGTGCGCACCGTCATCCGGTCGGGGATGCGGGCGCCTCCGCGCCGTCGGTCGCGGTGCCGTCGGTCGGGATGCCCTCGGCCGCCTGGTCCGGGGCGACCGTGCGGCGCTGGATCGTCACCTCTGTCTCGCCCAGTCCGCCGAGGGTGATCTCGTCGTAGGCCTGCAGCTGCCCGGTCTCGGCGTCCAGGTAGAGCACGGTGCAGGTCAGCGGCTCGGGGTACTCACCCTCCAGCCCGCGCAGACCGGCTCCGCCCGTGGACCCCTGCACCATGAGCAGCGTCCCCTCGTCGAAACGGCCCACTCTGCGCTCGTGGGTGTGCCCGGCCAGCACGAGGGGGACCTCGCCGTCGAGCGGGCGGGCCTGCAGGGGGTCGTGGACCATCGTGACGGCCGGCGGGGCGGGCAGCTCCGCGACGACGGCGGCGAGCTCCTCCCCGGACTGGAAGAGCACGTCCTCGCTGGCGTCGTCGTCCCCGGTCGTCTTGTCCGGGGTGAATCGCGGGTCCGGCGTGCCGGCGATCTCGATCCCGGCCACGGTCACGGTGGAGTCGTCCAGGACGGTGGCGTTCGGCTGCGCGGCGACCAGCGCCGCCGTGGTGGCGGAGTCGTGGTTGCCGCGGATGAAGACGTAGGGCACGTCGAGCTCCCCGACCGTCGTGATCAGCCGGTTCTCCGGCTCGCTGCCCCAGTCGGTGAGGTCGCCGGTGTCGAGCACCGCGTCCACGGGGAACTGCTCGACCACCTGGCGCACCAGGTCGAAGCCGGCCGGGTTGAGGTGGATGTCCGAGACGTGCAGGAACGCCACGGTCTCGCCGTCGGTGTCGGGCGCGGGCAACCTGGACAGCGCCGAGTACAGCGTGCCGACGTTGCCGACGAGGTCCTCGAGGGAGGCCCGGTAGGCGTCGAACCGCGCGGCGATGTCCTCCGCGCTGCCGATCAGGCTGGTCGCGTTGACCAGCAGGCCGGTGTACGTGGGCTGGGAGAGGGCCTGGGGGCGCCAGGTGGCCGCTCCCAGGCCGGCCGTGCCCACGAGGACCGCAGCGGTGACACCGACGGCGATCAGTGGCTCGCGCCGGCGGCGGGTGATCACGAGGGAGGTCAGCGCGGCGCCGGCCAGGGCCAGCGCCGCCGTCGTCCAGGTCAGCCGGACGACGGCCGACCGCAGGTCGGCGGTCACCTGTCCGACGACGCCGGCCAGCCGCACGGGGTCGGTGGCCAGGGCCCGCGCGCGTTCCTGGTCGACGCGCTGGAGGTCGATGTCCAGGCGCAGCGGGCCGTCGTAGACGTCGACGCTGAGGGATCCCAGCGGCGGGACGCCGACCGAGGCGCCTCCTCCGGTCGGGCGGAAGGCCAGGGTGGCGTCGAACGGGCCGACGGGTGCCGAGATCCGCCCGAACAGGAGGACCGCCACGAGTGCTCCGGTGAGGGCGATGACCACCCGCAACGCCCACCGGCCGCCGACGCGGGCGCGGGATCGCCAGTGGGAGGGGCCGGGACCGGTCGGCTCGCTCACCGTGCTCAGGTTACTGAGCGGCAGGCGTTCCCGTCGGGCGGAAGATCCAGCGCAGGGCGATGAAGCGGATGAGCCCGATGAACCCGGTGACGGCGGCGACCAGGGTGATCTGGAGCAGCGGGTGCGCCGAGCCGACGGTGGCGTCCAGCCAGCGGAGGGCGACGCTCGTGGCGACCAGCCCGAAGAGGGAGACGCCACCCGCCTCGATCTGGGCGGTGAGCCAGCCGACCCGATCCTCCGCCCGGAAGGTCAGCCTGCGGTGCATCTCGTTGGCCAGGACCGTGGACGCCACCGTGGCGACGACGTGCGCCGGCAGGTAGCCCAGCCACTGCAGGGAGAGGAAGAGGAGGGCGTAGACCGCGGTGGACGAGCCGCCGACCAGCACGAACCGCACGAACTGGGCGAACGTGTCGTCACGGCGGATCCGCTCGGCGACCTCGTGGGCCACCTCACCCACGGGGTGCAGCCGGCCGTGCGCGAGGTCACCGAGGGCGTCGGTGTCCTGCGGCCGGCGGCGCAGCAGGGGCGGGCAGCTCACGGTGATCCTCTCCGGTGCCGGAACCAGTGGGTCAGACTCTCCTCTTCGGGGTGGCCGTTGTCATCCGAGAACATGCCTGCTCACCCTGACATTTCCCTGTCCGTTCGGTCACGGTCGTGTGAACGCGTGGGCGTCGTCACCGGATCGCGGGGGTAGGGGAGCGCCATGAGTCTCATGGCGTTCCTCGACCGGTGGGCCGACGTCCCGACCTACGACAAGGCGATCGAGTCGGCGCGGCGGGCGGTGAACGCGGCGCTGCGCCCCCAGGGAGTCAAGGACCTCCTCCACGGGACGTGGCTGGGCCACTCGCTGCATCCCGTGCTGGTCCAGGTGCCGGTGGGCAGTTGGGTGTCGGCCGGTGTCCTGGACGCCATCCCGCGGCTGCGTCCGGCGGCCACGGTGCTGATCGGCACCGGCGTGGCTGCCGCCGTCCCGGCCGCGCTGAGCGGCGCGGCGGACTGGTCGGAGCAGGACGTCGGTGTGCGCCGCCTCGGGGCGCTGCACGCGCTGGCGAACACGGCGGCGCTGAGCCTGTACGTCGGTTCCCTGCTCGCCCGCGGCAGCGGCCGGGGCACGCTGGGGCGGGTGCTCTCCTACGCCGGGCTCGGGATCGCCGGCGGGTCGGCGGCGGTGGGCGGGCACATGTCCTACGCACAGTCGTCCGGCCCGTCCCACTCGGCGACGGCTGCGCGGGCCCTGACCTCGGACTGGATCGACCTGGGGCCGTTGGACGACCTGCCCGAGGGCAAGCCGGCGCTGCGCACGGGCAAGGGCGGCAGCGTCGCCGTGCCGCTCGCCGCGGTCCGGCGGGGAGCGCGGGTCGACGTCTTCGTCGGGGCCTGCGCGCACCTGTCGGGGCCGCTCTACGAAGGGGCGGTCGAGGAGGTGCGCGGCGAGCAGTGCCTGGTGTGCCCCTGGCACGGCTCGGCGTTCGACCTCGACAGCGGCTCCCCGCGGCGTGGGCCGGCGGCCAATCCGCAGGAGAAGCTCGAGGTGCGCATGGAGGCCGGCCGGGTGATGGCCCGGCTGCCCAACCGCCACAGGTGAGCGCCTCGGCGTCCTAGTCTTCCGCCTCGTGAGGCGGTGCCTGGTCGCCCTGGCGGGGCTGCTCGCCGCTGCCTGCGGAACGACGGCCTCTCCCACCGCCTCCTCCTCGACGCCCGGCCCGGCCGTGCCTGCCGTGCCCGGGATGGAGGCCGAGGCGGTGCGGTTGCGCACCGACGAGGCGGTCGGGGGCCGGTTCCAGGTGCGCCTCGCCGCCACGGGGGGCGACGTCTTCACCGTCACGTCGGTCGCCCTGGACTCACCCGGCTTCGGCGCGCTGCCGGCGACCGCGGTGACCGCGGAGTTCGCCCTGGGCCGGGTGATCGACCTGCCGACCCCCTACGGGCCCCCGCAGTGCGACGCGGACCCGTGGCCGGCTGCGGCACGGCTCACCGTCGTGCGGCCCGGTGGCGCCGCGGAGCCGGTACGGGTCCCGCTGTCCGGCGACGTGCTCGCGACCGTGCACGAGGAGGAGTGCGCGGAGCAGGCGATCGCGGAGGTCGTCGAGGTGACCGTGGCCGACCTGGCCGACGACGGTGACGCGGTGACGGGGTTGCTCACCCTCACCCGCCGGGCGGGGGAGGAGCGGGTGGCCGCAACCGCCCTGGGGCGCAGCGTGCTGCTCGAGGTCGTGGCCGAGGAACTGCCGCTCGAGCTCCCGGCCGGGGAGCGGAGCGTGACGACGGCGGTCTCCTTCACGCCCGCCTCCTGTCACCCGCACGTGCTGGCGGAGACCAAGAAGCCGTACGTGTTCCCGCTGACCGTCGAGGTCGAGGACGTGGATCCGGTATCGGTCGATCTGCCGCTGGACCAGGGGGCCCGCGACCGACTGGCGGCGCTGGTGCAGCGGGTGTGCGGCGCGACGAACTGAGTGCGAGGAAGAGACCGGCCCGGCCGCCCCGGGGGGAACGGGGCGGCCGGGCCGGGGTTCGTGCCGCCGGACGTCGGCGGAAGGATCCGTGGCCGGGTGGCGGGCGAGGACCGGGCGCCCGACCGGAGCGGGATGACCGTACGTAGTGGCCGGCGCGTGGGGGGATCCCCTGAACGGGTGCAATGCGCTGCGCTCCGGTGACGGAGTGCACACCCCGGTCGGTTCGATCGGCGGCGTGCTGGGCAGGGGGAGGCGATGTTCTTCCTCTTCTCCAATCGGCTGGGCTGTCTCGGGTCGCTGCTGGTCTCCGCCCTGCTGACCCTCGTCCTTCTCCTCGTGTTCGACGTCCTCTGACGGGGGCCGGACGCGGCACGCCCCGACCGCCGCCGTGCGGCAGCCGGCCCTGGGCCACATGGCCGACGTCCTCACCGCGCACGAGGCCTACGGCGCGCGAGCCCGTCGCCTGACGGGAACCAGGCCGGTGGTCGTCCGAGGAGGCGGGTCCGTGGTCGGTCCGGGTGGCAGGCTCCACGGCATGACGGTCGCGCGCTCGATCCTGCTGTTCGTCCTGGCCGCGGTCGCCGAGATCGGCGGGGCGTGGCTCGTGTGGCAGGGCGTGCGCGAGCACCGCGGCTGGCTCTGGATGGGCCTGGGCGTCCTGGCCCTCGGGGCGTACGGGTTCGTCGCCACCCTCCAGCCCGACGCCCACTTCGGCCGGATCCTCGCCGCTTACGGCGGGGTCTTCGTCGCGGGAAGCCTGGTCTGGGGCATGGTCGCCGACGGGTTCCGGCCGGACCGGTACGACGTGATCGGCGCGACCATCTGCCTGATCGGCGTGGCGGTGATCATGTACTCCCCCCGGCAGGCGTAGCCGGAGCTCGGGTCAGGCTGAGCCCTCCGGACGGCGAAGCTGACGGCGTCGCTCGTCGTTGTCCTCCAGCCCCCACCAGTCGACGATCCGGCCGTCGCGGACGGTGAACCAGTACACCTCCCGCACGTCGCGGAACGACCGCCCCGTCGGTGGCCGGCCCATCCACGGTCCGGTCTGGGTGCCCGAGCAGCGGAAGTGCCCCACGACGGCGTCGCCCTCGCCGACGAGTTGGACGATCTCCATCCGGACGTCGGGGAACGCCGTCCGGAAAGGCGCCACCCATGCGCGCGCGTCCGCCGCGAGGTCCGGTGCGAACAGGTCGTCCAGTGCGTCGAGGTTTCCCCCGTTCATGACCTCGACGACGACGCGGGCCGCCAGCCGCTTGTTGTCCTCGACGCTCACCGCGGCCGCCTGGCGTGCATGCTCGGACGGTAGACCGCACCCGAGCAGGCAGGCCGGGCCGCAGATGCACAACCGCCGGAGGGGAGCGCCGTCGCGCGGACGCCTGACCAGGCTCGGCCTGCGGAGCCGGCCCCGTTCGCCGGGTGACCTGTTGGGCGGCCACCCGGGAGGCGGATCCGTTGCGGGCCTCTGGCGCTTGCAGAAGACCCCTCCTAGCTGCGCATTCGCATAGTCGCCGAACGGTCCAACGATGTGGTCTTGGGACGCGGACACATGGTGGCTGGAACGCCGCACCGCTTGCATAGGAACGTCCTCTATCGGGGTTGCCGGCGCCTCGCTGTGGTGCAAGGCCTTATCCCGGCGTTCCGTTCGCGACGCGCCCATCTCCTTGCGCGGCGGCAGGAGTTCGCTGGCCGATCATTCCGACGGACTACGCAGCGCAACAAGGGAGAACTGAGAGTGGCGCCAGAGGTCGTCGCCGGGATCATCACCGGTGGTGCAGGGCTGGCGGGGGTCCTGATCACCGCCTGCATCAAGTCGAGGGCCGGTCGAACGGAAGATGCCGGGCGAGATGAGCGCATGCTTCAGGAGGCCATTCGAGAGCTTCTCAACGGCAGGTGGGAGCTCCGTACCCTCCAGACGATCAAGAAGCATGTCGCCCTCGATGACGAGGATGAGCTTCGTCAGGCGCTGAGGCGAGCCGGTGCAGTGCGCTTCTACCGAGAGCGGGGAACATCGCGGGAGACCGAGCTGTGGGGTCTGCGTCAGCGCAACTTGGAGCGCCTTCGCGGACGGGCTCAGGAGGACATCGGCGCCTGATCGTTGCGGGGGTCGAGCGGTCTACATCGAGTGGACCCGGCCTCGCCGTCATGAGACCGCGGCGTGGTCGCTTGTTCACCAAGAAGACCCATCGGCACGGTGCGCATGTGGGTGCGGTCGTGGTTCTGGTCTCCGTGGTGAACCACTGATGCGGCGGCGGGCCCGCAATCGTGGAGTAGTGGGCACACTGCTGGGCGTTGGGAGCGCTTGGCGGACCCTCAAGCATTTCGGCGAAATCGCCGTTGGCCTCGGAGTGGAGCCGCTCGAGGCCGACGCCGTGGCCGAGTAGCTGAAAGGATCACGGGGAGAGGGCATGCGGTAGCTGTACGACGCGCTGAAGCACTGCGCGGAGCGGGTCGACCGCTATCGGCAGCTGCGGCAGCGGGTGGGCGAGTCCAACACGAAGGCTGGCCTGATCGAGCCGATCATCGCGGCGCTCGGCTGGGACGTCCTCGACCCGGACGAGGTCCACCGGGAGTACCGGCGACGTCCCGTGGACAATCCTGTCGACTACGCGTTGTTGCTGCTGCGCACCCCGCGGCTGTTCATCGAGGCGAAGGGCCTCGGGGAGAACCTCGCTGACCCGCGCTGGGCCAACCAGACCATCAGCTACGCGGCCGTCGCCGGGGTGGAGTGGGTGGCGCTGACCGACGGCGCGGAGTGGCGGGTATTCAACGCGCACGCCCCGGTGCCCATCGAGCAGAAGCTGTTCCGCGCTGTCCGGGTCGAGGACGTCGACGCCGCTGCGGAGCTGCTCACCCTGCTGAGCAAGGACAACATGCGGGACAACCGCATCGAGGAGCTCTGGCGGGGGTTCTTCGTCGACCGCCAGGTCAACGCCGCACTGGCGGAGATGTACTCCGACGCCGAGCCGGCGCAGGACGTCGTGAACCTGGTGGCCAAGCGCGTGCCGCAGCTGAGCCGCGCCGACGTGCGGTCGAGCCTGATGCGCGCACGGGCGACCTTCGACTTCCCATCGGCTACGTCGGCGGCGACGCCCGGCACGGCGCCGGTCATCACCGCCCAGGAGGTCGACGACCTGACCGCTGATTCCGCGGCGTCCACGGCGACAGATCGAGCTGAACCCGGCCGTAGGGCTTCTCCGCGGCCAACGAAGCCGCGGGTCAGCGCAGATGAGCGGAAGCTCGGGATCTCGGACCTCCTGGCCGTCGGTCTGCTGACCGTCGGGGCGACGCTGGAAGGGGACTACATGGGACGACGGCACACTGCTGAACTCCTTGCCGACGGCAGCGTCCGCTACGGCGGCGAGGTCCATCGCTCTCTGTCGAGCGCCGGCCGGGCGGTCAAGGTCGCCGTCTCCGGGCCGGGCACTCCGGAGTCGACCTTGTCGACGGACGGTTGGGACTTCTGGCGTGCTCGCGATCCCCGGACCGGCTTGTCGGTGAAGCTGAAGGACCTCCGACGCCGGGCGGCTTCGTCCGCGTAGCGGTCGGTCCGGCCTGGGTGGCCGCCCCGCGGCGCGCTAGCCTCGCGGCGGGCCGCAGACGTCCCCAGTTGTCTCACGCGTTGTGTGGTGCGTCTTCTGGAGGGTTCTCTGCACCCACCGGGCCTCTAGCTCAATCGGCAGAGCAGCGGACTTTTAATCCGCGGGTTGTGGGTTCGATCCCCACGGGGCCCACCACGTCGATGTGCTGCTTCGGCTGATGCTTGACGCCGGAGCTTCGGGTGATGCTTGACGGTGTTCCGGCTGATGCTTGACACCTACTCCGGCCGATCCGGGGACCGTTGGTCGCGGCCGGGCGCATGCGGTGGCCCGGCGGTGCCGGATCCCCCTTCGGGCGGATGAGGAGTCTGACCGCGCCTGCGCCGGGTAGGAGCCGGGTCCAGTCGCCGACGAGGGAACTCCATGAGCCAGGACCAGTACTCCGAGCAGGACCCCACCACCCAGCACGCCGAGCCCGACGCGCTGCCCGAGCAGGAGATCGAGCACCCGGGCCTGGAGTCCGACATGGACCTCCAGCCCGACTACGGCGAGTCGACCTACCGGGGCAGCGGCCGGCTCGAGGGCAAGCGCGCGCTGATCACCGGTGGGGACTCCGGCATCGGACGGGCGGTCGCCCTGGCCTACGCCCGGGAGGGCGCCGACGTCCTCATCTCCTACCTGCCGGAGGAGGAGGACGACGCCCACGTCACCGCCCAGGTGGTCCGCGACGCCGGGCGCAGAGCGGTCACCGCTCCCGGCGACATCCGGGACGAGGCCTTCTGCCGGAACCTGGTCGAGCGCACCGTCTCCGAGCTCGGGGGCCTCGACGTGCTGGTCAGCAACGCGGCCTACCAGATGTCCATCGAGGGCATCGAGGACCTGAGCACCGAGCAGTTGCTGCGGACCTACTACACCAACGTCTTCGCCACGTTCTGGCTGTGCAAGGCCGCCGTCCGCCACATGCAGCCCGGCTCGAGCATCATCATCACGACGTCCATCCAGGCCTACCAGCCCTCGCCCTCGCTGCTGGACTACGCGTCCACGAAGGGCGCGCTGGTCAATCTGACGAAGGGGCTGTCGCAGGACCTGGCACCGAAGGGCATCCGGGTCAACACCGTGGCGCCCGGGCCGATCTGGACCCCGCTCATCCCGGCCACGATGCCGGCGGAGCAGGTGGGCTCCTTCGGCGCGGAGACGCCGATCGGCCGCGCCGGGCAGCCGGCGGAGCTCGCCCCGGCCTACGTCTTCCTGGCCTCCCAGGAGTCCAGCTACATCACCGGTGAGCGCATCGGGGTCACCGGCGGCATGCCGATGCCCTGACCGACGTCGGCGGGGGTGGGCGACGGCGGGGCGGCACGGCGGAGCCGCTGCGGCGGGTTCAGAGACGGTGCGCGCGGGCATGGAGGAGTGAGGCCTGCGGGTGCAACAGCCGCCCTTGCCTTCTTCTCCCCCTCGAGGACCGTCGATGACGCACGCCCCTGCCCGAACGCTGCCCCTGACCGACCGGACCCTCGACCAGCTCCCGGCTGCCGTCTCCCCGCCCGGCTACGACCGGGCCGCGCTGCGCCACGGGATCGTGCACATCGGGGTGGGCGCCTTCCACCGTGCCCACCAGGCGGTCTACCTCGACGACCTGGCCCGCCGCGGGACGACGGACTGGGGTGTGGTGGGCGTCGGCCTGCACAGCAGGGCCATCGGCGAGGTGCTCGCCGCCCAGGACCGGCTCTACCTCGTCGTCGAGCGCCGGGCCGACGGCGACGACGCCCGCGTGGTCGGTGCCATGACCCGGTACCTCTACGCCCCCGACGACCCCGATGCCGTGCTCGCCGCGCTGGTCGACGAGCGCACACGGGTGGTGACCTTGACCATCACCGGCACCAGTTACCGCATCGACCCGCACACCGGCGACTTCGACGCCGACGACGAGGACGTGCAGGCGGACCTGCGCGACCCGGCGCGCCCGAGGACCGTCTTCGGCTACCTGGTCGAGGCCCTCGACCGGCGCCGCGGAGCGGGACTGCCACCGTTCACCGTCCTGTCCTGCGACAACATGCAGCACAACGGGGCTGCCGCCCGCACCGCGGTGGTGTCCTTCGCCCGGCTGCGTGACGGGGAGCTGGCCGATTGGATCGACGAGCAGGTCGCCTTCCCCAGCAGCATGGTCGACCGGATCACGCCGAACACCAGCCCGGAGGACCGGGACGCCGTCGCCGCCGCGACGGGGGTGGACGACCAGTGGCCGGTCATCACCGAGCCGTACAGCCAGTGGGTGGTCGAGGACTCCTTCTGCAACGGTCGTCCACCGCTCGAGGACGTCGGCGTCCAGTTCGTCGACGACGTGGAGCCCTACGAGGTGATGAAGACCCGGCTGCTCAACGCCAGCCACAGCGCGATGGCCTACCTGGGCTACCTCGCCGGCCTCCGGACCACCGACGAGCTCCTGGCAGACCCCGTCTTCCGCTCCTTCCTCGCCCGGATGATGGCCGAGGAGATAACACCGCTCCTGCCCGCGGTCCCGGGCATCGATCTCGGGGCGTACCAGGTGACGCTGCTCGAGCGGTTCAGCAACCCCCGGCTCGGCGACCAACTGGCCCGGCTCGGCAGGCGCGGCTCCAGCAAGATCCCGAATTATCTGCTGCCCTCGGTCGTGGAGGCCATGGAGCAGGACCGTCCGTACCGGCTGCTGTGCCTGGCCGTGGCCGGGTGGTTGCGGTATTTGCGTGGCCACGACTACGTCGGCGACGAGGTGCCGATCCAGGGTCCACGTCCGGATCTGGTGCGCGTGGCTCAGGAGGGGGGAGGCGACTCCGCGCCGCTGCTGTCGGAGCAGGCCGTCTTCGCCGAGCTCGGGCGCGACCCGCGGTTCGCCGAGCCGGTGCAGCGGGCCCTCGAGGCGCTGGACCGGGAAGGGCCCCGGGAAGTCATCGAGCGGTACCTCGCCGGAGACGTGCGGGAGGCGGCATGACCGCGGCGCCGGCCCCGTGGTCGGCGACCGTGCTGCTGTGCGACGCCGACGGAACGCTGTTCCCGTCCGAGGAACCGGCGTACGCGGCGTCGGCCGACGTCACCAACCGGTTCCTCGCCCACCTCGGCGCCCGGCGGCCGTACACGCCGCTGGAGCTGCAGCGGATGACCAACGGCAAGAACTTCCGCGGTGCGGCGCACGAGCTCGCGGCCGGCTACGGCCGGGAGCTGGCGCGAGAGGACCTGGAGCACTGGGTGGCCGAGGAGAAAGAGGTGGTCACCGCGCACCTGCGGACCGCGCTGCGCCCGGATCCGGATGTCCACGAGTGCCTGACCCGGCTGGCCGGCCGGTTCGCCCTCGCGGCGGTGACCTCCAGTGCCTGCTCGCGGCTGGACGCCTGCCTCGAGGTCACCGGCCTCGCTCCGCTGTTCCCGCCCGATCGCCGGTTCAGCGCCGAGGACTCCCTGCCGGAGCCGACGAGCAAGCCGGATCCGGCCGTGTACGCCCACGCCGGACGGCAGCTGGGCATCACGCCCGACGACGCCATCGCGGTCGAGGACTCGGTCAACGGCGCTCTCTCGGCGGTCGCTGCCGGCTACCGGACGATCGGCATGCTCGCCTTCGTGCCGCCGGAGGACCGCAGGGTTCGCACGGACGCCCTCCGCCAGGCGGGCACGGCGACGGTCGTGCCGTCCTGGGCCGAGCTGGTCGACCTGCTGGTCTAGCCGGACGGCCCGGGTCCCGGCTCGTCCGGTCGGCGGCTCGCCCGGGGTGGCAGGGGGCCGTGCGGCAGCCCGCCCGCCGGACGCCGGAGCAGCAGGGCCGCCCGGGCTCCCTCGCGTGCGGCCGACACGCCGCGCGGGTCGCCGCGGTGAGCAGGTCGTCGACCGTGGCGTCAACCTCCGGCACGCGTGCGGGGGACGGTCTTGTCGACAAGACGGCGGAGCCAGGATGGGGTCATCTGCCCGACTGGTGACCTCACGCAACGATTCGGGAACGCGGGGGTCGCAACCCTCGGCGACACCCCCGGGAGGTCGGCGCCGGCACGTACGTTCCTGTCACGCGCGCTTCCGGTTCCGGACGGCGCGGTGGCCGCGCGCTTCCCCCGCGACGGCCCCACACGGATGTGGAACGCGGTGAATGGCATGGGTGGTCTGTTCTACAACGAGGTCGTCCTCGGCGGCGTGGGTCGCACGGGCTGGTGGTTGGTCGACGACGACCGGGAGGCCGGTCCGGCCCGGACGGTGGCGGGGCCCTTCCCGGACCGCGCCGATGCCAACTGGGCTGCCGGCGTGCAGGAGTGCGGTGATCCCGACGGCGTCCGCCCGGTCTTCGGGACCGGCCGCGCGGACGGCGGGCTCGGCTGCCGCCCGTCGCCGCAGGACCGGGCGTGGCTGGCGCACCTGGAGGCGCAGCTCGATCGGCTGCCCCACGGCTGGGACGCCGACCTCTCCGACGACGACGACCTGGTCACCCTCGTCGTCGAGGTGACGGCCGCGCTGGCGGAAGCCGGGCTGCCCCTGAGCGACGGCAACGGGGCCGGGACCGAGACCGGTGGCGCCAGCCTGACGCCCGAACCGGCCCTGGGCGGGATCCTGGTCACCTGGCGGCAGCACGACCGGATGAGCGTCGAGCAGATCCACGGCGCCGCGGCGGACGTTCTCGTCCACGACCTGATGAGCCGGGCACTGGCCGACGTGCTGCGACTGCGGGGCTTCGCCGTCGACACCTTCGGTTCCGGCAACGGCCACCTCGTCCGCCTGCCGGCCTGACGGCCGCCTCGTCCGCCTGCCGGCCTGACGGCCGCCTCGTCCGCCTGCCGGCCTGACGGCCGCCTCGTCCGCCTGCCGGCCTGACGGCCGCCTCGTCCGCCTTCCGGCCTTCCGGCCTGACGGCCGCCGGGCTCGTCCGGTGGCGGCCGCTGGAGGGTCCGGCTGTCCTGTCGATGACCCTTGTGGCGCGTCACCGCCGGTCGGCCGTCGCCCAGGCCGGCGCCCGGCGGCTCGCCCCGGGCGCTGTCGCCGGACCGCGCTCCCCGGCCAGGGCCGGCCGGGGGGCGCGGTGGCGGTGCTCAGTCGTCGAGGTCGGCGAGGAGCCTCTCCATCTCGGCGATCTCGTCGCTCTGGGTCCTCCTGATCGTCTCGGCCAACTGCACCGCGGCGGCGAACCGGCCGTCGTCGATCTCGGCCTCGGCCATCCTGACCGCACCGCTGTGGTGCTCGATCATCTGCTGCAGGAACCTGCGGTCGAACTCGGCGCCGGACGCGCCGGCGAGTGCGTCCATGTCCGCCTCGCTCATGGTGCCCATCGCGTCCCCGCCGGCCATGTCGCCACCTCCGTGGCCACCGTGGTCCGCCGCCGGCTCCTGGTCCCACTCCTCGAGCCAACCCGTGAGGACCTCGATCTCGGGGCCCTGGGCCGCTTCGATGCGGCCGGCGAGGTCGATGACCCGGGGGTCCTGCGCGCGGCTCTCGGCCAGCCGGGACATGTCCATGGCCTGCCGGTGGTGCGGGATCATGCCCTGCGCGAAGCTGACGTCGGCCGCGTTGACCTCCGTCGCGGAGCTCTCCGGCACCGAGGGCGAGGACGTCGACGACATCGAGGTCGACATCGAAGTTGAGTCGCCGTGGTTCGTACCTGACGAGCAGCCGGCGAGGGCCAGGGTGCCTGCGGTGACCACGGCTGCGACGAGGTGGCTCGGACGGCGGGTTGTCGGACTCATTGCAGTTCTCCTCATGGGTGTGCGGTGGGGAATGGCATGGCGACGACCGCCTCGACGACGCGGTCGCGAGGCGGCGGGCCAGCTCAGTTCCGCAGCACGCAGAGGGTGAAGATGTCCGGCGGGCGGAGCCGGTGGGAGGCGACGGGCCAGTGACCACCCGGCGGCGGCGCGGCCGGGCTCGTGCCGTTCCTCCGGGCGTGGAGGGCGGCGATGCCCAGCAGAGCCAGGGCCGCGGACAGGATCGCCAGGCACGCGGCCCACAGGTGATCGAGGGAGCCCGTCGGGTGCGAGGTGGATCCCGTGACGGCGCCGACGTCCGCGAGGCCACGGTGGGAGTCGGCCGGTTCGGCGGCCGGGGACCGGGCCGTCGCCGCGGCGGCATCGTGATCCGGGTGGGCGACCGCGGCCGCGACGGCGAGCAGCGGTGCGGACACCGCATGGCCCGCGGCCGTGCCCGACGGCTCATCGCCCGCGCACTGCAGACCGTGCATCGCGAAGACGGCGCCGAGGACGAGCACCGCCCACCAGTGCCGCCGCATCTGCCCACCCCTGCCGTCGATTACCCGGTACCCCCGGAGGGTATCTTACGGCCACGGCGGGCCCGGGACCGGTCGAGGGGAGGCCGCGACGGGGCGTTGCGGCATATACCCCGCGGGGGTATATAGGCGTCCGTCCACCGTACGAGGAACGGGAGGCATCAGGATGGAGATGCACGAGCACCACGGCGAGCACGGCGGCGCGACACCCGGGCAGCACACCGTGGCCCCCGGCAGTCCGGAGGGGCGACGAGAGCTCACCCGGCTCGCGGTCAGCGCGACGCTGCACTGCCTGACCGGCTGTGCGATCGGTGAAGTGCTGGGCATGGTCATCGGCACGGCGCTGGGCTGGTCCGACGCCGCGACGATCGCCCTGGCCGTGGCCCTGGCGTTCGTCTTCGGCTACTCGCTGACGATCGCGCCGGTCCTGCGCTCGGGCCTGCCCCTGCGCGCGGCGCTGCGCGTGGCCTTCGTCGCCGACACCCTGAGCATCACGGTCATGGAGATCGTCGACAACGCGATCATGCTGCTCATCCCGGGCGCCATGGAGGCGGGTCTGACGTCACTGCTGTTCTGGGGTTCGCTGGCCGTGGCGCTGGCGATCGCCTTCGTCGTCACCGTGCCGGTCAACCGGCTCCTCATCAGCCGCGGCAAGGGACACGCCGTCGTCCACCAGTACCACCACTGAGGAGTGCGGGCCGGGCGGTCACACGGCCGGCCCCGCTCCGCACGGCGTGCGGCTCCGGTGGCCCACGGAAGGGGGCATCGTGAGCGGCCGGCGGGCGCGCAGCCGGGCTGGGAGGCGGCGGACCGCCCCGCCGGCGCCGCGTGCGGAGGCGTTCCAGCGGTCGGGGGAGCCGGCGGTGACGTCGGAGGTCATGCCCGCGATCGTGGCCGCACGGTGTGACAGTTCCCCGTGACGCCCCTGTGGAGCCGCTGGGAGGAACGCGATCTCACCCTCCGGTGGCAGATGGCCCTCAAGCGAGGGGCCGACGTGCCGATGGGAGGGCGTGCGACTTCCTGGCCGGCCGAGGGCCCGCGGACACCGACGCGGGGCACCGCTGTGGCGTTACCTGACCGCCCTGGTGCTCGTCCCGCTGATCGGGGTCGCCGCCCTGACCGCCGCCGTGACGCGCACCCGGATGAGCGAGGCGGCGAGCGCGGCTCGCGCGGAGGCGGCCGTGCGCGCGGTCGCGCAGCTGAGCGCGGCACGCAGCGGCGTGGAGCACGAGGTCATCCCGGCACTGTCCCTCGCCGTCCTCGCCGACCCCGCCGCCTCCGAACTGCTCGGGCTGGGCCCGTTCGTCGGTCAGCTGCAGAGGACGCTCGCGACCGGCGCCACCGAGGAGACCCGCGCCGCGACCGACGAGGCCCTGGCCAGGGTGCCGGCCGGCAGCCAGTGGTCGACCGCGGCGGCCAGGGCTTCCGAGCGCCTGGCCGGGCTGCGCCGCCAGGCCGACGCGGGCACGGTGCCGCTCGACGACCTGTACGACTCCTACCTGGACATCTCCGACGAACTGACCCGTGCCCAGGCCGCCGCGGCGGAGGCGGCGACCGCGGAGAAGGTGTCCGTTCCGACCTACCGGGCCACCCGGGACGTCGAGCTCGTCGCCCAGCTGGCGCAGGACGCCAGCCGGCAGATGCCGCTGTTCCTCGGCACGCAGCTGTCCCGCCTCGTCGCCGGGGAGACGGCGGAGTCCTTCCGCGCCGAGTGGGAGATCGCGTGGGTCGACTACACCGACGCCCGCCGCCGGATGGAGGACCTGTCGCAGCCCGCGCTGCGCGCGGCATGGGAGCGGGTCCAGACCACGCCCGTCTTCGCCCGGGTGGACGGCCTGCTGGCAGCGCGGGCCGAGGGCGCCGACGCCAGCACCATCCCGATGATCGAGCTCATCGGACTGGTCAACCAGGCCCTCGACCGGGACGCCGTCCTCACGGAGTTCCTCGAGGACGCGACGGACACCGCCCAGGACCTGGCGACCGTCGACCACGCGCGCGCCCACGACCTGCAGTCCAGGACGCTGCTGCTGGGCGGCGCCCTCCTGCTGGCCTCGGTCCTCGGCGCGCTCCTCCTGGGCCGGATGATCTCCCGGACACTGCGCGTGCTGGCCGCGCGCGCCACCCAGGTGAGCGAGGGATCGCTGGTCGAGGTCGAGATCGCCGGGCCCCGCGAGGTGCGGACGGTCTCGACCGCGCTGGACGCCACCGTGGCCAGCCTGCGGCGCATCCAGGACCAGGCGGAGGCGGTGGCCCGCGGCGACCTGGCCGACCCGGTGCTCGACCAGCCCCTGTCCGGTCGCCTGGGTGAGGTCGTCCACGCGTCGGTCCGGCAGATCGTCCACGCCGTCCGGCAGCGCGAGGAGCTGCAGTCCGCCCTCGCCCACCAGGCCACCCACGATCCTCTGACCGCCCTGCCGAACCGAGCCCAGGCGCTGCGGCTGGTCACGTCGGCGCTGCACCGGGCGCAGCGCTCCGGGCAGATGACCGGCCTGCTCTTCGTCGACCTCGACGGGTTCAAGGGCGTCAACGACAGCCACGGGCACGCCTCCGGCGACGAGGTGCTCCGCGAGGTGGCCCGCCGCATGACCGCCGTCGTACGTCCCGGCGACGTGGTCGGCCGCCTCGGCGGTGACGAGTTCGTCGTCCTCGTGGAGCAGGTGGCTCTGGAGCGCGACCTCCTCGACCTCGCCGAGCGGCTCATCGGTGCGGTGTCCGCGCCGATCGACGCCGCCGGTCAGCAGGTGCGCATCGGGGCGAGCGTCGGCGTCGCGGTGAGCCGTGACGCCGGCACCGACGCCGACGCGCTGGTCGCCGAGGCGGACACGGCGGCCTACCGCGCCAAGCGCCGCGGCCGGGGCCGGGCGGAGATGTTCGACGAGGCCCTCCGGCTGCAGCTGACCGCGCACGCCGAGCTCGAGGCGGCGATCGCGTACGCCCTGGCCAACGACGAGATGCAGCTGCATTACCAGCCGGTCGTCGACGTGGCCCGCGACCGGCTCATCGGCTACGAGGCCCTGGTGCGGTGGGAACGGCCGGGGCACGGCATGGTGCGCCCGGACGCGTTCATCCCGGTCGCCGAGAGCTCCGGGCTGATCTGCGACCTGGACCGCTGGGTCCTCGGCGCGGCCACCCGTCAGCTCGCCGAGTGGCGTGCGGACACCCCGGCCGACCAGCCCGAGCCCACCGTGGCCGTCAACATCTCCGGCCGGCACCTGACCGACCCGCGCATCGTCGAGGACGTCGCCGACGCGCTCGAGGCCTCGGGGCTGCCGGCGCGGCTGCTGACCCTGGAGGTCACCGAGACCGTGCTGGTCAGCGATCCGGCGGCCATCGACAACCTGGCCGCCCTGCGGGACCTGGGGGTCGCCATCGCGATCGACGACTTCGGCACCGGCTACACCTCCATCGGTCAGCTCGGGCACATGCCGGTGGACACGCTGAAGATCGATCGCAGCTTCATCGCCTCCACCGACCCGGGTCACCGGGAGCTGGTGGCCCTGATGATCCGGGCGGCCCACACCTTCGGTCTCACGGTGGTCGCCGAAGGCGTGGAGGAGGAGGACCAGCTGGCCCGGCTGAAGGCCGATGCCTGCGACCAGGCCCAGGGCTACCTGCTGTACCGGCCCATGACCGCCGCGGACGCCGGCGCCCTGCTCCGTCCGGTCGAGCTGCTCGCGACCGACTGAGGAGGGTGCCGGCTCACCAGGCCGGCGGCGTCAGCCCGTAGCGTGCGATGACGCCGGGCATCCAGTCGGGCTCGCCGAACCGCAGGCCGTAGGACTCGGCGAGCGCCACGAAGTCGGGCACGGTCGGCGGTGCCGGCCGCGGCGAGCTCGGCGATGTCTCGGAACGACGTCTCGGAAGAAGAGCTCGAACCCGGCCGGACTGATGATCTCGATCATCCGGGCCGGCACCGGTCCCGCGTTCCACATGGCGTGCAGCTCCCCGCGCGGCTTGGTGATGTAGCCGCCCGGGCCCAGCACCACCTCGCGGTCCCCCGACCGGAAGCCGATCTCGCCCTCGGTGACGATCGAGTACTCGTCCTCGCGGGTGTGCAGGTGCGCCGAGACGAGCGCGCCCACCGCGAAGGGGTGCTCGACGACGGAGACGGATCCACCGGTGTCCGCGCCCCACAGCTTGAACGCCACGCCGACGCCGTCGCCGAGGTCCTCGACGCGGCCCTCGCCGGGCCGCACGACGGTCAGCGGGGGTGGGGCGACGTCGTCCATGGCGAACCTCCGGGCCGGTGAGGCCGCATGCTGCCCGGTGCCGGGGCCGGCCTCGAGGGCTTCCGGGACGGTCGCGAGCTCAGTCGTCCAGGAACCTCTCGATGACGGGCGCCAGCTCCCTCGCCTCGGTGAGCAGGGCGATGTGCCCGCCCTCGTACACGTGCAGCTGGGCGTCTGGCAGCAGCCGGGCCATGATCCGCGCGTTGACGACCGGCACGATGGGGTCGTCGTCGCCGGCCACGATCAGCGTCGGCTGCCGGATCAGCCGGAGGAACGGCAGGCTGGTCCAGCCCGTGCTCGCCGCCAGCTGGTAGTAGTACCCCCGCCTGGGCCCGAGACGGGAGGCCGAGTGCAGCACCTCGGCGGCCCGGTCGGGGTTGCTGCGCATCGTGCCGCCGTAGAGCTCGCCGGCGATGCTCCGCGCGTACTCCGGATCCCGGTGCCTGCGCGGGGTCAGCATCCGGGCGAGCACCCGTGGGTTGGCCGGCACCATGAGCGAGCCCGTCCCCGTGGCCGCGAGCACCAGCCGACGGCACCGCCGCCGGTGCTGGACGGCGAAGTGCTGCGCCAGCGCGCCGCCCCACGACAGGCCGAGGACGTCGACCCGGTCGTCGAAGCCCAGCCGGTCGAGCATGCCGGCCACGACGGGGCTGAACGTGGTCAGGACGTAGGGGACGACGGGCCGTGGGGACCCGCCGATCCCCGGCACGTCGAAGCGGATCACGGTGCGCCGGCGGTCGAGCGCGTCGACGAGGGGCTGCAGCACCTCCAGGCTCGCCCCGATGCCGTTCATGAGGAGCAGCGGCGGGACGGCGTCGTCCGTCCCCGGCCGGACCGACACGCGCAGCGTCCGCCCCGCCGCCACCACCGTGCGGAGGTGCTCCCGCCGGCCCGGGGACGGCGGGAGCGCGTTACTTGTCGAAGACATAGGTGCCGGGCGCCTCGGCCAGCTCCTCGAGATCCCCCGGCCCGGTCGGCGCCGGGATCTGTCCCCCGGAGCGCTCGCCCACCCAGGTCATGAAGTCGGGCCACCAGGAGCCCCTGACCGTCTCGGCCTTCCTCAGCCACTCCTGCGGGTCGGGCGGGGTGTCCTCGGCGACCTGGAAGGTGGACTTGGGATTGCCCGGCGGATTGACCAGCGAGGCGATGTGCCCGTTGGTGGACAGGATGAACCGGGTGTCCCCGCCCAGCAGCTGCGTGGAGCGGTAGCAGGCCTGCCACGGGCAGATGTGGTCGGCGATGCCGGCGGTGATGTAGGAGTCGACGGTCACCGCGGAGAGGTCGACGGGGGTGCCGAGCATCGTCGCCTTGCCGGGCTGGGTGAGGGTGTTGCCGACGGCGATCTCGATGAAATCGCGGTGCAGGGCGGCACTCAGCCGCACGGTGTCGGAGTTCCAGTACAGGATGTCGAAGTTCGGCGGCGGCTTGCCCTGCAGGTAGTTGTTGACCCAGTAGTTCCAGATCAGGTCGTTGGGCCGCAGCCAGGCGAAGACCTCGGCGAGCTGCGCGCCGTCCAGGTAGCCCTTCTTGCGGGACTTCTCCGTGGCAGCCTCGACGTCATCGTCCATCAGGGCGGTGATGGTGCCGGCTCGGGACCAGTCCAGGACGGTGACGGCGAAGCTGGCCGCCGTGACGCGGTCCTGCCGCCCGGTGGCGGCCAGGTGCGCCAGCACCATCGCCAGGATGATGCCGCCGGAGCAGAACGACTGGAAGGCCACCCGCGGGGTGCCCGTCGCCCGCTCGACGGCGTCCATCGCATCGAGGATGGCCTGCCCGTAGGTGTCCAGGCCCCACTCGGCGTGCCGCTCGTCGGGGTTGCGCCACGACATCATGAAGACCTGCTGGCCACTGTTGACGTAGTGCTCGGCGATGCTGCGGCCGGGTGCGAGGTCGGCGATGTAGTACTTGTTGATCGTCGGCGGCACCATGA
Source organism: Blastococcus deserti (assembly GCF_042682525.1). Classification (NCBI taxonomy): domain Bacteria; kingdom Bacillati; phylum Actinomycetota; class Actinomycetes; order Geodermatophilales; family Geodermatophilaceae; genus Blastococcus; species Blastococcus deserti. The sequence goes on from NZ_JBHUHP010000001.1 coordinate 52,585, forward strand.
GCAGCGGCACCTCGCGGACGGTCTCCGTCGTGGGCGTGTACCGGATCAGCTCGAACACCGGCGTCCGGAACACCACCGCACCCGGGGTGGCGGCGAGGTCCTCGCCGACGGTGAACGCGTCCGGCTCCACCATCGAGGGCACCCGCGGCGGGGTCGAGAGGTCGCGGACCAGCCGCTTCACGCCCTCCACGGCGCTGCGGCCACCCGTGTCGATCGCCGCCTTGAGCGACAGCGGGTTGACGACCGGGATGTTGCTGGGCGCCAGCGCGTCGACGAGGTTCGTCGCGGTGAACCGGATCCGCTCGTCGTCCTGCCAGTCGAGGTGGGCGTCCTCGATGAGCTCCCAGGCCGTGCGCGCGGTGGCCAGGTGGAGCTGCATCGCCCGGCGCAGGAGCGGGTTGCCGCTCCAGGCGGGGTCGGCGAACCGCTTGTCCTTCTTGCCCGGCGCCAGTTCGGAGCGGCCGGCCGCGATCCGGCCGAGCTCCCGCGCCAGCTCACCGGTCCTCCGGGCGACGGTGCCGGGTTGCCGGGCGAGCGAGCGCCCGAAGCGGAGCGCGGTCCCCGCGGGCGGGACGAGCCGGCGCAGCGGCCCGCGGGCGGCGTCCACCAGCACCATGTCGAGGCCCAGGGCGGCGTCGGCGGCGTCCTCCGGCCCGTCCGCCGGACGGCCCGAGGCGGGCGCCGAGTCGGAACCGGGCGCCGAGCCGGACGCGGACTCCGGGCGGGAGGCGGACTCCGGGCCGGTGCCGGACGTGCCGGCTTTGCGGCCGGGCGGGTCGGTCGCGGGCTGGGCCATTGACGGGTCTCCTTACGCGGTGCGCTGCGCCGGGACGCACGGGGACCGAGGCGGGCGCCGGCCCCCTGGCGCCGTGTGACGGCCTTCACTGAACCACAGCTTCCCAGCCCCGGCAGGGCGGTCCTACGACGTGGGCGCCGTCGGGTCGCGCTGGTGCCGCAGCGCCATGAGGAGCGCCGGCCAGCCGAGGGCGAGACCCGCGCCGAGCAGCGCACCGGCCACGGTGTCGGAGAGCCAGTGCGCCCGCAGGTAGACCCGGGACAGGGCCATCACCGCGGTGAACACCACCGCGCGCACCTCCCACCGCCAGCGGCTGGGCCCTGGCCGGGCGAGCACCAGCACCAGGCCCACCGCCGTCACCGCCGTGGCGATGGCATGGCCCGACGGGAAGGAGGCGGCCGTCGTCCCGATCAGCGACCCCGGCGGACGTGGGCGGTCGGTGAGGGCCTTCACCGGCCCGATGAACAGCTCGCTGCTGACCACGGCAAGGGTGAAGGCGGCGGCCCGCAGCCAGTGCCGGCGCCAGGCCAGCAGCAGGAGCGCCGCTCCTCGCAGCGGCCAGTTGACCGCGGCGCCGCCGAGCCAGGAGAGCGCGACGGCGACCCCCGTCGCCGGTTCGTTGCGCGCCGCCCCGGCCATCCGCCACACGGCCTCGTCGACGGCCTGCACCACCGGCGCGGTGACCGGGAGGACGACGAGCAGGCCGACCAGCGCCGCGCCGGCCAGCAGGGAACCACTGACCAGCAGCCCGCGGCGGGAGTCGACGAGCATCAGCGCCTGCACCCCGACGACGGCAGGACGGCCTCCGTCACGCGTTCTCCGGGACCAGGTCGGTGCGGGGCGCGGAGTTGGGTTCCCGCCGCCACGACCGGTTCCGCCGCCAGAACACGTACGTGGCCAGGCCGATCGGGATCGGGAGGACGAACGTCAGCGCGCGGAAGATCAGGACCGCCGCGGCCACCAGCGGGCGGGATCCTCCGGCGGCGGCCAGGCCGGTGATCAGGGCCAGCTCGATCACGCCGAGCCCGCCGGGGGTGAAGGGGACCGCGGTCAGCAGCCGGGCGAACGCGAAGACGGCCAGCGCCTCCGCGAAGCTGACCTGGTCGGCGCCGACGCCGACGAACCGGAGCGAGAGCAGCAGCACGAGGAACAGGGACAGGTGGCTGACCAGGGTGGTCAGCGTGATCCAGTGCCACCGCGCGCGCAGCAGCAGGACGGTGCGCCGGCGGAACTTCGTCGTCGCCAGGTCCCAGCCGGTCACCGGTCCTCGGCCGACGAGCCGGCGCAGCGCGGAGGCCACGCGAGCCGCGCCGTTCCCGATGCGGACGGCGGCGGCCTCGCTGCGCAGGAGCATCCCGAGCAGCACGACGGCGGTGGCGAGCGTGCCGACGCCCAGCAGCCCGGCGATCAGCCGCCCGGTGGTCGGCGGCGCGGAGAAGGCCAGGAGGACCAGGGCCAGCACCGGCAGCCCCAGCTTGGCGAAGTTGTTCCACAACCCGGAGACCAGCAGCGACACCGAGGTGCGCGACCGGGAGAACCCCCACGACGAGTTCATGGCGTAGGTCAGGCCCAGTGCGATCGCCGCGCCGCCGACGACGGTGTTCGAGACCGCCGTCGACGTCTCCGTGGACACCGTCGCCTGCCGGAGGGTGAGCCCGGGCGTGGTGGCAACCATCAGGAACTGGTAGGTCGCGAGGTTCCACAGCGCCGCCAGCACCAGGACGGCGACCTCGGTCCACGTCATGGCCCGGACCGACGTCCAGACGGCGGAGATGCTGGTGAACTGCGGCAGGAACCAGAAGAACACCGCCACCACGAGGACGACCGAGAGCAGCGGGCCGACCAGCCGTCGCCAGCCGCCCCTCCGTGGGCGGGACGTCTCGGTCCCCGGCCGCGACTCCACCGCGGTCACGAGCCACCATCCCGGGCCGTCGGTGGGTCGAGCTCCAGCCGGCCGTCGCTCTGCTCGCGGACGAGCGCGCGCAGGTCCTCGCGCGGGACGGCGCCCAGCCCCTGGGTGGCCACGGCCAGCGGCTCCGCCCGGTTCTCGCCGGACAACCGGAACAGGACCGTGATGCAGCCGCCCTCGAACAGGTAGTACCGCCGGCCCACGTACTGGGGGCTGACCTGGGTGACCCGCTCGAGCCGCCGCATCTTGTCGCGGTCGCTCGGGATCTCGGTCGCGCCCTCGGTGTCGCACGTCTCGGTCAGCCGGAACTCGATGGCCCGCCTCCCGTCGCGGTCGGAGTCGAGCCAGAAGCGGGCGGAGCCGTTGTCGACGTCCATGTCGGAGAAGTGCCAGCCCAGCGGCATGGTCTCCAGGCACGGCACCCAGGTGGCCGTGGGCACCGCCTGGGCCATGAGGATGACGCCGTTCGACGGGGCGCCGTCGTCGCCCTCCTCGCAGGCGACGAGATCGCTGCTGAGGGTGTTCACCCGCACGCAGCCGGGCAGCAGGGCCACGCCCATCGCCGCGAGGAGGGCCGGCCACCACCGGCGGCCGGGAGTCACAGCGGCGACCCGAGCAGCGTGACGGCGATGCCGGCCATGGCCGCGGCGCTGGCCAGCGTGACCAGGGTGAGCCCCGCCCGGCGCCAGGTCCATCGCTGGATGCGGACCGGCGGCAGCCGGTAGGGCAGCAGGCGCAGGAAGTCCCCGTGCAGGTCACGGCCCTGCTGGCGCAGCATCCGGCGCAGCTGGGACGGCATCGTCAGCCCACGGGTCGCGGCGAAGGCCTCGGCGATCTCCTCGTCGGAGAACTGGAGCCGCGCCCGCCGGTAGACGCGCTCGGCATCGGTCCGCAGGGCCAGGACGAGCATCATGTTGGCCAGGTCGACCGCCTGGCGCCAGGGGCTGGGGCGCACCTCGGCGAACGCCGAGTCGATGAGGAACAGCGTGCCGTCGCGCACCAGCAGGTTGGCCGGCTTGATGTCGCGGTGCGCCATCCCGATGTCCCACATCCGGCGCACGATCATCAGGCCCTGGTCGATGATCGAGTCGTCGATCTCGGCCTCCCCGGCCTCCTTCGCGCCCGCGATGAACTCGGTGACCAGCAGGTACTCCCGCTCCGGGGTGATCTCGACGATGCCGAGCGGGTGCGGGACCGGCAGCCCGGCCTCGGAGAACAGCCGCAGGATGTAGTCCTCGTACTGCACCAGCCGGCGCACGCTGTGGAACGGTTTCTCGTCCTCGAGCCGGCCGTAGAGGAGCGCCCGGCCGAGCTTGTACCAGCGGTCGGAGCGCACGTGGGTGGCCGCGTAGAGCTTGCCGAAGATGCAGCCCTCGTCCTCCGTGGCGGAGGGGTCGGTCTTGACCGTGATCTTCAGGGGGGTGGATCCGCCCGATCCGGCCAGTCCGAACGGGGTGACGCCGGTGGCGAGCACGCCCAGCTGGTCGTGCAGGGCCCGGACGATCGCCTCCCCCCGGTCGCCGGAGACGTCGAGGTGCGCCGGCCGCGCCCGGCTGTAGCGCACCGGGTAGACCGCGTTGGGCGTGAGCAGCCGGAACGCCGCCAGGGGTGCGGCCACCCCGAGCACCACCCCGGCCAGGATCCCGGTGGGATGGTCCTGGGCCTGGTAGAGCCGTGAGGCCGCCGTGATCACCAGGAGCCCGCAGACCAGCCACTTGCCGCGCGTCCGCCACCGGCCGGGCGGGACCAGGGCGTAGACGGTGCTGACGAGGAACGCCGCGAGGACGGTCATCGGGAGCGAGGGCATGGAGAAGCCGGACCAGTCGCCGATCACCTCGACCTCGTACGGGCGCGGCCGCTGGAGCGTCATGGCCAGCGTGGCGCCGAGGTTGGCCACCAGCAGCCCCACGCCCAGCCACACGAACAGGTGCCGCCAGCGCCGGAACACCGCCAGCAGGAGGAGGTTGGCCAGCCACAGGACGTGGATCGCCTTCGCGCTGGCCAGCACCCCGGCGACCTCGGCCACCCGCGTCAGCCCGGGGGAGCGCACCTCGCTGATCGCCTGCAGGATCCGCGTGTCGGCGACATCGAAGACGGTGACCGTGCCGGTGACCACGACGACCACCCACAGGACGAGGACGGCCGCGCTCATGCCCAGCCACCACTTGCCCGACGCGTTGAGGTGGCGGGGCAGCGGCGGCGGCTCGCCCGAGGGACGACGACGGCTGCGGACGCGCGCGATCGCCGGCGGAGCGGGCCGGGGGACCGGCACCGCACGGGCCGGGACGGGTGGGGCCTGCGGCAGCGAGGCCATGCCCGGGAATGCTGCACCCCGAAGCGGATCGGGACCATCCCCTTTGGTCCCGTCCGGCGTTACTGTGGCCCCCGCCCGCACCCCGGGGAGGAATCGTCGTGCGACGCCGGCCTGCCCGCGCTGTCTGGCCGTTCCTCCTGGCGCTGGTGACCGCCTGCGGCGCCGATCCTCCCGCGCCCGCCGAGCCGACCGCCACCGTCCGTCTCGCCTCGTACGACTTCCAGGAGAACCAGATCCTGGTGGAGGTCTACGCCGAGGCGGTGCGCCGCAGCGGCGTCCCCGTCTCGGTGCAGCACGGCATCGGCACCCGTGAGGTCGTCGCGCCCGCGCTGCAGCAGGGCGTGGTCGACGTCGTCGTCGACTACCTCGGCACGGCGCTGGTGTTCGCGCGCCCGTCGTTCCGCGACCGCCCGGAGACGCCGGAGGAGATGCGGGCGGTGCTCCGGCGGGTCCTCGGCGGCCGCGGGGTGACGGTGCTGGAGCCCTCACGGGCGGAGGACAAGAACGGGTTCGCGGTCACGACGGCCTTCGCGGCCGAGCACGGCGTCGGACGGCTGTCGGACCTGGCGCCGCTGGCCCCGCGACTGACCTTCGGCGGTCCGCCCGAGTGCCCCGACCGCCCGCTGTGCCTGCCGGGGCTCGAGGAGGTCTACGGACTGCGGTTCGGCGAGGTGCGCAGCCTGGCCACCCGGGCGGAGACGGTGGAGGCGCTGCTGTCGGGCCAGATCGACGTCGGGCTGCTGGAGACGACCGACGCCCGGCTGGGGGTGGCACCGGTGATGCTGCTGGTCGACGACCTCGGTCTGCAGCCGCGGGAGAACGTCGTCCCACTGGTGCGGGTGGAGGTCGTCGAGCGCTGGGGGAACCGGCTGACCGACGCGCTGGACGAGACCAGCGCCCGGCTGACGACCGGCGACCTCGTCCGGCTCAACAGGGCGGTGGAGCTGGAAGGGCTCACCCCCGAGGAGGCCGCCGAGCAGTGGTGGGGCTGACCGCCCTGGTGGACGGGGACGGTGCGTGCGAGCGGGCCGGCGACCACCCGGCGAGGCCCGGTCCCGGTGCAGCAGCTCGGCGGGGGACCGTTGACTCGGTGAGAACGACACGGATACGGTCGCACTATCTGACCTCTGACAAGTGTTCCGGACGGTACCCGTGACCTCAAGGCCCGGCTTGGCCGACCAGGTCGCGGCCGAGCTCCTGGCGAGCATCGTGGACGGCCGTCATGCCCCGGGGACCCGGCTCCCGCCCGAGGCGGTCCTGGCCGACAGGGCGCAGGTGAGCCGACTGACCCTGCGGGAGGCCGTGCGGGTCCTGCGCGACAAGGGTGTCCTGACCGTGGAGCAGGGGCGCGGCACCTTCGTCAATCCGCCCGCGCGCTGGGCCGCCCTGGACCCCATGCTGGTGTCGAGCCGGGCGGCGCTGGAAGGGGACCGCGCGCAGACGGCCGAGCAGATCACGGAGACGCGGTGCATCGTCGAGGTCGGCGTCGCCGAGCTTGCGGCCCGGCGCCGTTCCCAGGAGCACCTCGCCGCCCTCCGGAGTTGCACGGAGCGGATGCTCCGGGCACACGAGTCCGGCGACATCGCCGGGTTCTCCGCCGCCGACGTCGACTTCCACGACACCCTGCTGGCGGCGGCGGGCAACCCGTTCCTGGCAGCGCTCCTCGAGCCGATCAAGGTGCTGGTGCGGGAGGTGCGACTGCGCACCTCGCTGGAGCCGGAGATGCGCCTGGCCGCCGTCGCGGCGCACGCGGCGATCCTGGATGCGGTCGACACGGGCGACGAGGCCGCCGCCCGCCACCAGATGTCCGAGCACCTCGCCGAGGCCCGGCTGGCCGTCGAGCGGCTGCGCGCCCTCGGTGGTCCCCCGGGCGCCGTCACCGGTGCGCCCGACGCCGACCGCGACGTCTCCTGAGCGCCCGTTCCGCACGCCACCGCGCTGGTGGGCCAGCCCCCGGGGTGCCCCCGCCCACGCGACCGACTACCCCGTACCCCACACCAGGACAGGAGCGACCGTGACCGCGACCGTGAAGGCAGCCCACGACGGTGAGGAGCGACCCCTTCGGAGCCAGCAGTGGTTCGACAACCCGCACAACCCCGGGATGACGGCGCTGTACATCGAGCGCTACATGAACTGGGGACTGACCCGGGAGGAACTGCAGTCGGGGAAGCCGATCATCGGCATCGCCCAGACCGGATCCGACCTGGCTCCCTGCAACCGGCATCACCTGCTCCTGGCCGAGCGCGTGCGGGAGGGCATCCGGGAGGCCGGCGGGATCGCGTTCGAGTTCCCCGTGCACCCGATCCAGGAGACGGGGAAGCGGCCGACCGCCTCCCTGGACCGGAACCTCGCCTATCTGGGGCTGGTGGAGGTGCTGTACGGGTATCCGATCGACGGGGTCGTGCTGACGACCGGCTGCGACAAGACGACGCCGGCCCTCCTGATGGCCGCCGCGACGGTGAACATCCCCTCGATCGTGCTGTCGGGCGGGCCGATGCTCAACGGGTGGTACCGGGGCGCGAGGACCGGGTCGGGCACCATCGTGTGGCAGGCCCGGGAGATGCTCGCCGCCGGGGAGATCGACGAGGCGGGGTTCGTCGAGCTCGTGGCGTCGTCGGCTCCGTCGCCGGGGCACTGCAACACGATGGGCACCGCCTCCACCATGAACTCGCTGGCCGAGGCGCTCGGCATGAGCCTGCCGGGGTCGGCGGCCATCCCCGCCGTGCACCGGGACCGCGCGCGGGTGGCCTTCCTGACCGGCCGGCGGATCGTCGAGATGGTGCACGAGGACCTCAAGCCCTCCGACATCATGACCCGCGAGGCGTTCGAGAACGCCATCGTGGTGAACTCCGCGATCGGCGGCTCGACCAATGCGCCGATCCACCTCAACGCCGTGGCCAAGCACATGGGCGTTCCGCTGGAGGTGCAGGACTGGGAGACCCTGGGCCTGACCGTTCCCCTGCTGGTCAACCTGCAGCCGGCGGGGGTGTACCTCGGTGAGGAGTACCACCGGGCCGGAGGTGTCCCGGCGGTGGTCCACGAGCTCATGCGGCACTCCCTGATCAAGGAGGACGCGCTCACGGTCAACGGCCGGACGATCGGGGAGAACTGCGCGTACTCCGCTTCCGAGGACGCCGACGTCATCAGGAGCTTCGACGACGCGCTGCTGCCCGACGCCGGCTTCGTCGTCCTCGGCGGCAACCTGTTCGACAGCGCCATCATGAAGACCAGCGTCATCTCCGCGGAGTTCCGCGAGCGCTATCTCTCCGACCCGCAGCACCCGAACTGCTTCGAGGGCCGGGCCATCGTCTTCGAGGGGCCCGAGGACTACCACGCCCGGATCGACGACCCGGACCTCGCCATCGACGAGGGCTGCATCCTGTTCATCCGAGGTGCCGGTCCGCTGGGCTATCCGGGGGCGGCGGAAGTGGTCAACATGCAGCCGCCCGCGGCGCTGATCAAGCGGGGCGTCCACAACCTCCCCTGCGTGGGGGACGGCCGGCAGTCCGGTACCTCGGGGTCGCCGTCCATCCTGAACGCCTCGCCGGAGGCCGCCCTCGGCGGGGGGCTCGCCGTCCTGCGGACGGGGGACAGGGTGCGGATCGACCTCAACCAGCGCCGGGCCGACGTCCTGCTCAGCGACGAGGAACTCGGGGCGCGGATCCGGGATCTCGCCGCGAAGGGGGGCTTCCCGGTCCCTGCGTCGCAGACGCCCTGGCAGGAGATCCAGCGCTCCATGGTCGACCAGCTCTCCGAGGGCATGGTCCTCAAGCCGGCGGTCGCCTACCAGCGCATCGCCCAGTCCATGGGCGTGCCCAGGGACAACCACTGATCGCGGGGGTGTTCCCTCCCGGGAGCGGGTGGCGCTGCGCGCGTGTCGCGCGGGACCGTCGCCCACCGACGCCCGCGGCCCAGCCGCGGGCGTCGGCGGTCCCGCCAGGTGACCCGACGTCCCCACGGGCGGGACGTCGGGGTGCCGGCGCGCCCCCTGCCGCTCACGGTCGGTGACCGCAACGGGCACGCGCGCGCGGGAGCCGGCCGGCGAAGGCAACGGTTTGAGGAAACTTGCCGGTAACCGTTGACGACCGGCCTGACCGTTCCGCATGATCCCCATCACATCTGATGACTGATGAGTTGCAAGGAGCCGGCATGGCCAACGTAGTGACCGACGTCGACCGGGTGGACCCGTACACCCTGACGCCGGAAGGCATCAAGGAGCCGCCCGTCGGCTGGAAGGCCAGCTTCAAGTACCTCGGCCCCGGGCTGATCCTGAGCGCCTCGATCGTGGGCTCCGGTGAGCTCATCGCCACGACGGCCCTGGGCGCCGAGGCGGGGTTCGCCCTGCTGTGGCTCGTCATCTTCAGCACGCTGGTGAAGGTGGCCGTCCAGGTGGAGCTGGCGCGGTGGACCATCGCCACGGGGCAGCCGGCCATCACCGGCTACAACAAGGTGCCGCCGAAGGTCGGCCGCATGGGCTGGGTGAACGTCCTCTGGATGCTGCTCGCGCTGAGCAAGCTCCTCCAGCTGGGCGGCATCATCGGCGGCGTCGCCGTCGCCTTCAGCATCCTGTTCCCCTTCGGGGGCGACCCGCTCTCGTTCTCCCATCTGCTCGTGTGGACGATCGTGGTCGCCGCCTTCAGCATCGCGATGCTCTACAAGAACAAGTACTCGCTCATCGAGCGCGGCGCGGTCTTCCTGGTCGTCGTCTTCTCCATCGTCACGGTGCTGATCGCGCTGGGGCTGCCCTTCACGCCGTTCGCCTACGGTGGCGACGACCTCGCCAGTGGCCTCACCTTCCTGATCCCGGCCGGGGCCCTGGGTGCGGCGATCGCCATGTTCGGTATCACGGGCGTGGGCGCCGACGAGATCACCTTCTACACCTACTGGTGCGTCGAGAAGGGCTACGCCCGCTGGACCGGCCCGAACGACGGCAGCGAGGAGTGGGCGCGTCGGGCCAACGGGTGGATCAAGGTCATGTACAAGGACGCCGCCGTGTCCTGGGTCGTCTACACCTTCGGCACGCTGGCCTTCTACCTGATGGGCGCCGCGGTGCTCAACCCCCAGGGCCTGGTCCCCGAGGGCAACGGCATGATCACCACGCTGTCCCGCATCTACACCGACACCCTCGGCCAGTGGTCGAGCATCCTGTTCCTCATCGGCGCCATCGCGGTCCTGGGCTCCACGATGTGGGCCGCCATCCCGAGCTGGTCGCGGATGTACGTGAACCTGCTCGCCACCATGGGCGTGCTCGACTGGCAGGACTCGGTCGCGCGGCTGCGCTGGATCCGGATCTTCACGGTCGCCCTGCCCATCATCTGGGCCGTCGCGTACCTCACGATCCAGTCGCCGGTGATCATGGTGCAGATCGGCGGCGTCATGACGGGCATCTTCCTGGTCGCCGCCGTGATCGCCGTCTGGTACCTGCGGAAGACCGAGACCGACCGGCGGGTGTACGGCAGCACGCTGTTCAACGCGGCGCTCGTCGTGAGCAGCATCGCGATCGCGCTGCTGGGCCTCTACACCCTGGCGAGCGTCTTCGGGTTCTCGCTCGCCTGAGTTCCGCCGACCGCATCAGCGGGGGAGGTCGCCGTCGGCGGCCTCCCCCGTTGCGCATCGCGGCCCCCGGGCGGCGGGTCGGCCGCGGCCACCGGGTCCGGGACGGTGCCGCGATCAGCCGAGCGACGCGGCCGTGGCGGCCTGGCCGCCCAGGTGGCGCTCGATGTCCTCCTCGGTCTGCAGCAGGTGCGCCCGCATGGCGTTCCCCGCCGCCCCGGCGTCCCCGTCCGTGACCGCCGCGAGGATGGCGGCGTGGTGGTCCAGGGCGTGCCCGACGATCTCGGGCACCGAGGAGGTCTCCCGGCGCAGGCTCCGCAGCGCCGAGGCCAGCGGCTCGAAGAGCGCCTTCAGGAACACGTTGTCCGCCGCCTCGAACAGCAATCCGTGGAACGCGAGGTCGGCCTCGGCCACGGCGCCGACGTCGCCCTCCCCGTGGGCCCGCGCCATGTCGTCGTGCGACGCCGCCAGCCGCTCCACGTGCACGTCCTGACGACGCTGCGCGGCGAGCTCCGCGATGGCCACCTCGACGGCGCGCCGCGCCTCGAGGAGCCGCATCGGCAGCAACAGGGCGTCCGGGTGCAGCCGGCTGCGAGCGACCAGGAGCCGGCCGTCCAGGGGGGACCATTCCTCCGCGGGGTTCACGGTGCTGGAGCGACCCTGGCGCACGTGAATGACACGGGTCGAGGCCAGGGAGCGGATCGCCTCTCGCACGGTCAGCCGGCTGACGCCGAAGCGGTCGGCCAGCTCGGCCTCGCTGGGCAGGGTGCCGCCGATCGGGAACGTTCCGTCCAGGACCAGCTGGAGCAACTGGTCGGCCACGAGATCGGCTCGACCGGGACGCATGGCGCCACGGTACAAGGGCGGCGGGCAGCCCTTGACGCACCTGTGTCGCACCGCCGAACATGTCAGATGTCAGATCCGTTCACCACCCCGGAGGCACCGGTTGATCGACGCAGGTCCGGACGCGCTCCCTGATCCCCTCCGGATCCCCGATGCCCGGGCTCGGATCCGCAGCAGCCGGGAGGCCGAGGGCCGCCGGACCGTCGTCCTGGACGACGACCCCACCGGTTCGCAGTGCGTGTACGGGATGGACGTCGTCACCGCCCTGGACGCCGCCGAGTACGCCCGGGCGCTGGCCGAGCCCGGGGCCACCTGTTTCGTGCTGACCAACACCCGGAGCCTGCCCGAGCGCGAGGCGGTGCGGCTCACCGCGGAGGTGGCCACCGACGTCCTGACGACCATGGGGCCCTTGGCGGCACCGGTCGACCTCGTCAGCCGCAGCGACTCCACGCTGCGCGGCCACGTCGTCGCTGAGATGCAGGCTCTGGTCGACGTGCACCTGCGCGAGACGGGCCGGCCGGTCGACGGCGTACTGCTGGTCCCGGCCTTCTTCGAGGCCGGTCGCTTCACGGCCGGTGACGTGCACTACGCCACCGTCGACGGGGTTCCCGTCCCGGTGGCCGACACGGAGTTCGCCCGCGACGCCAGCTTCGGCTACACCCGGTCGAACCTGCGGGAATTCGTGGCCGAGAAGAGTGGCGGGCGGCTGCGCCCCGACGAGGTGGTCAGCCTCACGCTCCACGACATCAGGGTCGGCGGCCCCGACCGGGTGGCCGAGATCCTCGGGAAGGTCAGCGGCGGCGCGTACGTCGTCGTCAACGCCACCGACTACGCCGATCTGGAGGTCGTCGTCCTCGGCCTGATCGAGGCCCGCCGGGCCGGCAGGTCGTTCGTGTACCGCGTCGGCCCGTCGTTCATGCGCGCCATCGCCGGCATCGAGCCCCGTGCTCCTCTCCGGACCGGTGACATCTGGCCGCAGGGCCACCCCGGTGGCCACGGTCTCCTCGTCGTCGGCTCCCATGTCGGGCTGACCAGCCTGCAGGTGGCGGCCGCCGAGGAACGGGGACATCTCGAGCGGATCGAGCTCTCCGTGCCGGCCCTGCTGGACCCTCGGCGGCGGGACGACCACATCGCCGAGACGGCCGCTCGGGTGCGGGCCGCCCTCGTCGACAGCGACGTGCTGCTGCTCACCAGCCGGGACCTCGTCCGCGGAACCGGCGCGGACGACAGCCTGGCCATCGCCCGCGCCGTGTCCGCGGGCGTCACCTCCGTCGTGCGGGCGGCGCTCCCCGGCGCGCCGGCCTGGGTCGTCGCCAAGGGCGGGATCACCTCCCACGACGTGGCCGTGGAGGGCCTGGGCATCCGGCGCGCCGAGGTCCTCGGGCAGCTCCTGCCGGGCATGGTCTCCGTGCTGCGCCCCGTGGAGGCGGCGGAGGGCGCGGTCGGTGTTCCCTACGTCGTCTTCGCCGGCAACGTGGGCGACGCCCGGGCGCTGGCCCACGTCGTCGACGTGGTGACCGGCCGGGGATCCTCCGCGGCAGCGGACTGAACCACACGAACGTACGACGGTGACGACGAGGGAGCGGGTGGCATGACGCAGGTGGGCTGGATCGGGCTGGGCGCGATGGGTCGGCCGATGGCCGCCCGGCTCCTGGACGGCGGGCACCGGGTGGTCGGCTACGACGTCGATCCGGCCGCCGTGGCGGCGCTGGGCGACGGTGCCGAGGCGGCGGCGTCGCCCGCGGAGGCCGCGGCCGGCTGCGACGTGCTGGCCGTGATGGTCGCGACCGGCGCGCAGGCCGACGACGTCCTGTTCGGCAATCGGGGCGCCGCGCCGGAACTGCGACCGGGCGCGGTCGTCCTGATCATGGCCACCGTCGGGCCGGCCGTCGTGCAGGCGATCGCCGCCCGCCTCGCCGAGCAGGGCGTGCACCTGGTCGACGCGCCGGTGTCTGGTGGGGTGGCCCGCGCGACCACCGGCGAGCTGCTGATGATGGTCAGCGGTCCCGAGGAGGCGGTCGCCGCGGTCGCGCCTCTCCTGGATGCCATGTCGAGCCGGGCCCCGGTGGTGGGCGCCGCTCCCGGTGACGGGCAGAAGGTCAAGCTGGTCAACCAGCTCCTGTGCGGCGTCCACATCGCGGCCGCGGCCGAGGGCCTGGCCTACGCCGAGGCCCTCGGCCTGGACGCGGAGGCCTGCTGGGAGGTCATCCGGCACGGCGCAGCGGCCTCGTTCATGCTCGACGACCGCGGGAGCCGCATGGTGCACGGCGCGGGGGAGCAGGTGAAGAGCGCCCTCGACATCTTCGTCAAGGACATGGGCCTGGTGCTGGCCGCCGCCCGCGAGAACGTCTACCCGGCGCCGCTGGCCTCCGTCGCCGAGCAGCTCTACCTGACCGGGCGCCGGGCCGGTCTGGGGCCGGCCGACGACTCCAACCTCATCGAGGTGCTGCGCGGCAAGCGCTGAGCCACGACGTGCCCGAGGTGCTGCGCGGCAAGCGGCACGTACTGAGCCGCTCGCCGCGCAGCACCTCGGCATGGCCTCACCGGCCTGTCACATCACCGCGCCGAGCTGCCACGGGACGAACTCCTCCTGGCCGAACCCGAGTTCCTCGCTGAGCGTCTTGCGACCCGAGGCGGTGTCCAGGATGAGCTGGAACAACCGCGCGCCGACCTCCTGGACGCTCGCCTCGCCGTCCATGATCACGCCGCAGTTGAGGTCCATGTCGCCGGACATGCGCTCGTACATCTCGGTGTTGGTCGCCAGCTTCAGGCTGGGCGTCGGCTTGCAGCCCAGCACCGAACCACGGCCGGTCGTGAAGCACATGACCGTCGCCCCGCCCGCCACGATCCCGGTGACGGAGACCGGGTCGTACCCGGGGGTGTCCATGAACGTGAAGCCCTTGGCGGTCACCTTCTCGGCGTACTTGTAGACGTCGGTGAGGTTGGTCGTCCCGCCCTTGGCGACGGCGCCCAGCGACTTCTCCAGGATGGTGGTGAGACCACCGGCCTTGTTGCCGGGGGAGGGGTTGTTGTCCATGGAGCCGCCGTTGTCGGCCGTGTACTTCTCCCACCACTTGATCAGGTCGACGAGCTTGTCGCCGACCTCCTGGCTCACCGCGCGGCGGGTCAGCAGGTGCTCGGCCCCGTAGATCTCCGGGGTCTCACCGAGGACGGCGGTCCCGCCGTGGCGCACCAGCAGGTCCACCGCGGCACCGAGGGCCGGGTTGGCGGTGATGCCGGAGTAGGCGTCCGAGCCGCCGCAGTTCAGGCCGAGGATCAGCTCGCTCGCCGGAACGGTGGTGCGGCTGACCTGGTTGGCCAGCGGCAGCATCTCCCGGATGGCGGCCACGCCGGCGCGGACGGTGGCTGCGGTGCCGCCCTGCTCCTGGATGGTCATCGTCTGGACCAGCTTGGTGCTGTCGAGCTGCCACTTCTCCGCCAGGCTCGCGACCTGGTTCACCTCGCAGCCGAGGCCCAACATCAGGAAGCCGGCGAAGTTCGGGTGCTCGGCATAGCCGGTGAGCGTGCGCTGGAGGACGTCGAAGCCCTCGCCCGAACTGGCCATCCCGCAGCCGGCGCCGTGGGCGAGGGCCACGACGCCGTCGACGTTCGGGAACTCGTCCAGCAGCCCGGGGGAGCGGAACTGGTCGGCGATCAGCTTGGCGGTGGTGGCCGAGCAGTTCACCGAGGTGAGGATGCCGATGTAGTTGCGGGTGGCGACCTTGCCGTCGGCCCGCACGATGCCCTGGAAGGTGGCCCGCTCGCTCTCGGGGACCATCTCCGTCGGCACCACGTCGGCGCCGAATGCGTAGTCGCGCTCGAAGGCCCGGAACTCGACGTTGTGGGTGTGCACGTGGTCGCCGGGCTGGATGGCCGTCGTCGCGAAACCGATGATCTGGTTGTACTTGCGGACGGGCTCTCCGGCGGCGATCGGCGCGACCGCGACCTTGTGGCCACGGGGAACGGCCGCCCGCACGGTGACGCCGCCGGCGGCCGCGCCCTCCTCCAGGTCGCGCGAGGCGACGACCACGTTGTCGGACGGGTGCAGGTGCACGCCGATCTGCTCGAAGGTCGCTGCCAGGGTCATCGTCTCTTCTCCGGTTCTGAGGGGGTGTGTCGGTCGGTCGGTGTCACCAGGGCTCCAGCTGCCCGTCGCCGTCGAATCGCATGGGCCGCGGATCGCCGGTGACCTCCAGCCTCGGGTGGTCGCGCACCTGGTCGCGGAGGTTCTCCGACACCAGGAGGTGCTCGAGGTCGAGGGTGTTGCGCATGCGGACGAGCGAGATCCCGTGGAGCTCCGCCCGCCCGCAGGTCAGCATCGCGGCGGCCACGGCGCTCCTGTCCGTGGCCATCGCCATGGGCACCTGGGCGCGCTGCGGGCCGCCCAGGCCCGCGGTCATCGCGTTGATGTAGGTGATCCGCAGATCAACCTTCTCGAGGATGCGGAACGGGATGAAGTCGGCCAGGCCCAGGCCGACCACGTTGCCGTGGGAGATGTCGGTGACGTCCAGCACGGCGATGTTGGTGATCCGCGGGCGCGGGAGGTCGGGGGTGCCGCGGATCATCATGCGGCCGATGACGTTGGGATCCATCCCGGAGCCGGACACGTTCTTGCCCATGGCGTCGATGACCGCGACGTCGATCTCGTCGAAGGGCAGGGTCGCCATCGACTTCTTCGCCTCGTCGAGCAGCCGGGCCTCGCCGTCGCCGGCGATGTCCTCCGGCTCCAGCAGCGAGATCTGCGCCGCGCGGTCGTAGGCGTTCTCGATGATGCCCAGACCGCCGAGGACCTTCCCGGTATCCACGATGCGCCGCGCCACGCGCGGGATCCATACGCCCAGGTTCGCCGGGCCGTAGGCGTGGATGCCCTCCGCGCCCCGCCGCTTGCCCAGGCCGATCGCGATGATCTTGGCGATCCCGCTCTCGATCTCGCCCTTGAAGTCGGTGTGCGCCTTGATCCGGTTGACGGCGAGGATCGCGTCCGCCTTGGCGGCGTGGGCGTCCAGGTGCACGGCGGGGCCGCCGGGCAGCCGGTCCAGCTCGACGGTCTCCATCGTGGCGTGGATCGGCATGCCGAGGTACTCCTCGGTCATGCCGAGGTCGGCCAGCATCTGCAGCTGGCCCTCGGCGGTGGCGCCCCCGTGCGAGCCCATGGCCGGGACGACGAACGGCTCGGCCCCGACCGAGCGCAGCCACGCCCCGGCGGCCCGCACGACTGCCGGCTTGTCGTGGATCCCCCGGCTGCCCGCGGTGATGGCGACGCTCATCCCCGGGCGCACCCGCGACCGCAGGGGCTCGAGCGCCTCCGTGGTGGCCGCCGCCACGTCGTCCAGCCGCGTGGCGTCGAAGTCCTGCCGGACCGGGATGAGGTTCGGGAAGGGAGCGTCGAACTCGAGGCCGCGCAGTGCTTCGAACGGCCCGAGGTTCCTGCCGCCGTCGTCGGTCATCGCATCTCCCGCCGTTGTTGGTTGCTGACCGGTCACGAGCGGGCGACCGCGCGAGCCTGCGCCCGCGCCGTCCCCACGCCGACGGCCTCGGCGAGGCCGTCGTGGCCGTTCCGCCCGCTGCCGGAGGCCGTCCCGCGGTCCGAGCCCGTCCGTACGCCGGGCAGCCCGTTCCTGGCGTCGGCGCCGGTCCGCGACCCCAGATTCTTCACCGTGGCGTCATCCACCGCGGCGTGGTCGTGGTCGGAAGGCGTCGTGAATGCCGTCTCGGGGTCCCCTGCGAGCGGCGCGGCAGCGTCAGCGGCACCGCCCCGGTCGTCGGTGAGGACGGCCGGGCGGCGAGGGCCGGCATCGACGGAAGTCACGGATCCGACGACCTCCATCGGCAGACTGCGTGTGCCACCGAGGGTAGGGAGCGGCAGGTGCCGCCGTCAAGAACTCATCTGATGTCAGCGAAGCTGTCGGCGCTGACATAGGGGATCGTCTGCGGTCCCTCCGGTAGCACGCACACCCGGGCGTCCGGTCCGGCGGCCGCGAGCAGCTCCTGCACCGTGGCGCCGATGTCGTGCGTCTGCTCCAGGTGGGCCGCCTCCAGGGCGTGGTCGGAGAGGTAGGACGTGTGCATGATGACCCGCGCGCGGCTCTGCACCTTGGCCTGCACCTGCACCTGCCACTGGTCGGGAACCGTCCGCGCCCGGTTCTCGATCAGGTCGAGGAGCGCCTGCGGCGAATCGGCGGACTCGAGCACCTCGCGGTAGGAGCCGTGGTTGGGGAACCCGTCCCGGCACTCGGCCGCGCAGATGATCGCGCCGCCGTCCTTCACCACCGTGGCCGCCGCGGAGATGCCCTTCACCGCCTGGTAGAGGTTCTGGTCCAGGGGGAACCCGGAGTTGGTCGTGACGACGACGTCGAACCGTCCGGGCACCGGCGCCATCGCCTGCTCCCGGGCCGCCTCCCGCGCCGCGGCGTGCATGGCGAAGAGCTCGCCGCCGAAGGCGCCCACGATCTGCTGTTCCCTGTTCAGCGTGACGTCGAAGCCGAAGTCGACGCGGCCGACCGCGGCCACGACCGCCCGGATGTCGTCGTGCACGGGGTTGCCCTCGCAGACGCCCCACACGGCATCGGGCGACCCGATGCGCCGTGCATCGTGCAGGGTGAGGACGGTCTCGAGGCCGGCGAGTCCCGGCACGGTCAGCTTCGGGCCCCCGCTGAACCCGGCGAAGAAGTGCGGCTCGACGAAGCCCGTGGTGATCCGGACGTCGGCCTCCACCCAGTGGCGGTTGAGCCAGACCGGCACGCCGTTGCCGTGCCGGCCCATCCACACCAGGGACGCGTCGTCGCGCGCGTCGTGGTTGAGGACGTGCACGCGGTCGACGACGTCGGCCCCGAGCATGGCCCGGAGCTCCGCCTCGGTGTTGCCGCGGTGGGTGCCGGTGGCCACGAGCACGACCACGTCGTCGAGGTCGACGATGCCGGCGAGCTCCTCCAGCACGGCCGGGACCATGAGGTCCCGCGGCTGCGCCCGGGTGCCGTCGCAGATGGAGATGGCCACGGTCTGGCCCGGCCGCACGAGCTCACGCAGCGGCGGGCCGGCCACCGGCTCGCGCAGCGCCGACCGCAGGACCGCGGCGGGATCCGGCGCGCCGGGCAGGTAGCGCGGCTCGATGACCGTCGTCCGGTCGTCGGGCAGGTCGACGGCGAGGCCGCTCTCTCCGTAGGCCAGTTCGATCCGCATCCGCCCTCCTTACCGTGTCCGTGCGGTTCCCGCAGCCTCGGGAGCCCTCAGACGATGGCGCCGACGCCGGTGACCGCCCGGCCCACGATCAGTGTGTTCACCTCGCGGGTGCCCTCATAGGAGTAGATGGCCTCGGCGTCGGCGACGTACCGGCCCACGTGGTTCTCCAGCAGGATCCCGTTCCCGCCCATGAGCTCCCGGGCCCAGCCGACGGTCTCGCGCATCCGGACGGTGCAGAACGCCTTGGCCATCGAGGCCTGCTCGTCGGTCATGCGGTGCTCGGCCTGCAGCTGGGACAGCCGGGCGCACATGGCAGCGGACGCGGTGATGTTGCCCAGCATCCGCACCAGGAGATCCTGCACGAGCTGGAACCGGACGATCGGCTCACCGAACTGGGTGCGCCCCATGGCGTAGCGCAACGCGTGCTCGTAGGCGCCCCGCGAGCAGCCGACCGCCGACCAGGCGACGCCGGCGCGGGTCATCCGGAGCACGTTCGCCGTCTCCCGGAAGCTGCGCGCCTCCTGCAGCCGGTTCTCCTCCGGCACCCGCACGTCCTCGAGCGTGATCAGCGCGTTCTGCACTGCCCGCAGCGCGATCTTGTCCTCGAGGTCGACCGTGGTGAACCCCGGGGTGTCCTTCTCGACGACGAAACCGAGGACCCGGTCGGTCTCCTCGTCGCGGGCCCAGATGATGACCAGGTCGGCGAAGCTGGCGTTCCCGATCCACTTCTTCTGCCCGTTGAGCAGCCACCCGTCGCCGTCGCGGCGGGCCGTCGTCTGGATGCCGCGGGCCACGTCGGAGCCGTGGTCGGGCTCGGTCAGCCCGAAGGCCCCGATCATCTCCAGGCGGGCCATCGGCGGCAGCCAGCGCTCCTTCTGCTCCTCGGAGCCGCACAGGTAGAGCGTGCCCATGGCCAGCCCGCCGTGGACGCCCATGAACGTGGCCATCGACGGATCGCCCCGGGAGAGCTCCATGGCGACCATGCCGTCGATGAGGGGTGACCGGCCCGGACAGCCGTAGCCGGTGTACTGGAGGCCGGCGATGCCCAGTTTCGCGAGGCCGGGGACCAGTTCCATCGGGAACCTGCCCCGGGTCCAGTAGTCGTTGATGACGGGCTGGACCTGCTCGTCCATGAACGCACGGACCCGGAGCAGCAGCGCCCGGTCCTCCTCGTCGAGGAGCGCCTCGAGGTCGTAGAAGTCCGATGTGACGATCTTCGCTTCGGCGGTCACGCGCCCCATCTACCCCCGGCTGCCCGGCCGCCAACCCGAGGCATGCAGGTGGCGCCTGGCGGGCACTGGACGGGCTCACCCGAGCCCACCCCGGAGGTCCGCGCCGTGCCCCGTTCCATCGCCCACCAGACCGTCGACGAGCTGGGCGGGCCGGGCAGCGTCCTGGCGCGCCAGCGGGCCGACCACATCGAGCTCGACCGGCTCCTGCACGAGCTCGACGGCACCACCGGCACGGCGCAGGAGGCTGTGCTCTCGCGCGTCGACCGGCTGGTGTTCAGCCACGCGTTCGCCGAGGAGACGGTGCTGTGGCCGGTCGTGCGCCGTGTGCTCCCCGACGGGGACGCCCTCACGCTGCGGATCGAGAAGGAGCACCAGGAGGTCAACGAGCTGGTCAGCGCCCTGGAGGCCGACGGGCCCGATGATCCCCGCCGGCCCGGCCGGCTGGCCCGCCTGGTGGAGGTCCTGCGCGAGGACGTCCGTGACGAGGAGGACGAGTTGTTCCCGCGGCTGCAGGCGGCGGTCGGTGTCGAGGAGCTGCGGCGGCTGGGCCGGCGCTGGGAGCTGATGCGGCGGCTCTCGCCGACCCGCCCGCACCCCACCGTGTCCCGCCGGCCCCTGGGCAACGCCCTCTCCGGTCTGCCGTTGTCGCTCCTGGACCGGACCCGCGACCTGGTCGACGCCGGGGTGCGCCGCGCACCGGAGCAGCTGGTGCCGGTCGGGAAGGCGGTCAGCACGGGCCTGGCCGGCCTGGCGGGCCTGGTGGAGCGCGCGCCGCTGTCCCGCAGGGGGGACCGGCCTCCGACGAGCCGCTGAGGCCGCGAACCGGACCGCTTCCTGCACCGAAGGCCCCAGCTCTCGGTACGGGAAGCCGCACACGCAACGGTGGCCCTCTCCCGGAGCGGGAGAGGGCCACCGCGTGGTGTCGTGCAGGCCGGGTGTTACGTCGTCTGCTTGTCCTTCGGGTTCTCGCGGGCGTCGAGCTGGATCTCCTTATCCGCCCGGGGCACGCCCTCCTTGAGCTCCTTGGTGCGTTCCATCTCGGCGTCCATCTCGATGCCGAACAGCAGCGCCAGGTTGATCAGCCAGAACCAGATCAGGAAGATCACGACGCCGGCGAGCGCGCCGTAGGTCTTGTTGTAGCTGCCGAAGTTCGCGACGTAGAACGCGAACGCGGCCGAGGCGACCACGGCCACCAGGATCGCGACGCCCGCACCCGGGCTCACCCACTTGAAGCCGCGCAGCTTCACGTTGGGCGTCGAGTAGTAGAGGACGGCGATCATCAGGGCCAGGAGGACGACCATGACCGGCCACTTGACGACGTTCCAGATCGTCATGGCGGTCTCGCCCAGCCCGATCGCCCGGCCGATGGCGCCGACGACCGGCCCGCTCAGCACCAGCATCGAGACGATCACGGCGGCGAAGAGGATGCCGATGAGCGTGACGAGCAGCTGCAGCGGCTTGAGCTTCCAGATCTTGCGGCCTTCGGGCGTCTCGTAGACCACGTTGGCGGCGCGGGTGAACGCGCCGACGTAGCCCGACGCCGACCAGACGGCGCCCGCGAGACCGAGGACGAGGCCGAAGCCCACGGGTGCGGTGTTGCCGGCGAGCTGCTCGATGACCGGGTTGAGCGTGTTGGCGGCGCTCTCGGGCACGACCGCGGTGAGCGCGTCGGTGAGCGTCCGAGGATCGGTCAGCAGGCCGATGATCGACAGCAGCGCGATCAGCGCGGGGAAGAGCGCCAGGACGCCGTAGTAGGTGAGCGCCGCGGCCCAGTCGGTGAGGCCGTCCTCGCTGAACTCCTTGAGCGTCCGCTTGATCGTGCCGCCGGTCGTGGGGCTCGGGTCGGCACCCTTCGGCGCGAAGTCGGCGCGGGTGCCGCTGATCTCGTCGGTCTCGGGCGCCGGGTCGCCCGCCTTGGCGGTGTTGCCGTGGAACTGGGTCTCCGCGGTGCGGCTGTGCGAGCCGGGGGCTCGGGCCATGTGGTCCTCCAATGGCGGGTGGCGGGCGGAGATGGATACCGCCGACGGGAAGTCGGCTCTCCGATTCCCCGAACGGACCGGTTCCATGCCGCGCCACCTGATCGGGCGTGTCGCTCAGCGGATGCCCGACACCGGCGACCACTCCCCGGCCCGCGCCGTCGCCTCTTCCATGGCGGCCAGCGGATCGGGGCGGCGGCCGGTGCCCCAGCGCCGGTCGGCGACCAGCCCGACGGCGGCCGCGACCACCACCGCCAGCGTGGCGAGGGCACCGATCAGGGCCACCCCGGTGAAGGCCATCGCCCGGGGGAACCCGGTGGCCGGGTCCAGCGTGGCCGCGATCAGGGTCACCGCCACCGTGCTGCCGAGAGCCTGCCCGACCGACCGCGCGATGGAATTCACGGCGTTGGCCACACCGGTCTCGTCCTCGCGCACCGCCTGGACGACGAGCGCCGGGAGGGCGGCGTAGGCCACCGTCACCGACAGCTGGGTCAGCACCCCGGCGGCGACGACCAGCCAGGGCTCGCCGCGGAGGAAGGCCAGCAGCAGGAACCCGGCGACGCCGGAGCCGGCACCGGCCAGCAGCGTCGGCAGCGCGCCCAGGCGGGTCACCACCCGCCCGGCGAGCGGGGCCAGCACGATGCCGACGACACCCCCGGGCAGCAGGTACACCACCGACGCCTCCAGCACCGAGGCGCCGAAGCCGTACCCGGCGACCTCCGGCGGCGCCTGCACGTACTGCAGGACGGCGAGGAACGAGGCGAACAGCGCGATCCCGGTCATGAGCCCCGCGACGTTGGGCACGATCGTGCGCCGGTCGGCCAGCATCGCCGGCCGCACGAGCGGGTGCGCCGTCCGCCGCTGGAGGAGCACCCAGCCGGCGAGCACGACCGCCGAGCCGGCCAGGCAGCCCAGCACCCCTGGTGACCCCCAACCCCAGGCGTTGCCCTGCGAGACCGGCAGCAGGAGGAGGACCAGGCCCGCGCCCAGGACGGCGGCTCCCCACCAGTCGACGCGGCCGGAGCCGGAGGACGCCCGGCGCGGGAGCAGTCGCCAGGCCAGCAGCAGCGACGCCAGCGTGACCCCGAGCCCGATCCAGAACGGCGGTCGGTAGTCCCCGCCGTCGCCGATCAGCAGGCCGGTCGCGACGAGGCCGACCACTCCGCCGACGGCGAGGGTGCTGCTCACCACCGACATGGCGACGCCGAGCCTCGCCTCGGGCAGCTCACGGCGGAGCACGCTGATCGACAGGGGGAAGAGCCCGTACGACGCGCCCTGCAGGATCCGCCCGAGCAGCAGCAGCGGCAGGGACTCGGTGACGATGGCGAGCAGGGTGCCGAGGGCGACGACGGCCAGGATCCCGAGGATGACCGGTCGCTCGCCGCGCAGGTCGCCCAGGCGGCCGAGGACCGGGGTGAGCACGGCGGCGGCGAGCAGGTTGGCCGTCAGCACCCAGCCGGCGGCGCCGGGGGAGACGCCGAGCTGGTCCTCGATGGTCCCGAGGACAGGCACGACGAGACTCTGCAGCAGCGACAGCGTGGTGACCCCGAGCGCCAGCGCCAGGACCAGCAGCCCGGGGCGGACGGCGACGTCCTCGGCTGCTGCATCGGGACGCGGGGGCACGCCGTCGATCAGACCACGGCGCCGGAGAACTCAAGTGGGTGCGGTCACCAGCCGATATGGGTGAAGCCGGTCACACTCCGTCAGGTGAAGTACCCAACTCGACGATTGAGACCTCGACGTGCGGGGGACACAGTTCCCACGACGTGTTCCGCGCTGTCCCGGCGGTGCACACGACAGCATGGGGGAGAACAAGATGATGGTGTGGCCGACCGTGACCCTGCTCGGGTTCCTGGTCCTGACGGCCCTGGTCATCGCGATGGGCACCCGGTCCACCGCTCGCTACGAAGCCGAGCGCGCCGAGCTGGCCTCCGGTTCCCGGCCGGCCACCGCCGAGCCCGTGGGTGCCGCAACCGCCTGACCGACCGTCGACGCACGACAGCGCGCCCCGCGCCCTCCTCCCGAGGGCCGGGGCGCTGTCATGTCCAGCGGCCCCGTTCCATGTCCCGCCCTGACATCGTGAAGGCCTGAGGTCCCGTCCAGAGGCTCACCGCGAGCGGGCGAGCGGTGGGGCAACGGGGTTCAGGCATCCTCTTCAGAGCCATCGTTCGGGCGTGTCGAGCACCGTGCGGTCCAGCGACTCCAGCAGGTCGAGGCGCCGGTGCACCCGCGGCAGCTCCCACCGCCAGAAGAACCGGGCCGCCTGCCGCTTGCCCTGGTGGAAGTCCGAGTCGGCGGTCCCGGTGGCGAGCGCCTGCTCCAGCCACAGCCAGGCGACGACGAGGTGCCCGGCCGCCTCCAGGTACACGTGCGAGTTGGCCAAGGTGACCTCGGGGTCGCCGGCCCCCCACAGCGTCGCGGTCACCGAGCGCAGCCGGGCGACCGCGTCGTCGAGGTCGGCGGCGAAGCCCGCCCACTCCGTGCCGGCGGCCCGGGCCGTGGTGGCGGTGATCGTCTCCCCGAGCAGCGTCAGCCCCGCACCCCCCTGCATCACCACCTTGCGGCCCAGCAGGTCCAGCGACTGGATGCCCTGGGTCCCCTCGTGGATCGGGTTGAGCCGGTTGTCCCGGTAGAACTGCTCGACGGGGTAGTCGCGGGTGTAGCCGTACCCGCCGTGCACCTGGATGGCGAGGTCGTCGGCGACCGGGCCCCACTGCGAGGGCCACGCCTTCGCGATCGGGGTCAGCACGTCGAGGAGGAGATGGGCGCGCGCCCGCTCCTCCGCGGAATCGGCGGTCTGCTCCTCGTCCACCAGGCGGGCGCAGTACAGGCCGAGCGCCAGCCCGCCTTCCACGTAGGCCTTGGCGGTGAGCAGCATCCGGCGGACGTCGGCGTGCTCGACGATCGGCACCGGCGGCGACGACGGGTCCTTGGCACCCGGCGGCCGGCCCTGTGTGCGCGTGCGGGCGTACTCGAGGGCGTGCAGGTACCCGGTGTAGCCGAGCACGGTCGCGCCCATGCCGACGCCGATCCGCGCCTCGTTCATCATGTGGAACATGTAGGACAGGCCGCGGTGCTGCTCACCGACGAGGTAGCCGACGGCACCGGCCCGCCCACCGGGGGTGTGCACGCCCTCGCCGAAGTTCAGCAGCGTGTTCGTCGTCCCCCGGTAGCCCATCTTGTGGTTCAGGCCCGCGAGGACGACGTCGTTGCGCTCGCCCAGCGAGCCGTCGGCGTTCACCAGGAACTTCGGGACGATGAACAGCGAGATGCCCTTCACCCCGGGCGGTCCCCCGGGGATCTTGGCCAGGACCAGGTGGACGATGTTCTCGGTGAGCTCGTGGTCGCCGCCCGAGATCCACATCTTGTTGCCGGTGAGCCGGTAGGTGCCGTCGTCCTGCGGAACGGCCTTGGTGGTGATGTCGGCGAGCGAGGAGCCGGCCTGCGGCTCGGACAGGGCCATCGTGCCGAACCAGCGGCCCTCCAGCTCCGGCCGCACGTAGGTGTCGATCTGCTCCCGGCTGCCGTGGGCGAGCAGCAGCCTGGCGTTGCCCATGGTCAGGAACGGATAGGCCGAGGTGCCGACGTTGGCCGCCTTGAACCAGGCGAACACCGCCTGGCCGACGGTGTGCGGCAGCTGGAGGCCGCCGAACTCCTCGTCGAAGCTGCCGGCCATGAGCCCGGCGTCGGTGAACACCTTCAGCGCCCGGCCCACCTCCGGGATCATCTCGACCCTGCCGTCGACCATCCGCGGCTCGTTCTCGTCGGCCTTCCGGTTGTGCGGCGCGAAGTGCTCGGTGGCGATCTGCTCGGCGAGGTCGAGCACGGCGTCGAACGTCTCGCGGGAGTGCTCGGTGAACCGCGGCCGCTTGGTCAGCGACTCCACGTCCAGCCACTCGTGGAGCAGGAAGTCGAGATCGCGGCGGGACAGGATCAGCGAGGAGGCCACGCGCGTCAGGGTAGGCCCCGCTACGGACGGAGGAACTGCTGCAGCGCGGCGAGGGTCTCGGCGGGCCGCTCCTCGGCCAGGAAGTGGCCCGCGGCGACGGGAGATCCGGAGACCTCCCGGCCCCGCGACCGCCACACCGCCAGCGGGTCGTCCGGGCCTCTCCCGACGACGCTGCGGCTGCCCCACAGCACGAGCAGCGGCGCCTCGACCCGGCGTGCGGCCGCGGCGTCGGCGCGGTCGAGGTCGTAGTCGACCGAGGCGCCGGCCCGGTAGTCCTCGAGCATGGCGTGGCGGGCGTCGGGGTCGGCGAAGCAACGTTCGTACTCGGCGAGGGCAGCCGGGTCGTACATGTCCAGGGCGCTGCCCCAGCCGGCGAGCAGGCTGTGCAGGTAACCGATGGGATCGCCGGCGATCAGTCGCTCGGGCACCGGAGCCGGCTGGATGAAGAAGAACCAGTGGTAGTACGCGGTGGCGAGCCGGCGGTCCACGGAGTCGTAGACGTGCGCGGTCGGCAGGATGTCGAGCAGCACGGCATGGGTGACGGCGTCCCGCGCGTCGAGGGCGAGGCGGTGGGCGACCCGGGCACCCCGGTCGTGCCCGACCACGGCGTAGCGCTCGTGGCCGAGCTCGGTCATGAGGGCGTGCTGGTCCGCCGCCATCGCGCGGAACGAGTAGCCCGCGTGGTCGTCGCCGGCCGGCGGCCTCGAGGAGTCGCCGTAGCCCCGCAGGTCCGCGGCGACCACGGTGTGGGACCGGGCCAGGTCGGGCGCGACGCGGTGCCACATCACGTGCGTCTGCGGAAAGCCGTGCAGCAGGAGGACCGGCGGCCCGTCGCCCCCGACCGCGGCGTGCACCGTCACCTCGCCGGCGTCGCTGCTGACCGGGACGTCCACGGTGCGGAAGCCGTCGAGCACTCGACGACCGTGGCAGCGTCGGGCTCCTCGCGCCACCCCGTGCCCCGTCCTTCGCGGGGGGACGTGTCGCTGGCTTTGCCGAGGAGGTGGTGGCCACCGTCCTGGAGGTGTTCTGGAGGTGTTCGGCCATGGGCCCGCAAGGCGGCCGCGGCGTCTCCACCGCTACCAGCATCTTCTCCGCAGTGCCCGCGAGGCAGCGAGGTCAAGGCCCCATCGAGCTCACCGACTGCGTCCCGTCCAGAAAGTGCAAGATCTGTGGACCCGGCTCTGAGCTGGGGAAACGGTGCTGTTCGTGTCGCACGTCGCCTCTATTCTTCGATCACTCGTTCGATTGATCGGAGGCGTGATGAGCGAGCTGCGGTCGGCGCTGGACGCGCTCGCGATGACCGATCTCGAAGGGCTGTCCGACGGCGAGCTGCTCGCTCATGTCGGCGACCTCCTCGTCGCGAGCAACCGCATCAGCGCCCAGCTGACCCGGGCGGTGCGGCGGGCTGATGCGCGCGCCTCCGCCGAGCACGACGGGGCCAAGACGATGAGTTCGTGGCTGCGGGGGCATGGCCGGGTCTCCGGCGCCCTGGCCGGGCGCCTGGTCACCCAGGGTCGGCGCCTGGAACAGCTCCCCGCCACCGAGCGCGCCTTCGCCGAAGGGCTGATCGGCGCCGACCAGGTCGAGGTGATCGCCGAGATCGCCAAGCCCGAGAACCTCGACCGTGCCGCCACCCAAGGCATCGACATCGGCGACATCGAAGTCGTGCTGGTGCAGCTGGCCACTATCGGCACCCACCGGGATCTGCAGATCGGAGTGGGTGACTACCTGGACAAGCTGGACCCCGACGGGCCGGAACCCGATCCGACCCAGGAGCGGGCCGTGACGTTGGTCCAGCATCCCGATGGGTCCTGGACCATCGGAGGCACCCTCGACGCCGTCGGCGGGGAGAAGGTCGCCACGGCGCTGGAGTCCATCGCTGCCGCCGGTCGTTGCGCCGGCGACACCCGCACGCGCGCCCAGCGCGCCGGAGATGCCCTCGTGCAGCTCTGCGATCTGGGGCTGGCCTCGGGGCAACTCCCGGTGCTGCGGACGGTCAAGCCGCACGTCATCGTCACCGTCGGGCTCGACGACCTCGCCGATCCCACGACCGGGCACGGCGCCGCCACCACCGGGCTGGGCGCAACGCTGTCCGCAGCCCGCGCGGGATGGGTCGCCTGCGACGCCGCCATCACCCGCATCGTCCTGGATGCCGACGGGTTACCGCTGGACGTCGGCCGCGAGGAGCGGATCTTCCCGCCGCACATCCGCAAGGCGGTCGAGCACCGCGACCGGCACTGCATCTTCACCGGCTGGGAGGCGCCGCGGTGGTTCTGCGACGTCCACCACCTCGTCGAGTGGATCAACGGTGGCGAGACCACGCTCGACAACGCGGCGTTGTTGTGCGAGCGGCACCACACGAAGGTTCACCACGGTTTCCGGGTCGAGCGACAACCGGACGGCCGATGGCGCACCTACCGGCCCGACGGCACGGAGATCGTCCTCCACCCACCGCTCCTGACCTGAGTACCTGACGCCTGGGGAATCGGACGCGCCGGACTGGGGCGGATCCCGCCGACCTGCCGGCGCCGGGAGTCACCCCGAGATCGTCGAGGACCTCACCGCTGCCCTGGCTGAGTGCGAGGCCGTCGCCGCGGCGCCGGAGGCCGGCGGCGCGGGCGGTGACGTCGACCCGGCGTCGCCCGTCGGCGAGCAGCTCAGCTGGGCGCGTCCCCGGGGCGACCGGCCGGGGGCGGGACCGACGTCGGCGCCGCTGTTCCCGCCGCGTGCACGGCCTGGCCGGCGGCGTCGTCCTCGGCCGGGGTCCCGGCCTCCTGCCGCGCCTGGATGCCCGACTTGGTGCTCAGCGCGAGCTGGGGCAGGAACAGGAACACGAAGAAGCCGACGGCGACCACGCAGGCGGCGATGAGGAACACCGCGTCCATCGAGTCGGAGAACCCGGCCTTGAACGGCTGCGCCACTGCGGCGGGGAGCTCCTGGATGAAGGAGGTGTCCGACAGGTCGGGGGAGCCGCCGCCCAGCTGCTGGAACTGCGGCGCCAGGTCGGGGTTCGTCCGGACCGTGCTCTCGATCTCGGCACCGATGTCCTGCGGCAGGCGGGTGAACAGGATGGACAGGAACGCCGCCGTCCCGATCGTGCCGCCCATCTGCCGGAAGAAGGTGACCGACGAGGTGGCCACCCCCATCTCCCTCGGGGAGACGGCGTTCTGGACGGCGAGGATGACCGGCTGGAAGTTGAAGCCCAGGCCCAGGCCCAGCAGCACCATGAACGGCACGAGCGTCCACACTGACGTGTCGGCCTCGACGACCACCGACATCGACAGCAGCGCGATGACCATCAGTGCGATCCCGATGAGCGGGAACACCTTGTACCTGCCGGTCCGGGAGATGGCGATGCCCGAGCTCATCGCGCCGGTCATGATACCGGCGACCAGCGGGATCATCTGGAGCCCGGCGACGGTCGCGCTCGAGCCCTTCACGATCTGCAGGTACTGGGGGAGCAGCAGGAGACCGCCGAACATGCCGGCGCCCATCACGACGCTGCCGATACCGCTGACGGCGAAGCTGCGGTTGCGGAACAGGCGCAGGGGCAGCAGCGCCTCGTCGCCGTAGGCCCGCTCGGCCAGGACGAACAGCGCGAACCCCACGGCGCCGACGGCGTAGCAGGTGAGCGCCCGGCCCGACGTCCAGCCCCAGGTGCGGCCCTGCTCGGCGATGATCAGCAGCGGGACCAGGAAGGTGATCAGCGCCAGGGCGCCCGGCCAGTCGATGCGGTGGTCGCGGCGTTCGTGGGGCAGGTGCAGCACCCGCCAGACGGCGACGAACGCCAGCGCACCGAGGGGCACGTTGATCCAGAAGATCCAGCGCCAGCCGTCGAGGCCGAGCAGCGAGCCCTGCCCCGCGAAGAACCCGCCGATGACCGGCCCGAGCACGCTGGAGGTGCCGAACACCGCCATGAAGTAGCCCTGGTACCGCGAGCGCTCCCGCGGCGGCACGATGTCGCCGATGATCGCCAGGGCCAGCGACATCAGGCCGCCGGCGCCGATGCCCTGGACCGCCCGGAACGCGGCCAGCTGGTACATGGTGTCGGCGATCCCGCAGAGGACTGAGCCGATCACGAAGACGCCGATCGCGAACAGGTAGAAGGGCCGGCGCCCGTAGATGTCGGAGAGCTTGCCGTAGAGCGGGGTGGCGATCGTCGAGGTGATGAGGAACGCCGTCGTCGCCCAGGCCTGGAGGTCGTAGCCCCGGAGGTCGTCGGCGATCGTGCGGATCGCCGTCGAGACGACGGTCTGGTCCAGCGCCGCCAGGAACATCGCGACCATGAGCCCGACGAGGATCGTGACGATCTGTCGGTGGGTGAAACCACCGCTGGCGTCGGGTGCGGCCGCGGCCGCGCGGGCGCCGCTCCGGCCGGCAGCGGTACGGGTGGACGGGCTCATCGAATCTCTCTCGTGGCGTCGGGGCCGGCGGAGCCGGGCTGGGGGAGACCGGAGTCGGGAGTTCCCGGCAGGGTGGTGGCGATGTCGTCGAGCAGGCGGCCCAGGAGGCGGGTGAGGGTGGCCAGGTCGGCCCGGTCCCAGTCGGCGGTGACCCGCTCCAGCTGGGCTTCCCGCTCGCGGCGCAGGGTCTCCAGGGCGGCGTGGCCGGCGTCGGTGACAACCAGCCGGCTCGCCCGGCCGTCGGACTCGTCGGCGACCCGGCGGACCAGGCCCTGCTCCACCAGTGCCGCCACGTGCCGGCTGACGGTCGAGGGATCGGCGTGCAGGAGCTCGGCGAGCGCGACCTGGCGCAAGGGCCCCAGCCGGGCGAGCGGATGGAGCAGGACGAGGGCGGCCCGGTCGCGGGCGTCGGCCCGGATCAACTGGGTCTTCGCCGCCTGAACCAGGCGCAGGAAGCGGGGGAGCTGCTCCGACAGGGCGCGCAGCTGCGCCGGCCGGTCGAGGGGGTCGACCGGGCCGGGGGCGACGTGGGTGGTGGACATACGACTCCGGGGGTGCGGGAACAGGTGCACGCTACAACCGGTTGTACGGCACAAGCAATCCGTTGCACGGTGCACCGGATGTGATCCGCCCTACGTGCGCCGCACTGCGCGGTGGGATCCTGGATCCGCCCGTCCGGTACCCCGCCCTCCGAGAGGAACACGAGCCCCACCGTGAGCGCCCCTCCCCTGCCTCCCGAGGAGCGCGCCCTCCGGGACCGGCTGCCGGCGCTCACGCTCCTCGACGAGCACCGGCTCCGCCGGCGGATCGACGGTCTGCGGAAGACCCGGGACGCCCAGGCCCGGGCGCGCCAGCGGGAGCGGATCGCCGCCGACGTCGCCGCCGCCGAGGAACGCATCGCCCGTCGCCGGGCCGCTGTCCCCGTCGTCACCTACCCCGACGAGCTCCCGGTCAGCGCCCGCCGCGACGACATCGCCGCCGCCCTGCGGGACGCCCAGGTCGTGATCGTGGCGGGTGAGACGGGTTCGGGGAAGACCACCCAGCTGCCCAAGATCGCCCTGGAGCTCGGCCGCGGCGTCCGAGGCCGGATCGGCCACACCCAGCCGCGACGGATTGCCGCCCGCAGTGTCGCCGAGCGGATCGCCGAGGAGCTGGACACCCCGCTGGGCGAGGTCGTCGGCTTCAAGATGCGCTTCACCGACCAGGTGGGCGACTCGACGCTGGTCAAGCTCATGACCGACGGCGTCCTGCTCGCCGAGATCGCGCACGACCGGCTGCTGCGGCAGTACGACACGATCATCCTCGACGAGGCGCACGAGCGGAGCCTCAACATCGACTTCCTGCTGGGCTACCTCGCCCAGCTGCTGCCCCGACGCCCTGACCTGAAGCTGGTCATCACCTCGGCAACCATCGACGTCGAGCGGGTGGCCGGCCACTTCAGCGGCGCGCCCGTCGTCGAGGTCAGCGGCCGCACCTACCCGGTGGAGGTGCGCTACCGCCCCGTCGTCGACCCGGACGACCCGGAGGCCGACCCGGATCGCGACCAGGTCACCGCGATCGTCGATGCCGTCGACGAGCTGGTCGCCGAGGGCCCGGGCGACATCCTGGTGTTCCTCGCCGGCGAGCGCGAGATCCGCGACACCCAGGACGCGCTGGAGGAGCGCGGCCAGGGCGACCGCCCTTCCGATGCCGTGGAGATCGTGCCGCTCTACTCGCGTCTCTCGGCCGCCGAGCAGCACCGCGTCTTCGCGCCGCACACCGGCCGGCGCATCGTGCTGGCCACGAACGTCGCCGAGACGTCGCTGACCGTCCCGGGCATCCGTTACGTCGTCGACCCCGGCACGGCGCGGATCTCCCGGTACAGCCATCGGACCAAGGTGCAGCGGCTGCCGATCGAGCCGGTCAGCCAGGCGTCGGCGCGCCAGCGGTCCGGACGCTGCGGCCGCCTGGGTCCGGGCATCGCCATCCGCCTCTACACGGAGGAGGACTTCGGGTCGCGACCCGAGTTCACCGACCCGGAGATCCTGCGCACCAATCTCGCGTCGGTGCTGCTGCAGATGGCGGCCCTCGACCTGGGGGACGTCGCCGACTTCCCGTTCGTGGACCCGCCGGACCGCCGGGCGATCGCCGACGGCCTCGCCCTGCTCGAGGAGCTGCACGCCCTCGACCAGCACGGGAAGCTGACCTCGACCGGTCGGGCGCTGGCCGCGCTACCGCTGGACCCCCGCATGGCGCGGATGGTCGTGGAGGCCGACCGGCGGGGTGTGCTGGAGGAGGTGCTGGTCATCGCGGCCGGCCTCACCATCCAGGACCCCCGCGAGCGGCCGAGCGAGCACCAGCAGGCCGCCGATCAGATGCACGCCCGGTTCGCCGACGAGAACTCCGACTTCCTCGCGCTGCTCAACCTCTGGCGCTACCTCACCGAGCAGCAGGAGGCCCTGTCGGGCAACCAGTTCCGCCGGACCGTGAAGCGGGAGTTCCTGCACTACCTGCGCATCCGCGAGTGGCAGGACCTGCACGGCCAGCTGCGGGGCACCGCACGGCGCCTCGGGATGACGGTGGGGGAGCCCGCCGCCGAGCCCGACGAGAAGGGCATCCATGCCGCGCTCCTCGCGGGCCTGCTCTCGCACGTCGGCCTCCAGCTGGAGCCGCAGAAGGGCAGGGACGGCAAGCCAGGCCGCTCGGGTCGCGAGTACCTCGGCACGCGCAACACCCGGTTCGTGATCGCACCCGGCACGCCGCTGGCGAAGAAGCCGCCGCGTTGGGTGGTGGCTGCGGAGCTCGTCGAGACCAGCCGGTTGTTCGCCCGCACCGTGGCGCGCATCGACCCGGAGACGGTGGAGAGGCTGGCCGGGCACCTGGTGAAGCGGCAGTACTCGGAGCCGCGCTGGGACGCCAAGCGGGGATCCGTGGTCGCCACCGAGCGGGTCACGCTCTACGGGCTGCCGCTGGTCGTGGGACGGCGGGTGCAGTACGGCTCGATCGACCCGGTGGTCTCCCGCGAGCTGTTCATCCGGCACGCGCTGGTCCAGGGCGAGTGGACGACGCACCACCGGTTCTGGACCGACAACCAGCGGGCGATCGAGCAGGTGGCGGCCCTGGAGGAACGCGCCCGCCGCCGCGACATCAGGGTGGACGAGGAGACGCTGTTCGAGCTCTACGACGCCCGCGTCCCCGCCGACGTCGTCTCGACCCGGCACTTCGACCGCTGGTGGAAGTCCGCCCGCCGCGACCGGCCGGACCTGCTCACCTTCACGCCCGAGATGCTCACCAACGCCGTGGCCGCCGGGCAGGTGCGCGCCGAGGACTACCCCGACGAGGTGCGGCTCTCGCAGGGGCTGACCCTGCCGCTGTCGTACGCCTTCGCGCCCGGGGCGGCCGAGGACGGCGTCACCGTCGACGTCCCCCTCGCCGTCCTGGACGGGGTGGCGCAGCAGACCTCCGGGGAGTCCCTGGCCTTCACCGTGCCCGGGCTGCGCGAGGAGCTGGTGACGGCGCTGCTGCGCACGCTGCCCAAGCAGCTGCGGCGCGGCCTGGTGCCGATCCCCGACCGGGTCCGCGAGGTCCTACCGCACATCGATCCGGGCGAGCCCCTGCTGCCGGCGCTGGAGCGCGAGCTGCGCCGCGCCACCGCGGTGACCATCCCGCCGGACGCCTGGGCGCCCGACCAGGTCCCCGACCACCTCCGGGCCACCTTCCGCGTGCTCGACGACCAGCACCGCCCCCTCGCCACCGGCAAGGACCTCGCCGCCCTGAGGACGCAGGTGGCGCCGAAGGCGCGGGCCAGCCTGGCCCGGGCCGCCTCCGACCTCGAACGGACCGGCCTGACCGCGTGGGAGTTCGGGACCCTGCCGCGCACCGTGGACGTGCAGCGCGGCGCGCACGTGGTCACCGCCTACCCGGCGCTGGTCGACGAGGGCGAGACCGTCGGCGTCCGGGTCGTACCCACGGAGGCGGAGGCCGAGCGCCTCACCCGGCGTGGCGCACGGCGGCTGCTGATCCTGGTGGCCGGCTCGCCGGTCCGGCAGGTCGTGCGGGCGCTCTCCCCGCGGTCCCGCCTGGCGCTGCAGTTCAATCCCGACGGCGAGATCCCCGACCTCGTCGCCGACTGCGTCGACGCCGCCGCCGACGAGCTCCTCGCCGCCGCGGGCGGTCCGCCGCGCGACGAGGCGGCGTTCACCGCCCTCGTCGGGACCGCGAAGGCGGAGCTGCACCGGCTGACCGTCGACGCGGTGCAGAAGGTCGAGGAGGTACTGACCCAGGCCCGTGAGGTCGCCGTCGCGATCGGCGCGGCGCCCGGCCGTCGGGTCCCGGATGCCGCGGTGGCCGACCTCCGCCGTCAGATGACCGGGCTGCTGCACCGCGGGTTCGTGGCGGCGGCCGGACGCCGTCGGCTGCCCGACCTCGTCCGCTACCTGCGCGCGATGGCCTACCGGCTGGAGAAGCTGCCGGCCAACGCGGTCCGGGACGAGCTGTGGATGCGGCAGGTGGAGGCCGTCACCGCCGAGTACGAGCAGCTGCGGGCGCGGATCCCGGGGACGGGTGCGCCCGACGATCCCGTGGCCCGCGTCCGCTGGATGATCGAGGAACTGCGCGTGGGGCTCTTCGCCCAGGGCGTCGGCACTCCCCGTCCGGTGTCGGAGCAGCGGGTCTACAAGGCGATCGATGCGCTGACCGCCTGAGGCCTGGTGCCTCGGGTATCCGCCCGCGAGGATGGGGTCTCTCCCGGCCGAGGGGAGGAGCCGTGGACACCTTCATCCGCTGGTCCGGGCGCGGCCTGGTGATGGCGGGCGTGCTGACCCTGTCGGTCCTGTGGCACCCCGACATCTTCGAGACCGGGTTCGCGGCGGCCTCCAGAGAGCCGCTCTGGGGCCCCGGGCACGCGGCCGGCCTCCTGGTCGTGGTGCTCACCCTGCTGGGGCTGGCCGGCTGGGCTGCGCGGCTCGGGCGCCGGATGGGCCGGCTGGGCGCGGTCGGGGTGGTGCTCGCGGTAGTGGGCCTGGTGCTCACCGCCGGCCTGGCCGCCCTCGAGGCGTTCGCCTTCCCGGTTCTCGCGCGCGAGGCTCCGGAACTGCTGGAGCTGGACGGCCCCCTGCTCGGGTCGGCGACCATCCGCGTGCTCGGCGGGCTCGCGCTGCTCTGGTTGATCGGACTCGCCTGCGTCGGTCTCGCGACCGAGCGGTCGGGGGCATTGCCGCGCGGGGCCGGATGGCTGCTCGCCCTGGGCGCGGTCTCCTTCGCCGCCTTCGAGGGGCCCTTCGTGCCCGTCCTCGGCCCGCTGTCGGTGGTCGTCTTCGCGGCCGGGCAGGCCTGGTTCGGCCTCGCGCTCTCGTTCGCGCTCCCGTCCGAGCACCCGACTGCCGGGGCGCCGCAGCACCAGCCGGCGTGAGCCCGGAAGCGTCAGCCGCCGGCGACGGGTGGGCGGTCGCCGGCAGCCGGCTCCTTGAGCAGCGCGGAGATCCGCTGGCGGGTGACGCCGAACAGCGCCGCGATCCGGTTGATGCTCACCTGCTCGCCCTGCAGTGCCGCTGCCTGTTCCCGGCGCCAGTCGTGCCCCGCCGCGGAGAGGGAGGCCAGAACCGTGGAGATCCGCTCCACGATCAACGGGCGGGCCTCGCCGGTGACGATGTCGAGCCAGGCCCGGCCGGAGCGGCGTTGCAGCAGCAGCCTCTCGGCCCGTGCCCGGGCCTGCACGAGCTCGTCCACGCACCTGTCGAGCTCGGTGACCAGGTTTTCGAGCGCCCGCTCGGCAGCCTCGTCGGACGGGGCCCTGGGCGCGTCCGTGGCCATGTCGTCTCCTTCGCGCCGTGAACCGGTTGCACCCTACCAACTGAACGGTTGTTGCATGCAATAGGGGTGACACGCAATGACCGTGACACGCAATGAGTGTGACATGCAATGGCGGTTGCACTCCGGAAGGAGTCAGGGTTTAGTTGGGCGCAACGGAGTTGCACTCCATGGAGTGCGGCCCTCTTCCCACGGCAGAAACGGAACCGCCATGTCCAGCCGCAACGCGAGCATCGACCTGCCGCCGATCCCGCCCAGCGTCACCGTCTCCCGTCACCTGGTGCTGGAGCTGCTGCGCGCCTGGGACGCACCGCACGACCGCGAGGACGCGGCGCTGCTGGTGACCGAGCTCGTCGCCAACGTCGTCGACCACGTGCAGGGCGAGGGGGTCCTCACGTTGGAACTGGCCCTCTCCGACGACTGGCTGCGCATCGCGGTGGTCGACGGCTCCTCCGTGCGCCCGGTCGTCCACGAGCTGGCGCTGGACCGGCCGCGGGGCCGCGGGATGCGGATGGTGCAGGCCATCGCCGACCGCTGGGGTGCAGAGGACCACGGGGGCGGCAAGCGGGTGTGGTTCGAGCTGCGGCCGCCGGGCCGGTGAGCCGCCGCATGTGAGGTGCCCGCTGGTTTGGCGCCGTCGGTGACCGGGGACGGGCCAGCGGACGACACGTTCGCGAGAGAGAGGAACCGCGTGATGAGCCAGCCCACCGGAGACGTCCACGCAGCTGGGGAAGGTCTCTCCGACCAGGAGATGGTCGAGGCCGTCGCGGGTCAGACCGACAGCGCCTCGGAGAACGCCGACGAGGCGGGCAAGGACTGGAACGGCGACCCCGGCAACGCCCCCGCTCCCACCGACGAGGCCTGACCGGCACGATGCCGTCCCGACGGCCCCCGCGCGGCCGGGACGGCGTCGGCAGGTGGGGGCCCGCCACTGCCACGCTGCTCCACCACCGCACGGCCGCCACTGCCACACTGCGCCGGTGGACACGCGAACCGCCGGCACCGCCAGGCCCGCCCGGCGCACGGTCCGCCCGTCGCGCCCCGCGCGGACCGTCGTCCGCTGGGCTGTGCGTCACGGGATCCCCGCGGTGCTGCTGGAACGCGGCGCGCGCAGCGGCGACCTCGTCGGGCGCCTGCTCCGCGACCGGTCGGTGCGGGACGAGCCCTTCGCGCTGTACGAGCAGCTCCGGGCGCGGGGCCCGGTGTCGCCAGGGAGCATCGGCCTGGTCACGCCGTCGCACCGGATCGCCTCGGAGGTCCTGCGCTCGGACCGTTTCGGCGTCGGCTGGGACCCGTCGTCGGCGCCGCGGCTGATCCGCTGGGCGCTGGCATTCGGCGACGACCCGGACGTCAGTGGCGTGGCCGAGCCGCCGTCCATGCTCGTCGTCGACCCGCCGGACCACACCCGTTTCCGCCGGCTGGTGAGCCGCGCGTTCACCCCGCGGGCCACCGCCGGCTTCGAGCCGGTCGTCCAGCGCACCGCCGACGCCCTGCTCGACGCGCTCGAGCTCCGCAGCGGCCCGGTCGACCTCGTCGACACCTTCGCCGCGCAGCTGCCGGTGCTCGTCATCGCCGACCTCCTGGGTGTGCCGACCGACCGGCGCGAGGACTTCCTCCGCTGGGGCGCCGCGGCGGCCGCCACCCTCGACCCCGGGCTGCCCTTCCGGCGCTACCTCGCCGCCGAGCGGGCGCTGCGCGCGATGAACGCCTTCCTGCGGGAACACTTCGCCCGTCTGCGGAGGGAACCGGGCGACGACCTCGTCAGCCGGCTCGTCGGCCTGCCGGAGGAGGAGGCGCTCACCGAGCGGGAGCTGCACGCCACCGTGATGCTGCTGCTGGGTGCCGGGTTCGAGACCACCGTGAACCTCCTCGGCAACGGCGTCGTGCTGCTCGACGCCCATCCGGAGCAGTGGGACGTCCTGCGCGCCAACCCCTCGGGCTGGGACGGCGCCGTCGAGGAGATCCTGCGCCACGACAGCCCGGTCCAGATCACCGGCCGGACGGCGACGGCGCAGGGAACCCTGGCCGGCCGCCCGGTGCGTCCGGGCACCCGGGTGACGGTTCTGCTGGGGGCCGCCAACCGCGATCCCGAGGTGTTCGACGACCCCGCCCGCTTCGACGTCCGCCGCCCCAACGCCCGCGAGCACCTGGCCTTCTCGGCCGGCATCCACTACTGCCTGGGGGCGGGACTGGCCCGCCTGGAGGGCATCGTGGGCCTGCGGAGCCTGAGCGAGCGGTTCCCGGGCCTGCGGGTCAGCGGCCCGCCGGTCCGGCGGGACCTGCAGACCCTGCGGGGCTTCGAGCGCCTGCCGGTGACGCTCCGCTGACCGACCCGCTGCGGAGCACGGCGCGCCGGCCCGCGCCCCACCCGGCCGCCGTCATGGGCACGAGAGCGCCCAGGAGCAGGGCCAGTGGCCAGGTCCAGCCGCCGGTCGCGTCGTACAGCGCGCCCAGGACCAGCGGTCCGAACGCCGCCAGCAGGTAGCCCACGCACTGTGCGACACCGCCGAGCCGGGCGGCCACCAGTGGCGTGGGGCTGCGGAGGACGACCAGCGTGAGCGCGAGGGCGAACCCGCCGCCCTGGGCCAGCCCGAAGGCGACGACCCACACGAGGGTGCCGTCGGCCGGCGCGACGAGGAGGCCGCCGAGACCCACCAGATAGGCGACGCCGACGGCGAGGACCAGCGGCCGTTGCGTGATCATCCGCCCCGCCTGCGCCGGTGCCAGCAGCGCAGCGGCGGCGCCGACCACGTTGCACAGGCCGAGGAGCAGACCGCCCTCCCGGACGGGCACCCCGGCATCGGCGAGCAGCGTGGGCAGCCAGGCCCCCAGCGAGTAGAACTGCACGCTCTGCAACCCGAGGTAGGCCGTCACCCACCGGGCGAGGGGCTGGCGGAGCAGCGACCAGGACCCCTGACCGGCCGGCATGGGCTCGCTCGTCCGGGAGGCCCGGCCGGTGCCCGCGACCGGCAGCCAGAGGGCGAGCGCCGCGAGCGCGAGGACGAGCCACAGGCCGAGCGCGGTCCGCCAGTCCACCCCCAGCGCCGCGGCCAGGGGCACCGTCGCCGCCGCCCCCGCGGCGGCGCCGACGTTGAGCGAGGCCGAGTAGAGGCCCATGACCGGTCCCGGGCGGCGGAACTCCCGCTTCACGTAGGCCGGCAGCAGCACGTTCGCCAGGGCGATGGCCGCCCCCGCGATCAGGCTCCCGGCGAAGAGCAGGGCGACGGGCGACAGGATCCGCAGGCCGATACCGGCGGCGAGCAGCACCAGTGACAGCGCGACGGCCGTCTCGAGGCCGATCCGCCGCGCGAGCCGCGGCGCGAACGGCGCGAAGGCCCCGAAGCTGAGGACCGGGAGGGTTGTCAGCAGTCCCGCGAGCGCCGACGAGAGGCCGGTGTCCGCGCGCAGCTCGCCGACCACCGGGGCGACGGCGACCACCGCGGGTCGCTGGTTCAGCGCGACGGCGACGATCGCCGCGCCGAGCAGGACGCCAGCGGCCCCCCTGCAGGGACCCGTCGCGAGTCTGCGAGTGGTGGGGGGCAGGGGGTCCTCTTTCTCAGCCGGCGGGGGTGAGCATCCCGGCGCCGACGGTGGCGTTGGTGGCCTCGTCGATCAGGATGAAGCGGCCGGTCGCCCGGTTGCGCGTGTAGTCGTCGACGAACAGCGGCTGGGTGGCACGCAGCCGGACCCGTCCGATGTCGTTGAGCCCGAGCTGGCCGGCCTCGGGGTCGCGGTGCAGCGTGTTGACGTCGAGCCGGTAGGCCAGTTCCTTGACCATCCCGCGCACCGTGCGGGTGGTGTGCTTGATCGCCAGCCGCTGCCGGGGCCGCAGCGGCTCCTCGGCCATCCAGCAGACCAGCGCGTCGATGTCCTGGGTGGGGACCGGGGCGTTGGCCGGGCGGCAGATCATGTCGCCGCGCGAGACGTCGACGTCGTCCTCCAGCCGGATGGTGACCGCCATGGGCGCGAACGCCTCCTCCACCGGACCCCGGGGACCGTCGATGGCGGCGATCCTCGTGGTCAGGCCGCTGGGGAGCACCTGGACCTCGTCGCCGGGCCGGAGGACGCCGCTGGCCATCGTCCCCGCGTACCCGCGGTAGTCGTGGAAGGCGTCGGACTGCGGCCGGATCACGTACTGCACCGGGAAGCGCGGGTCGACCAGGTTGCGGTCGCTGGCGACGTGCACGTGCTCGAGGTGGTGCAGCAGCGTCGTGCCCTCGTACCAGGGCGTGTTCGGTGAGTGGGTGACGACGTTGTCACCGTGCAGCGCGGAGATCGGGACGACGGTCAGGTCGGGCACGTTGAGCTTCGTGGCGAACGCGCTGAACTCGTCGCGGATGGCCTCGAAGGTGTCCTCCGACCAGTCGACGAGGTCCATCTTGTTGACCGCGACCACCACGTGCGGCACGCGCAGCAGCGAGGCCAGGAAGGCGTGCCGACGGCTCTGCTCGAGCATCCCCCTGCGGGCGTCGACGAGCACGATGGCCAGGTCGGCGGTCGAGGCACCGGTGACCATGTTGCGCGTGTACTGCACGTGGCCGGGGGTGTCGGCGAGGATGAACGTGCGCCGCGGGGTGCTGAAGTACCGGTAGGCGACGTCGATGGTGATGCCCTGCTCGCGCTCGGCCCGCAGGCCGTCGGTCAGCAGTGCCAGGTCGACGTAGTCGCCCTTGCTGGCCCGCTCGACGGCCTCGTACTGGTCCTCGAAGACCGCCTTGCTGTCGTAGAGCAGCCGGCCGATCAGCGTGCTCTTGCCGTCGTCGACCGAGCCGGCTGTGGCGATCCGCAGGATGTCCCTGCGTGCCGTCGCGATCTCGGCCGCCTGGTCGGCGACGGGGGAGTGGACGTCGACGGGGGTCATCGTGTTCCTCTGTGGGATCGGTGGGCTCGATGGCGGAGGGCGGCGCCCGGGCGGACGCTGGAGCGGCTCCGGAGAGGAAGGGCCGCATGTTCCTGCTGGTCTTCGCCGTGCCTGCGCTGCTGGTCGTGGTCGTGGGCTACGTGGCCGGTTACGCCGTGGCGGAGTGGTTCTGCGCCCTGATCGGCGCCGACCCGGCGCGGACGCCGGAGGTGGCGGGCTGGACGACGGGGCTGGTGCTGCTCGCCGTCCTCCTGTGGCTGGCGGCCGGTCGGTGGCGACGCCGTGGGGCGGTCCGCCGGGGCCGGGGCCATCAGAAGTAGCCCTCCTTCTTCCGGTCCTCCATGGCGGCGTCGCTGACCTTGTCGTCGCCGCGGGTGGCGCCGCGCTCGGTCATCCGGGTCACCGCGATCTCGGCGATGACGTCCTCCACGGTGGTGGCCGTGGACCGCACGGCCGCGGTGAGATTGGCGTCACCCACCGTGCGGTAGCGCACCGTCTCGCGGCGCACCTGCTCGCCGTCGCGCGGCCGGATGAACTCGTTGACCGCGTAGAGCATGCCCTGGCGCTCGACGACGTCCCGCTCCTGCGCGAGGTACAGCGGCGGGATCGCGATCTCCTCGCGGGAGATGTACTGCCAGATGTCGAGCTCGGTCCAGTTCGACAGCGGGAACACCCGGATCGACTCGCCGAGGTGGATCCGGCCGTTGTACAGGTCCCAGAGCTCGGGCCGCTGGTTCTTCGGGTCCCACTGGCCGAACTCGTCGCGGAAGGAGAACACCCGCTCCTTCGCCCGGGCCTTGTCCTCGTCCCGCCGGGCGCCGCCGAACAGCGCGGTGAAGCCGTGCTCCTCCACGGCGTCGAGCAGGACCGGGGTCTGGATCCGGTTGCGGGAGCCGTTGGGC
Organism: Blastococcus deserti; assembly: GCF_042682525.1. NCBI lineage: Bacteria > Bacillati > Actinomycetota > Actinomycetes > Geodermatophilales > Geodermatophilaceae > Blastococcus > Blastococcus deserti. The sequence continues at coordinate 94,289 of NZ_JBHUHP010000001.1, forward strand.
TCCTCCTTGACCGTGCCGGCGGCGATCGCGTCGGGGACCGAGGCGACGATCAGCTGCACGCCGAGCTCCGCGACCCGCTTGTCGCGGAACTCGAGCACCTCGGGGAAGTTGAGCCCGGTGTCGACGTGCATCACGGGAAAGGGGATGCGGGCCGGCGCGAACGCCTTGCGGGCCAGCTCCAGCATCACGATCGAGTCCTTGCCGCCGGAGAAGAGCAGCACCGGGCGCTCGAGCTCCGCGACGACCTCGCGCATCACGTGGATGGACTCGGCCTCCAGCGTCTCCAGCTGGCTGAGCCGGTAGTCGGGCGTGATCACAGGCAAGCGCTCCGCGGGTCGACGTCAGGACGTTCTCCGCTGCGCAACCCGATCGGGCCGGTGCGGATTCCGCTCCAGTGTCCGCTATTCCGCCGGGCGCCCCGCTATGACCTCTCCCGCACTGCCGCCAGGACCCGGTCGGCCAGCTCCGGGCGGCAGACGACGAGGTCCGGCAGCCAGGGGTCCGGCGCGTTGTAGACCAGCGGCGATCCGTCCAGGCGACAGGCGGTCAGCCCGGCCGCGCGGGCGACGGCCACCGGGGCCGCGGAGTCCCACTGGTACATCCCGCCGGCGTGCACGTAGGCGTCGGCCTCGCCGCGGGCGACCGCGACGGTCTTGTACCCGGCCGAGCCCAGCGGCAGCAGCTCGCCGTCCAGGGCGGCGGCGACCGCGTCCGCCTCGACCGGCGGCCGGGTCCGGCTGACCGCGATGCGCACCGGGCCGTCGCCCGGAGCGGGGAGGGCCGGGGCGGGATCGGTCAGCAGCACCTCGCCGAGGGCGGGCAGCGCGACGGCCGCCGCCGCCAGGGCACCGTCGGCCCACAGCGCGACGTGCACCGCCCAGTCGTGCCGCCCGGGCTCCCCGTACTCCCGCGTGCCGTCGAGGGGGTCGACGATCCACACCCGGTCGGCGCTCAGGCGGTGCCGGTCGTCGACGGCCTCCTCGCTGAACACCACGTCGCCGGGTCGCTCGTCCCGCAGGACGCCGAGGATCGCCTCCTGGGCCGCCGCGTCCCCCGCGTCGCCCAGCGGACGCCCGAGCAGGCCGCCGGTCCGCAGGCCGACGAGGACGGCCGCGGCGGCGCGGGCAGCCGTGGCGGCAACGCCGACGTCGTCCAGGGGCACCCCTCAGTCCCGCTCGTCGACCGAGGTGGCGTCGCCCGGCCGCCGCGGCGGGGTGTGCCGGCCCGACGCGTCGGTGATCGCGCCGAAGTACGCCTGCACCTTCTCCGGCCGCGGCATGACGAAGATCCCGCGCGCCTCGACGAGGACGCGACCCGGGTCGTCGGCCAGGGCGATCGTACCGGTGATCACGGACTTGCGGCCCTCGTTCTCGGCGACCCGGGCGCGCAGGAGCAGCTTCGTCTCCAGCGGCAGCGGTCCGCGGTAGTCCAGCTCCAGGTGCGCGGTCATGCCCCACAGCCCGGCTGCACCCGCCGCGGACCCCAGCATCTGGTCCATGAACAGCGCGCTCATCCCGCCGTGCACGTAGCTGGGCGGGCCCTCGTACGCCACGCCGAGGGTCACCTCGGCGACGACGCCGCCGTCCTCGCGACGGATGAGCAGCGGCGGGGCGAGGGCGCTGGCGACGCCGCTGACCGGGTTGAAGACGCGGCGGCCGCGGGCGGGGTCGTCGAGAGCGGGGAGCTGGGACGTCGGCCGGCGGGCGACCGCGAGCCGCTCGGTGGCCTGGCGGACCAGCTCCGCGGCGGCCCGCACCTCGGCGGCGGCCACGGTGGTGGTCACCGACGACTCGATCAGCTCGCGCAGCGCCGCCGCCAGGTCGGTCGCGGCCGCCAGCGGCTCGGCGTCCGGGATGGTTCCGCTGCCGGTCCGCGGCCCGCTGGAGTTCTCGGTCACCTCGGGATCGTGACACCGACCCCTACTGCCCCTCCCGGGCACCCCCGTCGGGCGGTGGCTGCGGCGGGCCGGAACGGGGCAGTCGGACGGTGAACGTCGCCCCCTGCCCCGGCGCGGTGTCCAGGTCGACCGAGCCGCCGTGCGCCGCCACGAGGGAGGAGACGATCGCCAGCCCCAGACCGGTGCCGCCGGCGGCGCGCGTGCGGGAGGTGTCGGCCCGGTAGAAGCGCTCGAAGGCCCGCGCGGCGTCGGCGGGGTCCATGCCGGGGCCCTCGTCGGCCACCCGCAGGACGAGCACGCCGGGGTCGTCGGCCGCCTGCGAGACGGTCACCGTCACCCGGACGTCGGGCGGGGTGTGCGTCAGGGCGTTGGTGACGAGGTTGCCGACGACCTGACGCAGGCGGCCCTCGTCCCCGATCACGACGGGGACGTCGGTGAGGGACTCGTCCAGGTGCAGGGAGATCGGCCGCTCCGGCTGGGTCGCCTCGGCGTCGTGCACCGCGTCCCCGGCCACCGCGGCGAGGTCCACCGGCGAGAACGTGAGCGGGCGTTGCTGGTCCATCCGGGCGAGCAGCAGGAGGTCTTCCACCAGCAGGCTCATGCGGCCGCCCTCGGCCTCGATGCGCTCCATGAGCCGGCGCACGTCCTCGTCGGAGCGCACGGCTCCCTGGCGGTACAGCTCGGCGAAGCCGCGGATGGAGGTGAGCGGCGTCCGGAGCTCGTGGCTGGCGTCCGCGACGAAGCGGCGCATCCGGTGCTCGGACCCGCGGGCGGCCTCCTCCGAGGCCTGCTGGGCGCGGAAGGCCGCCTCGATGCGGGCCAGCATCCCGTTGAGGGCCGTGGACAGGCGGCCCACCTCGGTGCGCTCGTCACCGACCGGCACGCGCCGGGAGAGGTCGCCCGCGGCGATCGCTCGGGCGGTTCCCTCCACCTCGGCCAGCGGCCGCAGGCTGTTGCGCACGAGGACGTGGCCGGCGGCGCCGAGGAGGGTGAGGACGATCAGCCCCACGATCACCTCGATCGCCACCAGCCGGCCGATCACCCGCGCGTCCTCGTCGAGGTCCACGCCGACGACCGCGGTCCAGCCACCGGGCAGTTCCGTGGCGGTCACCCGCCAGCGGGTGTCGCCGTCGCCGGACGGGACGGTGACGAAGCCGCCGTCGGGGCCGGGGGGGCCGCCGTCGGGTGCGCCGGTCGAGGCCGCGAGCAACTGGTCGCGCATGCCGGCCAGGCGTGCGAGGTCCGGCGTGGCCTGCTTCTCGTGCCGAGGGCCCCAGACGAAGGCGAGCGACTGCTGGCCGCTGCCGGCCGGCGCCAGGCAGGCCAGGTAGCCGTACGGGGTCGTGGGAGGGCTGTGGCGCTGGCAGACGGCGAGCACCTCGCCGGGGTCGTCCCGCACGTCCTGGAGCAGGGACCGCAGCTCGCTGTCCCGCTGCTCGCCCAGGTAGTCCTTGAGCAGTGACGTCGCGGCCACCCCGGTGGCCAGGAGGGCCAGGGTCACGAGCCCGATGAGCAGGGCGACCAGCGTGATCCGCAGCGGGATCCGCGACGTTCGTCCCAGCAGAGGGGAGGGGCGCACCGCTCAGGAACCGCGGGGGAGCCGCAGGGTGTAGCCCACTCCGCGGATGGTGTGCAGCAGGCGTGGCTCCGTGGTGTCGATCTTGCGGCGGAGGTAGGAGATGTAGGACTCCACGACGTTTGCCTCGCCGTTGAAGTCGTAGTTCCAGACGTGGTCCAGGATCTGCGCCTTGGACAGCACCCGCCCGGCATTGGCCATGAGGTAGCGGAGCAGCTTGAACTCGGTCGGGGACAGGCTGATCAGGGTGCCCGCCTTGATGACCTCGTGGCTCTCCTCGTCGAGCTCGATGTCGGCGAAGGTCAGCCGCGGTGCGTCGGCGGCCTGCTGGGCGCCGGCCGTGCGCCGCAGCACCGCCCGGATGCGGGCGATCACCTCGTCCAGGCTGAACGGCTTGGTCACGTAGTCGTCGCCACCCAGGGTCAGCCCCGAGACCTTGTCCTCTGCGGCGTCGCGGGCGGTGAGGAAGAGGACCGGCGTGTGCCGCCCGGACTGGCGCAGCCGGCGTACGACGCCGAACCCGTCCAGCCCCGGCATCATCACGTCGAGAACCAGCAGGTCGGGCCGGAAGGAGTCGGCGAGCGCGAGCGCCTCCTGCCCGTCGGCGGCGGTGGCCACCTCGAAGCCGGCGTACCGCAGGCTCGCCGACAGCAGCTCGCGGATGTTGGGCTCGTCGTCCACGACGAGGAGACGCGCCTCCGGGCTGGTGCGGGTGGTCGCGGTACCGGCCACGGTTCCTCCGGTCGGGCGAGCAGCTGCCGTCGTCATGGTTCGAGACTGATCCAGCGGGCTGAGGTCGTACTGGACGGTACCTGTGAGTTGTCTGGACGACGGGGCGCCGGTGAACGACTCAGCCGGCCGGCGACATGGCCCGGCCGCGGCGCCAGTAGCCGATGGCATGGTGCTGCGCCCGCCCCAGTCCCCAGCGGCCGCGCAGGTCCGCGCGGATGGTGCGGACGGCGGCGGACTCGGCCGCCACCCAGGCGAAGACGTCGTCCGTCCCGGGCCGGTCGAGGGCCGCCACCGCCTCGGGCAGCAGCGTGCTCTCCCCCGGAGCTGTGCTCCCGCGGTGCAGCCAGCGGACGGCGATCCCCGGAGGCGCCGTCAGGGGCTGTTCCTCCTCGGGACCGGCGACCTCGAGCAGTGCGGTTCCCACGGTGTCCGGAGATGCCTCGCCGAGGATGCGGCTGATCGCCGGGAGCGCCGTCTCGTCGCCGGCCAGCAGCAGGTGCCCGGCCGGCCGGTCGCCGAGCGTGCCCGCCCCGGCGACGGCCAGCGGTGCCCCCGGCGCGGCCGCGGCGGCCCAGGTGGCGGCTGGACCGTCACCGTGCAGGACGAAGTCGATCTCCACCACCCCGGCGCCCGGGTCCTGCCGGCGGGCGGTGTAGCTGCGCAGGGCGACGCCGTGGCTGCCCTGGGGCCAGACGATCCGGCCGTCCTTGGCGACCCGGGGCCACCGCGGCGCCGGGTCGCCGACGCGTGGCACGAGGAGGTTCACCGTGGGCCCGGCCGCGGCGACCGCGGACGGCGTCCCGGAGAGGACGACCCGGCGCACGGACGGCGTCACGTCCGCCACGGAGACGACGGTCAGGACGTCGACCGCTCGGAGTCCATCAGCGGGCCCATCGGGTCCGTCGGGCGCCGGTCCGGTCGTCACGGGATCCCAGCCTAAACGGGCCGACCCGGCCGACTCCGGGGGAATGGAGTCGACCGGGCCGGCGATCGAGGACGGACCCGACCGTCACACTCGGTAGTCGTGTTGCGACTCCTACCAGCGGGGACGCCGATCGGTGCTCCGTCGCGGTACACGCTACGTGACGATCCGCCTCTTGCCATGGCTCCTTGGAGTGAGGTCGCTTCCCGATCGGGTGATCGTGCCCGGATGACCGCCATGTGTGTGCGGCCGCACCGGCGGGCACGGCAGGGCGGACAGGACGCGGGGCCGCACGGCCCGGGAGGGAGGCGGCCATGGCCGATAAGGAGTCCGACGAGTTCGCGAAGGGTGACCACGTCACCTGGAAGAGCCACGGGGGCACGGCCGAGGGCACCGTCGAACGGAAGATCACCTCCGACACGGAGGCATCCGGTCGCACCGTCCGGGCCAGCGAGGACGAGCCGCAGTACGAGGTCCGGAGCGAGAAGAGCGGCCGTACCGCGGTGCACAAGCCCGGTGCGCTGCACGAGGACTGATCACTGACCTGGCCCGGCCCCGTCCGGGCCCGACACCGAAGGAGACACCGTGACCGAGGCCGGAGACCAGTTCGCCGGGACGTCCGCGCGCAGCACCAAGCACAACGCCCGGGTCGACGAGGAGCTCGAGCACGAGATCCAGGGCATGTTGAAGGCCGAGCGCGCCACGCGCTCCGAGGAGTGGCGGGAGGTGGAGCCCGTCGCCGAGGGGGATCCGGACATCACCGCCGACCCGGCCGGCACACTGGTGGGCGGCGTGCCGGTGGGCATGACCGAGGACGCTGTCGTCGCCCGCGCCGAGCTCGCCCGGTGGCTCACCCGTGAGCCGTTCCCCGGGACGCGGGAGGACCTGGTGGAGGCCGCGCGCGACCACCGTGCCCCGGATGCCGTCGTGGCCGAGCTCGAGCGGCTGCCCGAGGGGGAGACCTTCGAGCGGATCGGGGACGTGGCACGCGCCCTCGGGTACCCGACCGAGACCTGACCGGCTGACGCGGGGGAGGCGCCGGTTCAGCGACCGGCGCCCTCCCGGGCCTCGTCCTCCGCGATCTCCTCCGCGCCGCGGCGGCGGAACAGCCGCGAGCCGGGGAAGCCCTTCACGATCTGCCGCATGTCCCGGACGGTGTCGACCAGGTCATGGACGTCGGTGCCCACCGTCCCGAGGGTCTCCAGCACCGGCAGGATGTCCTCGTCCAGGTGCGTCACGAGCCGGGGCAGCCGGTCGATCAGCGTGATCAGGGCCTGCACCTCGGACGGGTCGAACGAGACCGCCAGCTGCCGCACCGACGGCGCGAGCGCGGTCAGCGCCGGCTCGTAGTCGTCCAGCAGCGGGGGGAGCCGCTCGACCAGGCCCTCGGTCCGCGCCACGATCCCGTCGGCCTGGGTCGTCGTCCGCCCCACCCGCTCGATGGCGTGGTCGGCCTTGGCCTGCGTGCGGCCGACCGCCTCGATGGCGCCGTCGGCCTTGGTCTGGGTGACGCCGATGCGCCGGATCGCCTCGTCGGCCTCGGCCTGGGTGCGGGCCAGCCCCGCGATCGCGTCGTCGGCGCGGGTGCGCGTGGTGTCCAGCCGGGTGATCGCCGCGTCGGCGCGGTCGACGATCGAGTCCACCCGGTCGAGCAAGCCCGACACCCGGGCGAGCAGCTCCTCCATCCGGCCGACCGCCGCGGTCACCCGCGGCACCAGGTCGAGGGCGTCGGCGATCCCGTCGCGCAGCCCTCCCACCGCCTGCAGGAGATCGGACGGTCCCGGTACCGACGGCAGTCGCACCCGGCGGAGCCTACGGCCACAGAGGGTCGACCACTATTCGGTTGTGTCCTCTCCGCGCAGCCGAGGGCAGCTGCGGTGCCGCGCGTCCGGCGCTCTCCCCGCCGTCGCCCCCGTATCGTCGTGGGGCAGGCCGCATCCACGGTCAGCGACGGGGCAGTGACGAACGAGAAGGTGTCGACACCGGTGGGGGAAGAGCCGACGCGCGACGCGGATGGCTCCGGCATCGCCCGGCGTTCCCGACGCGTCCGGGACGGCGAGCGGGAGAGCCGGCCGGTCACCGTCGAGCAGCTGCTCGCGCGCCAGGGCAGCGCCGTCGGCAGGCGCCGGGCGGCCCGACGCGTCGAGGAGCCCCCCGCCCGCGTGCCCGACGACGCGTCGCCCGCCGTCCGTGCCGGGTTGCCGCCCGTGCCCGGGGGAGGAGCGGCCGGGCTGCCGCCCGTTCCCGGGGCAGAGGCGGCCGGGTTGCCGCCCGTTTCCGGCGTGGGGGCGGCCGTGCGGCAGCCGGGCCTGCCGCCCGTGCCGACCCCCGGACGCCCCGCGGCGCAGCCGGGACTGCCGCCGGTCCCTGCCGCCCCCCGGCCGCCGGCCACCTGGGAGCCCGACAGCCGCCCCTCCCGCCGGAGCGGCCCCATCCCGCCCCTGCCCGGCACCGTGCCGCCGCCCGGCCCGGCCGACCGCCGGCGGCCACGCACCCGCCGTCCCGAACGCGCCCCGCTCACTCCCGGCCGACGGAGGCTGGCCAGGGCGCTGATGGCGCTGGGTGCGGTGCTGGGCGTGCTGCTGCTCTACCACCTGGGCCTCTACTTCTACGTCGACCAGAAGATCGGCCGGGTCGACGCCCTGGCCGTCGACGGGCCGGAGATCCTCGCCCCTGCGCTGCAGGCCGGCGACGAGACCTACCTCGTCGTCGGCAGCGGCGTCCCCGGCCAGACGGGTGCGGCCTCGGTCGCGACCCTGCTGGCCTCGGTGTCCGCCGACGGCGACCGCGCGGTGCTGGTCAGCTTCCCGCCCACGGCGCTGGTGGACACGCCCGCCTGCCGCACCGCGGACGGCGCGCTGCGCAGCCCGGTGACGGAGGCCTTCGCGTCGTCCCTGCTCGACGGCGGGCCCGGGTGCATGGTGCGCGCGGTCCAGCAGCTCTCGGGCCTGCGCGTCGACCACTACCTCGGCGTCGACCTGACCGGCCTGCCCGGGATGGTCGACGCCCTGGGTGGCGTGCCGGTCTGCGTCATCCCCTCCCCGGCGACCGCCGCCGCGGCCACCCCGCTGCCGGCCGGGCTCTCGCAGGTCTCGGGCCAGGCCGCGGCGGGGTACCTCCAGCCCGGCGACAGCGGGGCGGACGTGACCGGGACGGCCGTGGCCGAGCGGGCCCAGCGGCTGCTCACCTCCACCCTGCGCGCCGCGATGTCGACGAGCACGCTGGTCGACCCGCTCGCCCTGAACCGCTTCCTCAACCGCGCCGCCGACGCGCTGACCGTGGACGAGCAGACGACCCTCGGCGACCTACGGGTGCTGGCCGGCAGCCTCGGTGACCTCTCCGGCGACGCGGTGCAGCGGGCGAGCCTGCCCGTGGCGCAGGTGGGCTACGTGCCGGTGGGGACCGACCAGGCCTACGTCCTCCTCGACGGCGCGGGCACCCGGTCGCTCTTCGACGCCGTCATCGAGGGCACCCAGGTTCCCGAGGAGTTCCTGATCGGCCCGGTGGAGCCGGCCGCGCCGGCCGAGGAGGTCCCGGCCGGGGATGCCCCGCCCGCCGACGTGCCGCCCGCCGACGTGCCGCCCGCCGCTGCGGCGGCCCCGACGGCCGACGCGCTCACCGTGCCGCCGTCGTCGGTGACGGTGGACGTGCTGAACGGCACCGGGACGACGGGGCTGGCGGCGACGGTCGCCGACCTGATGCGGGCGCAGGGCTTCACGGTGGGCGCCGTGGGCAACGAGACCGGCACGGCGAACGAGAGCGTCGTCCGCCACGGCCCGGGTGCGCTGGAGCAGGCCCGGACCGTGGCGGCGGCGGTACCGGGATCGGTGCTCGAGCCCAGCGACGCCATCGGCGACACGGTGCAGCTCGTCATCGGCCCCGGCTACTCGACCGTCGTCCCGGTGACGGTCGGAGCGCCGGTCGAGGTTCCGGCCGCGGACACCGCCGGGCCGGCGGCCCCGGAGCCGCAGGCCGGTCCGGTCAGCTGCTGAGGTCGCCGCCGGAACTGTTCACCCGTCCGTCGCTGGGACGGCACGCGAGCGGGTAGGGGTCGGGAGTGTCGATGATGCCGCCGCCGTTCAATGCCGACCCCTCGGACGAGGGGATCCCCGCCGCCGATCCCGGAACCGGTGCCCCCGAGCCGGCCCCGGGCTTCGGCATCGGCGGTGAGGACCCGGACGTGGTCGCCAGCGAGGACCCACGACCCGAGGAGGCGGCGAAGGCCGAGGAAGCCGATCCCCGGGAACCCGGCGCGACGTTCCGCACGCCTGATCCGCGGGACATCGGCCCCCGGTCCGCGGACTGAACGGGCTCAGCCGAAGCGGCCGGAGATGTAGTCCTCGGTCGCCTTCTCGTCCGGGTTGCTGAAGATCTTCTCGGTGGGGTTGAACTCGATCAGCCGTCCCGGCTGGCCCACCCCGTTGAGGTTGAAGAAGCCGGTGGACTCGCTCACCCGCGCGGCCTGCTGCATGTTGTGGGTGACGATGACGATCGTGTACTTCTCCTTGAGCTCGATCATCAGGTCCTCGATGGCGAGCGTGGAGATGGGGTCGAGGGCCGAGCACGGCTCGTCCATGAGGAGCACGTCCGGCTCGACGGCGATCGCGCGCGCGATGCACAGCCGCTGCTGCTGACCACCGGAGAGGCCGGAGCCCGGCCGGGTGAGACGGTCCTTGACCTCGTTCCAGAGGTTGGCGCCGCGCAGCGACCTCTCGACCAGGTCGTCGAGGTCGGCCTTCTTCATCTTGATGGCGTTGAGCCGGACCCCCGCGGCGACGTTGTCGTAGATCGACATCGTCGGGAACGGGTTGGGCCGCTGGAACACCATCCCGATCTGACGGCGGACGTCCACCGGGTCGACGTCCGGACCGTAGAGGTCCTGGCCGTCCATGACGACCTTGCCCTCGACCCGGGCGCCGGGGATCACCTCGTGCATCCGGTTCAGCGAGCGCAGGAAGGTGGACTTGCCGCAGCCCGAGGGCCCGATGAGGGCGGTGATGCTGCGCGGCTCGATGGAGACGGTCACGCCCTCCACGGCGAGGAAGTTGCCGTAGTAGATGTTCAGGTCGGAGACGTCGATGCGCTTGGCCACAGGTTCCTCCTGGGTCGGCCCGGTCAGCGACCGGTCTTGGGGGCGAGGAAACGGCTGATCAGGCGGGCGACGACGTTGAGCGCCATGACCAGGATGATGAGCACCAGGGCTGCCGTCCAGGCGCGGTCGAGGAACGCCTGGGTCGCCGTTCCGGGCTGGGTCAGCTGGTAGTACGCGAACACGGGAAGGGTCGCCATCCGCCCGTCGAACGGGTTCAGGTTCGTGCCGGTGATCAGACCGACGGTCACCAGCAGCGGCGCGGTCTCGCCGACGACGCGGGCCACGGCGAGCGTGACCCCGGTCCCGAGACCGGCGATCGCGGTGGGCAGGACCACCTTGACGACCGTCCGCCACTTCGGCACGCCCAGCGCGTAGCTGGCCTCCCGCAGCTCGTTCGGGACGAGCTTGAGGACCTCCTCGCAGGAGCGGACGACGACCGGGATCATCAGCACGGAGAGCGCCACCGCGCCCATGACGCCGAGCCGGACGTCGTTGCCGAAGAGCAGGGTGAACAGCGCGAAGGCGAACAGGCCGGCGACGATCGACGGGATGCCGGTCATGACGTCGACGAAGAACGTGATGGCCCGCTTGAGCCGGCCGGTTCCGTACTCGACCAGGTAGACGGCGGTCATCAAGCCGATGGGCACCGAGATCACCGTGGTCAGCGCCGTGATGATCAGCGTGCCCAGGATCGCGTGGTACGCGCCGCCGCCCTCGCCGACGACGCGGAACATGGAGTTGGTGAAGAAGGTGCTGTCGAAGCGGTCCAGGCCGTTGTCGAGGACGGTGTAGACCAGCGAGACCAGCGGGATCATGGCGACCGCGAAGGCGGTGGTCACCAGGCAGGTCACCAGCCGGTCGGTGGCCTTGCGGTGACCCTCGACGGTCCGCGTGGCGACGTAGACCAGCAGCGTGCCCAGGACGACGCCGTAGACGACGGTGGACGTGACGGCGAAGCCGGTCGCGGCGGAGACCGCGGCCCCCAGCACGATGCCGGCCAGGTACAGGCCGGGGGGAGCCAGGCGGGGCAGTCTGCGGTGGACCCGGACGGGCCCCTGCTGCTGCGGCAGCGGCGGCGCGGCCTGCGTGTCGATGCTCATCAGTTGGCTCCGGAGAAGTCGGCGCGCCGGTCGACGATCCAGCGGGCGAGCATGTTGACCGCGAGCGTGATGACGAACAGCACCAGACCGCTGGCGATCAGGGTGTTCACCCCCAGGCCGGTGGCCTCGGGGAACCTCAGCGCGATGTTGGACGCAATCGTGGAGGGGTTCGAGCTGCTGATCAGGTTCAGCGTGGCGCCGGCGCCGCCGGACAGGACGATCGCGACCGCCATCGTCTCGCCGAGCGCCCGGCCCAGGCCCAGCATGGCGCCGCCGATGACGCCGGACTTGCCGTAGGGGAGGACGGCCATCCTGATCATCTCCCAGCGGGTCGCCCCCAGCGCGAGCGCCGCCTCGCGGTGCAGCGCCGGAGCCTGGCTGAACACCTCCCGGGAGATGGCCGAGATGATCGGCAGGATCATCACCGCGAGCACGAGGCCGACGGTGAACATCGTGCGGCCGCTCGTGGAGGCGGGACCGGCGAAGAACGGGACGAAGCCGAGCGTGTCGGCCGCCCACACGTGGAACGGCACGAGGGCCGGTGCCAGGACCGCCAGGCCCCAGAAGCCGTAGACGACGCTGGGGATCGCCGCCAGCAGGTCGATCAGGTAACCCATGGCGGCAGCGACCCGCCGCGGGGCGTAGTACGTGACGTACAGGGCGATGGCCACGGCCAGCGGCGTCGCGACCAGGAGCGCGAGCACCGCGCCGAGCAGGGTGCCGAGCACGAGGGGGCCGACGTAGCCGCCCAGGCCCTCGCCTCCGGGGATGTCCGCTGCCGGAGCCGTGAGGGCGGGGATCGCCTCGCTGATGAGGAAGACGGCCACCCCGGCGAGGACGACCAGGATGAAGATGCCCGAGGCCTTGGCGCTGCCGGCGAAGATGCGGTCCCCCGGCCGGCGGACGGGGCGCTGCTTCGGCGGGGGTTCGGTCGGGGCCTTCGTGGCGGTCACCGGTGCTCCGTGGAAGTTGTTCGTGGATGCCGTTTCGGGGTGCGATGGCCCGTCTCCGGGCGGTGCGATGGCCGGTCTCCGGGCGGTGCGATGGCCGGTCTCCGGGCGGTGCGATGGCCCGGGACGTCGTCGCCGCGTCCCGGGCCATCGTGGCGGACCGGTGTCAACCGGCGGTGATCGCCTCGACCGCGCCCCGGGCCTGCTCACGGAGCGTGTCCGAGATCGGGGCGTTGCCGGCGTTCTCCGCCGCGGCCTGCTGGCCGTCCTCGCTGATCACGTACTCCATGAACGCGCGGACGTTGTCCGCGCTCTCCTCGTCGTCGTACTGGATGCAGCCGATGTGGTAGCTGACCAGGACGATCGGGTACTCGCCGGACCCCTCGGTCTGCCGGTTGACCTCGATGGCGAAGTCGTACTCGCCGCGGCCCTCGACGGCCGGGGAGTTCTCCACGACCGCCGCGGCCGACTCCGGCGTCGGCGCGACGAACTCGTCACCGACCGCGACGCTCACCACGCCCAGGTCACCGGCCCGGCTGGCGTCCGCATAGGTGATGGCGCCGACCGTGCTCTCCACCACGCCGACGACGCCGGAGGTGCCGTTGGCGGCCTCGCCTCCCGGTAGCGGCCACACGCCGTCGGGCTCGGAGGTCCACACGTCGCCGGCGGCCTGGAACAGGTAGTCGGTGAAGTTGTCCGTGGTGCCCGAGTCGTCGGCGCGGTGCACCGGCGTGATCGGCTGGTCCGGCAGCGTGGCGCCGGGGTTGTCCGCCGCGATCGCGGGGTCGTTCCAGTTGCTGATGGAACCGGCGAAGATGCCCGCGATCGTCGCGGGGGTGAGGTTCAGCTCGTCGACGCCCTCGAGGTTGAAGATGACGGCGATCGGTGAGATGTAGTTGGGCAGCTCGAAGACCTCACCGCCCGCGCAGCGCTCCTGGGCCGCGGTGAGCTCCTCGTCGTCGAGCGGGGCGTCGGAGCCGGCGAAGTCGGTCGCCCCGGCGATGAACTGCTCGCGCCCGCCGCCGGAGCCGACCGGGTCGTAGCTGAAGTTCACGTCGGGGTACTCGCCCTGGAAGCCGGCCTGCCACGCCTCCATGGCGGCCTGCTGGCTGCTCGCGCCGGCGCCGACGAGGTCGCCGCTCAACCCCTGGCTCGTGCCGCCACCGCCGCCGCTCCCCCCGGAACCCGATTCGTTGGCGGCACCGCACGCAGAGAGCGCGAGGGTGCCGGCGAGCGCCACGGAGAGCGTGGCGGCGCGCGTCTTGGTGCTGAGCTTCAACTCAGTGCCTCTCGACAGTTGCCCGGACGTCTTCCGGGCAGCATGGGACCGACGAGAGGAAGTTAGGGAGCCGAGGTGGCCGCGGTCCGGTCGATCGGTGAACGCCAGATGAACGGCGCCTGAGGCTTGGGTCACGCCGAGGCGGCCGCCGTGAGGCCATCGGGTGAACCAGGGCGTGGCAGCTGCCCGGCCGGGCTCAGGCGGTCGCGCGGCGCCACGAGACGTCGACGGCGTGGCGCCGGAAGCCGCGGCTCTCGTACAGCCGGACGGCGGCGGTGTTGTCCTCCTCCACGTACAGCAGCACCTGGCCCAGCCCGCGGGAGCGCAGGTGCGCCAGCCCCAGGTCGGTGAGCGCCCGGCCCAGGGACATCCCCTGGGCGTCGGGGTCGATACCGAGCACGTAAACCTCGCCGACCGGCTCGTCGGCGACGTCGCCCGCCGGGTGGGTCTTGGTCCAGTGGGAGCCCAGCAGCTGCCCGCCCTCGTCGGGGTCCCCGCGCCAGGCGAGCAGGAAGCCCTCGGGGTCGAACCACGGCTCCTGCTCCCGCAGCCGGAGGTCCTCCGCCGTCCAGCTGCCCTGTTCGGGGTGGGTGGCGAACGCGCGGGCGTTGACCCGCAGCCAGGCGGCCTCGTCCCGGCCGGGACGGAAGGGCTCGACGTGCACCCCGTCGGGCAGCGCCGGCCGTGGGTCGGGGTCGATCCGGGCGAGGTCCCCCTCGTCGAGGTGCCGGCGCATCTGCAGCAGCACCCGGGCGCGGGAGAAGCCCCGCGGTGCGAGCAGCTCCGCGGAACCGGGCAGGTCGCCGTGCGCCCAGATGCTCACCGGTCGCGGGCCGGCCCGCTCGAGGAGGCGGCTCAGCAGGGTGCTGCCGTGTCCCCGCCGGCGGAAGGCGGGGTGCACCACGAGCTCGGCCTCGACGCCCCCGTCCCGTCCGGTGTCGAAGCGGGCGTAGCCGGCGAGGTCGTCGCCGTCCCGGACCACGAGGTTGCCGCCGCCGGGCGGGCCACCGTGCTGGAGCCGGAGCTCGCTCTCCTCGGACAGCGGCCGCACACCGTCGGCGGTGGTGGCGGCGCGCAGCAGCGCGAGGACGTCCGCGACGTCGAGATCGGCCTGGCTGTCGGTGCTCACCCGGCCATCAGACCAGCTCGGCGTCGGCCCTGTCGTCCGAGGTGGTGGCCCTGTCGTCCGAGGTGGTGGCCCGGGCGGCCTTGGCGGTGGCGTCGGCGACCTGCTGGTCGAGCTTGTAGCCCACGTTCCGCACGGTGCCGATCAGCGCCTCGTGCTCGGTGCCGAGCTTGGCCCGCAGTCGCCGCACGTGGACGTCGACGGTGCGGGTGCCGCCGAAGTAGTCGTAGCCCCAGATCTCCTGCAGCAGCTGTGCCCGCGAGAAGACCCGGCCCGGGTGCTGGGCCAGGTACTTCAGCAGCTCGAACTCCTTGTAGGTGAGGTCGAGCGGGCGGCCGCGGAGCTTGGCCGAGTAGCTGTGCTCGTCGATGACCAGCTCGCCGGCCTGGGTGACGCCACCGTCGCCGCCGTCGGCCGGCGTGCTGGCGGCCAGCCGGCGGGCGGTGGCCCACTTGAGCCGGGCGTCGACCTCGGCCGGCCCGGCGGTGTCGAGGAGGACGTCGTCGACGCCCCAGTCGGCCGACAGCGCGACCAGCCCGCCCTCGGAGAGGACGGCGACCAGCGCGGCGGCCACGCCGGTGGAGGACAGCAGCCCGCACAGGGTGCGCGCCTGGATGAGGTCGTGGCGGGCGTCGACGAGGACGACGTCCCCGGAGTCGCCGTCGAGCAGGCTGGAGAGCTCGGGGGCCACCACGCGTACCTGGTGGCCCAGCAGCCCCAGGGCGGGCAGCACCTCGGTGGTGGCCTGGCGTGCCGCGGTCATGAGTACGAGTCGCATGTCGTCTCCTCACGGGGCCGTGGGACGACGGCGTCGTCCCCGGACCTTCGACGGCACTGTCGAGGTGGGTGTGCAGGATAACCGACGTGCCGCCGGCCGAGGCCGGAGGCGACGAATTCGTCGGTCCGCCCTCCGAAGGACACCGGACCCGCCGGCCGCCGTTCCGCTCGTCGAGGCGATCGGACGCCGCGCGTCTGCCACGATCGACCTGTGACCTCCCCGGCCCTCACCTCCGCGCTCCCCGCGCGGGTGCACCACCTGCAGCCGGCGGGGCTCACCGCGCTGGCCGTGGCGCTGGTGGTGGTGCTGCCCGACCTCTTCGGCGACGAGGGCCGGCTGGCGGCGGTGCTGGTCCTGCAGCTGGGACTGGTTCTCACCTGGGTGGTCGTGACCGGGATCGAGGGGTTCGGCGGCTCGCTCGCCGTGGGTGCCGCCGCCGCGGTCGCTGCCGACCTGGTCCTCGTTCTGCCGGGGCGGCCGTCGCTGGGCGGCCTGCTGGTGGTGCTGGGCGTCGGCTTCCTCGCCGCCGTCCTCCAGCAGATGCTCCGCCGGCCCCGCGAGGACCTCGTCGCCTCCCTCTCGGGTGCCGTGCTGCTCCTCTGCGCCGTCACCGCCCTCGCCGCGCTCCTCCTGCTGGGCCGGTCGCCGGCCGGGTCCGGCCGGGCGCTCGTCGCGCTCCTGGCCGTCGGCGCGGCCCTGGTCGTCGGTCACCTGGTGGACCTGGTCCTGCCGCGGCCGTCCCTGGCGACCGGGGTCCCGCGGGGCCTGCTCGGGCTGGTCCTGGCGGTCGTCGCCGGCGCGCTGGTCGCTTACCTGGGCAGGGGCGTCAGCGGGATCTCCGGCGCCCTGCCCGCGCTCGTGGCCGGGGCCGTGCTCGCCGGTGTGACGGCGATGGTGGCGCTGGTGGCCAGCTACGTCGTGGTGGAGGCGACGGGGGTCGACGAGGAGGAGCCCGCGCCGCGCCGTGCCGCCCACGCAGACCCGTCCCTGTCCCCGTGGGCGCTGTCGGTGGTCCAGGCGGTCCTGCCGCTCGCCGCCTGCGCGCCCGTGGCGCTGGCCCTGCAGGCGGTGCTGTGAGACAGCCGGCGTGAGAGCCCTGCTCGTCGTCGTCGCGCTCCTCCTGGGCCTGGTGGTGGTCCTCGACCGGGTCGCGGCCGGCTTCGCCGAGGACCGGGTCGCCGAGCAGGTTGCCGAGGAGGGCGGCCTGGCCGGGGTCCCGGAGGTCGACATCGAGGGCTTCCCGTTCCTGACCCAGGCCGTCGATGGCCGCTACGACGAGGTGCGCATCGCGCTCACCGCCGAGCAGCTCGGGCAGCCGGAGGGCACCCGCGCCGACGTCGTCCTGCGAGGCGTCGAGGTGCCGCTGTCCAGCGTGCTCTCCGGCTCGGTGCAGGAGGTGCCGGTGGAGCGCATCGACGGGACGGCGACCCTCTCGTACGCGCTCCTGTCGGCGCAGCTGGGGCCCGACACCGAGCTGGAACGCGACGGCGACGGGCTGCGGATCACCCGCACGGTGGAGCTGCTGGGACGGCAGCTGCCCCTCACCGCCACCGGCCAGGTGACCCTGGAGGGCAACGACGTGGTCGTCGACGTCGAGCAGGCGTCGGGTGCCGGTATCGACGTCCCCGACTTCCTGCTGGAGCGGGCCGCCGACCTGCTGGACCTGCGCTACGCGGTCCCGCCGCTGCCGTTCGGCCTGCAGCTGACCGGGGTCAGCCCGGCAGCCGGCGGCGTCGACGTCCGGATCGAGGCGGTCGACACGGTGCTGCGGGCGGCGGACTAGCGCCGCGGAGGGCGGCACGGTCTGCGGAATAGGGCCGCGACGGCCCCGGTTCCAGCCGGGGATGAGTGGGATCGGAGCGGTCGTCGTGGTGGCCGCGCTGGCGATCACCGCCGTCGCGGCGTGGTGGCTGCGCAGCCGGAGCGGTGCCGTGCATTCCCCGGCGTCGGAGGGGAAGAGGGTGGATCACGCGTCGGTGTTCGACCGTCTCGGCGTGCGCCCCGGCGACGCCGACCTGACGGTGGTGCAGTTCTCCTCCGCGTTCTGCGGACCCTGCCGGGCGACCAGGGCCCGGCTGCAGCAGCTGCAGGCCACCCGGCCCGGACTGGCGACCCTGCACGTCGACGCGGAGAGCCACCTCGACGAGGTGCGCGAGCTCGACGTCCGGCGGACGCCGACGTTGTTCTACCTGGACCGCGACGGGCGGCTGGTCGGGCGCAGCAGCGGCGCCCCGCGGCCCGATGAGCTGACCGCTCTGGTCGACGCGCACGTGGGCGGCCGCGCGGGCGGGCCGGTGTGATCGGTTACCCTCGCCCCATGGGCACCATGCTGACCTGCCGCCGCACAGTCGACCTGTGCCGCGTCGGCAGCTGCCTGTGTCCGACCTTCTGAGGGCGGCTGCCGACCGTCCAGACGTGCCCTGTCCGCCGTCCGAAGGTCTTCCCTGATGACTGCTCCGTCCGCGCAGGTCGACGTGCGCGGTCCGCGGTTCGCCGCGGGCCTCACCTCGGTCGTCCTGGCCGTCGCCCTGCTCACCGCCAGCGGCTGGCTCGTCGCCGCCCAGGCGGCGGTCTTCGCCGTCGGCGCGCTGGCCGGCCTGCGGGTGTCCCCGTACGGCCTGCTGTTCCGGCTGCTGGTCGCGCCGCGGCTGGGGCCGGTGCGCGAGCGGGAGCCGGAGGCGCCGCCCCGGTTCGCCCAGTTCGTCGGCCTCGTCTTCGCCGTCGTGGGGGCCTCGGGCTACCTGCTCGGCGCACCACTGCTCGGCGCCGTCGCCACCGGGCTCGCCCTGGTGGCGGCCCTGCTCAACGCGGCCGCGGGCTTCTGCCTGGGCTGCGAGCTCTACGTGATCGCCCGGCGGGCCCTGCCGGCCCGCGCCTGACCACCCGCACACCGACAACGGAGGAAACCCATGAGCCGCACCGACGTGCTCGTCACCGCCGACTGGGCCCAGGAGAACATCGGGACCCCCGGCATCGTCTTCGTCGAGGTCGACGAGGACGCCAGCGCCTACGACAAGGGACACATCGAGGGCGCGGTCAAGCTGGACTGGAAGACCGACCTGCAGGACCCGCTGCGACGCGACTTCGTCAACCGCGAGCAGTTCGAGAAGCTGCTCTCCGAGCGCGGCATCAGCAACGACGACACCGTCGTCCTCTACGGCGGCAACAACAACTGGTTCGCCGCCTACGCGTACTGGTACTTCAAGCTCTACGGCCACGAGAACGTGAAGCTGATCGACGGCGGCCGCAAGAAGTGGGAGCTCGACAGCCGGCCCCTCTCGACCGACGCCGTCTCCCGGCCCGCCACCCAGTACAAGGCCAAGGACCAGGACGTCTCCATCCGGGCCTTCCGCGACGAGGTCGTCGCCGCCATCGGCGAGAAGAACCTGGTCGACGTCCGCTCGCCCGACGAGTTCGCCGGCAAGCTGGTGGCCCCGGCCCACCTCCCGCAGGAGGGGGCGCAGCGCCCGGGCCACATCCCCACGGCGGTCAACGTGCCGTGGAGCAAGGCGGCCAACGAGGACGGCACGTTCAAGAGCGACGAGGAGCTGGCCACGCTCTACGCCGAGGCGGGTCTGGACACCAGCAAGGACACCATTGCCTACTGCCGGATCGGCGAGCGCTCGAGCCACACCTGGTTCGTGCTGCGCGAGCTGCTCGGTCACCAGAACGTCAAGAACTACGACGGCTCCTGGACCGAGTACGGCTCCCTGGTCGGCGTCCCGATCGCGAAGGGCGCCTGAGCATGTGCGGCGCCCCGAAGCAGGGCGGCGCTCTCGCCGGCGTCGACCTCACGACGCAGACGGTGATCCAGGGGTCGGTCTGGCACGACGGCGCTCCGGTGGCCGGTGCCTACGTCCGACTCCTGGACGCGACCGACGAGTTCACCGCCGAGGTGGTCACCAGCCCGGAGGGTGAGTTCCGGTTCTTCGCCGCTCCCGGTCAGTGGAAGGTGCGCACCCTCGCCCCGGTG
Organism: Blastococcus deserti; assembly: GCF_042682525.1. Lineage (NCBI taxonomy): Bacteria > Bacillati > Actinomycetota > Actinomycetes > Geodermatophilales > Geodermatophilaceae > Blastococcus > Blastococcus deserti. Next base: position 113,714 of record NZ_JBHUHP010000001.1, read on the forward strand.
GGCAGGGGCGAGCGGGTGATCTCCGCGGACGTGGGGCTCAACGAGACCACCGTCGCGATCGAGTAGGGACCCCCGCACAGCGCCCGTCCCGGTTCCGCCGGGGCGGGCGCTGTCGCGCGTTCAGTCGACGCTGGGCGGCAGGATGTTCGGCCCGGCCTCCGCAGGCCGCGGACGGTCCTCGGGATAGGCCCGGACGGCCACCAGCGCGACGTCGTCCGTGGTCCCGCCCGGGACGAGCCGGCGGAGCACGGCGTCGCAGAGCTCCTCGAGTGGTGCCTCGCCGAGGTCGAGGAGCGCCTTCTGGAGCGCGGCCAGCCCCTCGTCCAGGTCGGCGCCGTGCCGCTCGACCAAGCCGTCGGTGAACAGCAGCAGCGTCGAGCCGTCGGGCAGGTCGGCGGTGTGATCGGCGCGGCGGGCGTCGGGGGTGACGCCCAGCATCAGGTCCGGCCGGGTCGTGAGCAGCCTGCTCGTGCCGTCGGGGGCGAGCAGCACCGGCGGGAGGTGACCGGCATTGCTCCAGCGCAGCACCCGCACGCCGGCGACCGGCACGTCGGGACGGCGCTCGATGCGCGCGAGGATGCCGGTGGCCAGGGTGCCCACCGCGAGTCCCTGGGCGGTGCGCTCCAGGCGGGAAAGGGTGGCCGCCGGCCCCTCGTCGTTGTCGTAGGCCAGCGCGCGCAGTACGCCGCGGAGCTGCCCCATGGCGGCCGCGGCGTCGCTGCCGTGGCCGACCACGTCGCCGATGACGAGCATCGTGGCGCCGTCGGGTTGCAGGAAGGCGTCGTACCAGTCACCGCCCACCTGGGCCTCGTGCGCCGCCGCGGCGTAGCGCACGGCCACGTGCAGGTGGTCGGGCTCCGGCGGCGGGGTCAGCAGCGCCTGCTGCAGGCGGTCGGACAGCGCGCGCTGCTCGGCGGCCTCCTCGGAGAGCCGGCGCAGCTCCGCGGCCTGCCGCTGGGCGGCCCGGCGGTCGGTGAGGTCGCGGAACGAGACGATGACCCCGGTGACGGTGCCGTCCTCGACGGTGGGCACGGCGATCAGGTCGATGGGGATGCCGGTCCCGTCGCGGTGCCAGAAGAGCTCGTCCTCGGCGACGACGGTGCGACCGGTCCGCAGCGACCGCCAGACGGGGCAGTCCTGCTTCGGGTAGTGGGAGCCGTCCGGGCGGCGACCGTGCAGCAGGGCGTGCTGGTCCTGCCCGCGCTGTTCGTCGGCCGCATGTCCGGTGATCCGCACGGCCGCCGGGTTCACGAATTCCACCCGCCCGTCCGCGTCGAGCCCGTAGATGCCGTCGGCGACGTTGGCCAGCACCCACTCGTAGCGCTCGAGGGTGCGGGACAGCCGGTCCCCGGCCGAGCCCTGCGCCCCCTCGTCCGCTCCCCGCGGTGGGGACGAGGGCTCCGGCAGCGGCACCGGGCTCTGCACGACCACGGCCACCATGCCGTCGTCGGAGCCGCTCGCGTGCTCCTCGCCCGGCTCCCACAGCACCGCTTCCCCGGCGGCCAGCGGGATCCGCACGTCGTCGGCCCCCGACGCCCACCCCGAGCCGCTCACCACGGCGAGCAGCTGCCACAGCCCGGTGGGGTGCCGACCATTGACGGCGCCCGGTGCGTACCGGGTGACGTCGACGGCGAAGCCGTCGACGGGCTCCTCCACGTGGGCCGTGCGCGAGACGGAGACACCGGAACTGCCGAACGCGTCCAACTCGCGGGTGGAAAGGGACAGCCGGCGCATGCTCGCGACCCTAGTTCGCGCGGATCCGCCGGACGTGCCAGGCCGGGGCGAGCAGGACGGCGAGCGCCAGCGCGGCTGCCCGCTCGTCGATCTCCAGCCGGACGGCCGCCCCGGTGTGCAGGTCCTCGAGGGAGGGGCCCCGGTAGAACAAGCCCCTCACGCGCCCGGCGTCCCCGGCGCGGGCAGCCCGATGAGGCCGGCCAGCTCGGACATCGCGCGGTCGAAATAGCGGTCGCCGTCCTCCACGGACCCCGCGAAGTGGCCGAACAGCTCGAAGCTGATCGTCCCGAACAGCGCGCTCCAGGCCAGGAGCGCCCGCACCCGCACGGTCTCGTCGAGCGCCGGGTGGTCCCCGCCGAGGACCGCCACTGCCGCCTCGCTGACCAGGCCGGGGTCCCGCTCCCCGGCGGCCGGGGGCAGGGTGCCGCTGCGCGCGGCGTCCCCCAGGATCCGGCCGAGCACGATTCCCACGCGCGAGGCCGCGGGCACCGTGTCCTCCGGCGCCCGGTAGCCGGGCACGGGCGAGCCGTAGAGCAGCGCGTACTCGTGCGGGTGGTCCCGCGCCCAGGCCCGCACCGCGCGGCAGACGGCCAGCCAGCGCTCCGCCGGCGAGGCCACGGGCTGGTCTGCGGCCTCCGCCGCGGCGCCCAGGTCGTCGTACCCGTCGATGATGAGCCGCGTCAGCAGCTCGTCGCGGCTGGGGAAGTAGCGGTAGACCGCCGAGGACACCATGCCGACCTCGCGGGCGACGGCGCGCAGGGAGAGGGCCGCCGCCCCCACCTCGGCGAGCTGGCGGCGGGCGGCGTCGGTGATCTCGGCGGTCAGCTCGGCGCGGACCCGTTCGCGTGCGGTGGGCACGGGCCCATGGTGCCGCATCGAGAGCGCCAATTGCAATTGCGAGCACCGCTCTTGACAGGTGGGTCGTCGAGCCGGAGCATCGATGTCGAACGAGAGCACCGCTCTCGTCCAACCCCGAGGAGCTCCCCATGGCACTGCACGTCATCGTCGGCAAGGGTTCGGTCGGTACGACGACGGCCGCCGAACTAGTCGCCCGGGGGCACGAGGTGCGAGTGCTGTCACGCAGCGGAGGCCGCTCCACCGACACCGTCGAGCACCGCCGGGTCGAGGCGTCCGACGCCGAGGCGGTGGCCGCGGCCGCACGGGGCGCGGCCGCGCTGTACAACGCCGTCAACCCGGCCTACCACCGGTGGGCCACCGACTGGCCGCCCGTCGCCGCGGCGCTGCTGACCGCCGCCGAGCGCACCGGCGCCGTGCTGGTGACGATGTCGAACCTCTACGGCTACGGCCGCCCGTCCGGGCCGATGACCCCCGAGAGCCCGCTGGCCGCCACGGACGTGAAGGGCCGGGTGCGGATCCGGATGTGGACCGACGCGCTCGCGGCGCACGAGGCCGGCCGGGTGCGGGTCACCGAGGCCCGGGCGGCGGACTTCGTCGGGCCGCAGGTGCCGGCAGCGCACTCGCACCTGGGCCGTCAGCTTTCCGCGCTGCGCGCCGGCCGGCGGGCCTGGGTCATCGGCGACCCCGACGCCCCGCGCAGCTGGGCCTACCTGCCCGACGTCGCCGCCACCCTGGCCACCCTCGGCACCGACGACCGGGCGCCGGGGCGGGCCTGGCACGTGCCCAGCGCCGCCCCGCGGTCGCAGCGCCAGGCGATGGGAGATCTCGCCGCGGCGATGTCGTCCCCCGCCCACCCGGTTCCGCGGCTCCGCGTGAGCGGCGTGCCGTGGCCCGTCCTCCGGGTCGTCGGTCTGGCCGTGCCGATGATGCGGGAGGTGGTCGCGGTCCGGCACCAGTTCGACCAGGAGTACGTCGTCGACGCGAGCGCCACCACGGCCGCGTTCGGCCTGACGGCGACGCCCTGGGAGGACGTCGTCCGGGCGACCGTGGGCGGGATGCCGGCGACCGCCTGACGGCCCGCGCGGCGTCGTCATTACCGTGGGCGCATGGTTTCTGCCTGGGTCGTGGCCGTCCTGGCCGCGCTCGCCTCGGCCGGCTGCGCCGTCGGCGCCTACCGGCTCGCGCGCGGGCCGCGGGAGGCCCGGCGTTGAGCGGGCCCACCGAGCTGCCGGTGCCCGACTCCGCCGACGTCCGCAGCGGCCCGGAGGTCTCCGAGGAGATCCTGTCGGTGCTGCCGCTGCTCGGGGAGTGGCACGGGGAGGGGCAGGCGGCGGGCGCCGCGGGTGACCACCGGTTCGGCCAGTGGGTGCGGTTCAGCCACGACGGCCGCGGGTTCCTCGCCTACGAGTCGCGCACCTGGCGGCTCACCGACGACGGAGCGATCGTCGGTCCCGGCACCCGCGAGTCGGGGTTCTGGCGCCCCCGCGGCCAGGACGACGTCGAGCTCCTGGTGACCAGCCCCGAGGGGATCGTGGAGCTCTACGTCGGCCGGGCCCGGACGACGACCAGCTGGGAGCTGACCGCCGACGTGCTGGCCCGGACGCCGGACGCCCCCGACGTGACCCGGGCGGTGCGGCTGTACGGGATCGTCGAGGGCGCGCTCATGTACGCCATCGACCGGGCGGGCCCCGACGGCCCCCTGCGCCCGCAGATGTCGGCCCGGCTGGAGCGGATCCGATGAACCCCGCTCCGCCGCCGACCCGCCCGACCACCCCGAGGCAGGTCGCCGACGCCTACGTCGAGGCCGTCTGCGACCTCGACCCGATCGTGGCCACGTCGCTGGGCACCCGCCCCGGCGACGACCGGCTGCCCGACTACAGCCCGGCCGGGCTGGAGGCGGAGGCGGCGACGGCCCGCGAGATGCTCGCCGAGCTCGACCGGGTGCTCGCGGCGGACCCCGCGCTCGCCGACGACCCGATCGAGCACAACTGCGCCCGCCTGCTGAGGGAACGGCTCGGTGCCGAGCTGGCGGTGCACGAGTCCGGTGAGGGCTACCGGGCGCTGTCGAACCTGTTCAGCCCCGTCCACTCGGTCCGCCAGGTCTTCATGATGATGCCGTCGGCCACCGAGGAGGACTGGGCGGTCATCGCCCGGCGCATGGCCCGGGTGCCGGAGGCCTACCGCGGCTACCGGGAGTCCCTCGAGGAGGGCGGCCGGCGCGGGCTGTTCGTCGCGCCCCGCCAGGTCCGCACCGTGGTCGGACAGCTGGGCGAGTGGCTGGCCGGCCCCTACTTCGCCACCTTCGCCGCCGCGGGCCCGGAGGCGCTCCGGGCGGACCTGGACGCAGCGGCCCGGGCGGCGGACGAGGCGGTCGCCGGGATCCGCGACTACCTGCGGGACGAGTACGCGCCGCGTGCGGAGGGGACGCCGGACGCCGTCGGACGGGACCGCTACGCCGTCGCCGTCCGCCGCTGGACCGGCTCCGACCTCGGTGCCGGGGAGGGGCTGGAGGAGGCCTACGCCTGGGGCTGGGCGGAGCACCGCCGCATCCTGGCCGAGCAGCGCGTGGAGGCCGGCAGGATCCTGCCCGGCGGCTCGCCCATGGAGGCGATGCGCTGGCTGACCGCCAACGGCCCCGCCGTGGAGGGCGTCGAGGCCGTCCGCGAGCGGCTGCAGGCGATGATGGACGAGGCCATCGAGGCGCTCGACGGCACGCACTTCGACCTGGCAGAGCCGGTGCGGAAGGTCGAGGCGATGATCGCCCCGCCCGGCAGCGCGGCGGCCCCGTACTACACCCGCCCGGCGCAGGACTTCTCCCGGCCCGGCCGGACGTGGCTGCCCACGCTGGGACGGACCCGCTTCCCTCTCTGGGACCTGGTGTCGATCTGGTACCACGAGGGCGTTCCGGGCCACCATCTGCAGCTGGCCCAGTGGGTCTACGTCTCCCAGCAGCTGTCCACCTACCAGACGTCGCTCGGCTCGGTCAGCGCGAACGTCGAGGGCTGGGCCCTGTACGCCGAGCGGCTCATGGACGAGCTGGGGTTCCTGCCCGACCCCGGGACCCGCCTCGGGTACCTCGACGCCCAGCAGCTGCGCGCGGTGCGCGTGGTCATCGACATCGGCATGCACCTCGAGCTGCCCGTCCCCGACGACGCCGAGGGCGTGCTCGCCGACCACCGGGGGAAGCCGTGGACCCCGGAGCTGGCGCGCGCGTTCCTCGGTGAGAACTCCGGCGCGGCGCCCGCCTTCCTCGACAGCGAACTGGTCCGCTACCTGGGCATCCCGGGGCAGGCGATCAGCTACAAGCTGGGGGAGCGCGCATGGCTGGACGGCCGTGCCGCGGCGCAGAAGGCGCGTGGCGCGGACTTCGACCTCAAGGCCTGGCACATGGCGGCGCTGTCCCAGGGGTCGCTCGGCCTCGACGACCTCGCCGCCGAGCTCGCCCGCCTCTAGGGAGCCGGGCGCGGGTGCACCGGGTCGCCGTCGTCGGAGACCGGGTCCGCGGGCGTCGACGGCAGCGCCTCGAGCGACGGGGAGGCGAGCAGCTCGGCGATGCACGCGGCGCTGCCGCCGACGTACGTGCTCACCAGGTCGATGTCGGTGACCACGCACCAGGCCCGGTCGGCCGGCCACCAGAGGTTGGCGCTCTGCTCGTGCGGTTCGGGCGCCAGGTTGCGGACGGAGTCGGCCACCGTGCCGTGGACGAGGACGACGTCCCGACCGCCCCGCAGCAGCAGTCGCGGTGGCACGTCGGGATGGGGCAGGTCGTACCCGAACCCGTCCCAGCGGCCGAAGAGACAATCCCCGGGTGTGGTGGTGTGCGCGCGGAGCACATCGCTCAGGCGCGAGGCGACCGCGACCGGAAGGTGCCCCTCGCTGGGGCCGTCGTCCCAGACCGGGGGCTGGCTGTCGACAGGCCCGTGGGTCAGCGCGTGCCACTGCGCGAGCGGGTGGACGACGGTGCCGTTGTACTCGGCGACCTCCGCCCAGCCGACCTCGACGTCGTCGTCCCCGTCGTAGCGGACGGCCGGGTGGAGGACGCGGGCGTAGGCGTCGAAGACGGCCGGCACGAGCGCGCCGACGGTGCCGGGAATGCCGCGGCGCCGGCCTGCCGAGACCCAGACGCCCGCGGAGACGTCCGTCTCGACCGGGAGGCCCCCGAGCTGCACGATCCTCCCCGGGAAACGGACAACCCCCGGGCTGCTCCGCGGCGCGTCCCTCCGGAGAGGGGGCTGCACGCGGGCCGACTGGACAAATGTCGGCGGCCCGGGGGTCGGGTGACTGTCCGGTTCTCGCTCGCCGCCGTACGACGGACGGGCGATCATGCCGTCGTTCGGATTCCACTCCGAACGGGCGGCCCATCTGGACGGCGGCTAGCGGACAGCCACCTCACGAGTCCTGTAGCTAAGCAAAGTTACGGACCACCTCCTCTCTCGTGTACCTCGACGGTACGTCGGCTCGGATGGGTCCTGCAACGAAGATTTTCAGCTCTCGGCGGACGGCGATGACCGGTGGTCCCCGGACGGGTCGATCCGCCGGTCGTCGACCGGGTCCCAGGCGTCGGGGATGCCGTCGTGGTCGACGTCGCGGTGCTCCTCGTCGTACATGCGCCGGTAGCGGCGGTTGCGCAGCCGGAGGACGACGGCGGCGAGCAGGGCCGCGGCCACCGTTCCCCCGAGGATCCCCACCTTCGCGTGGTCGTAGCTGGGGCTGCCCACCCCGTAGGCGAGCTCGGTGATCAGCAGGGAGACGGTGAAGCCCATGCCGCCCAGGAGGGAGAGCCCGATGACGTCGGGCCAGCCCAGGTCCTCGTCGAGCTGGGCCCGGGTGAAGCGGGAGACCAGCCAGGTGGAGCCGGTGATGCCGATCGCCTTGCCGAGCAGGAGGCCGACCGCGATGCCGAGCGCGATGGTGTTGCCGAGCGAGTCCCGCAGGCCCGACAGCCCCCCCACGGCGACGCCCGCGGAGAAGAAGGCGAAGACGGGGACGGCGACGCCGGCCGAGAGCGGGCGGAGGCGGTGCTCGAACTGCTCGGCGAGTCCCGGTCCGGCGTCCGGTCCGCCGGCGGCGTCGCTGCGGACGACGGGGACGGTGAAGGCGAGCAGGACGCCCGCGACCGTGGCATGGACCCCCGACTCGTGCATGAAGACCCAGGTGAGCGCGGCGAGCGGGAGCAGCAGCCACCAGGAGCTGATCCGCTTCTGCACGAGCAGGCCGAAGAGCGCCAGGGGCAGCAGGGACAGCAGCAGGGCCGGGACGGACAGCGTCTCGGTGTAGAAGATCGCGATGACGACGATCGCCAGGAGGTCGTCGACCACGGCCAGGGTGAGGAGGAACGTGCGCAGCCCGCTCGGCAGGTGGGTGCTGATCACCGCGAGCACGGCGAGGGCGAAGGCGATGTCGGTCGCCGAGGGGATCGCCCACCCGCGCAGCGCGCCCTCCGGCCCGCCGAGGTTGAAGAGCACGAAGACGAGCGCGGGTACCGCCATGCCGCCGATGGCGGCGGTGATCGGCAGCGCCGCCCGGCGTGGATCCCGGAGATCGCCGGCGACGAACTCCCGCTTGAGCTCGAGGCCGGCGACGAAGAAGAAGATCGCCAGGAGACCGTCGGCAGCCCAGGTGCCGAGCGTGAGGTCCAGGTGCAGCGACGCGGGTCCCACCCGGGTGTCCCGGAGCGTCTCGTAGACGTCGCCCCACGGGGAGTTCGCCCAGACGAAGGCGACCGCCGCCCCGGCGAGGAGCAGCGCCCCGCCGACGGTCTCCTTGCGCAGGACGGCGGCGATCCGCTGCGCCTCGGGCCACGAGCCGCGACCGAGGAGCTCGGGGGGAGGTGTCGTCATGGTGGCGGCTCCAGTGCAGGGGTCGGCTGGGACGTTGCCGACCAGACTTCCCGGCGCACCGCCGCCCACCGTAGCGGGGCATAGGCTCGTCCGCGTGGGACACGGGCACGGCGGGCAGGACGCGGCGCCGCTGGCCGAGCGGCTCCGGGCCCGCGGGCTGCGGCTGACCGCCCAGCGGCAGCGCGTCCTCGCGGCGGTCACCGCCCTGGAGCACGCGACGCCCGAGGCGATCGGGGCGCGGCTGCGGGAGGAGGCCGGCCCGGGCGGCGCGGCCCCTGACACGTCGACCGTCTACCGCAACCTCGAGCTGCTCGAGCGGCTCGGCCTCGTGTGGCACACCCACCTGGGCAAGGGGGCGCCGGTCTACCACGCCGCCGAGCACCCCCACCTGCACGTCGTCTGCCAGTCGTGCGGCGAGATCGCCTCGGCCGCCCCGGACCTCCTCGACAGCGCCGCGGAACGTCTGGCGGCCGACCTGGGTTTCACCGTGGACGTCGGGCACGTCGCCCTGTCCGGGACGTGCCGTGCGTGCCGCGAACGAGCCGGATCGGAGCCTTCCTCATGACCTCACCCCTGCTGTCCCGCCCCGGCGCGGTCGCCGTCGAGGGGGGCACCGTGGCCGGTCGCTCGATCGCCGCTCACTACGGCGATCCCCTCCGCGAGCAGCGGCTGCTCGCCGAGGGCGCCGGCCTGGTCGACCGCAGCGACCGCGACGTCGTCGCGATCCCGGGCGCCGACCGGCTGTCCTGGCTGCACAGCATCACCAGCCAGCACCTGGACCGGCTCGGCGACGGCTCCGGCAGCGAGGCGCTGGTCCTCTCGCCGAACGGCCACGTCGAGCACCACCTGGTGGTGGCCGATCTCGGCGGCACGACCTGGGCCGACGTCGAGGCCGGGACCGGGGCGGCGCTGCAGGCGTTCCTCGAGCGGATGCGGTTCATGCTCCGCGTCGAGCCGGCCCTCGTCACGGCGACCTGGGCGGTGCTGTCCCTCGTCGGGCCCACCGGCGCCGCGGTCCTGGCAGCCGCCGGACTCCCCGAGCCGGAGACCGGGTACGCGGTCCGCGCACTCGACGCCGGCTTCGCCCGCCGCATGCCCCCGATCGGCGACGGGACGCCCGTGGTCGACCTCGTCGTGCCGCGCGCCGACCTCGACGCGGTGGCCGCCCGTCTGGAGGCCGCGGGTGCACAGCTGGCGGGGGTCCAGGCGTTCGACGCGCTCCGGGTCCAGGCCCGCCGTCCCCGGCTGGGCGTGGACACCGACCACCGGACGATCCCGAACGAGCTGCCGTGGCTGCGCACCGCGGTGCACCTGGACAAGGGCTGCTACCGCGGGCAGGAGACGGTGGCGCGGGTGCACAACCTGGGGCGGCCACCGCGGCGGCTGGTCCTGCTCCACCTGGACGGCGTCAGCGAGGTGCTCGCGGAGCCGGGGACCCCGGTGCTGTCCGGCACCCGCGAGGTCGGCCGGGTCGGCAGCGTCGTGCGCCACCACGAGCTCGGCGTCGTGGCGCTGGCGCTGGTGAAGCAGTCGGTGGCGATGGACGCGGCCCTGACGGTCGCCGGTTCCACCGCGGCGATCGACCCGGACGACGCCCCGGCGGCGGCCGACGACACGGTCAGTGCCGCCCGTGAGCGTGTCCGCGCGGTCCGGTCTGCCACGATCGGCAGGTGATCCCGCCCACCTCGACCCGCAGCACGCTCATCACCGTCGCCCCGACCGGCGCCGAGTCGGCGAAGGCCGACGTCCCGGCGCTGCCGGTGACGGTGGAAGAGGTCGTGGCCACCGCGCGGGACTGCCAGGCGGTCGGCGCGTCGGTGATCCACCTGCACGTGCGCGACACCGACACCGTGCCGACGCTGGACCTCGGCCGGGTGCGTGAGGTGGTCGCCGCCGTCCGGGAGTCCACGGACCTGGTGGTCCAGCTCTCCAGCGGCGGGGCGGTCACCGACCCGTTCGACGCCCGGCTGGCCGTGCTGGAGGCGGCGCCCGACGCGGCGTCGTTGACGCTCGGCACGGTCAACTTCGGGCGCGACGTGTTCGCCAACCCGTGGGACCTCATCGTCGAGCTGCACACCCAGATGCAGCAGCGGGGCATCGTGCCGGAGTACGAGGTCTTCGACCTGGGCCACCTGGCGACGCTGCAGCGCCTGCTGGACCGCTACGGCCCGCCGCACGGCGGCCGCGTGCACGTGGACCTGGTGATGGGCGTGCCCGGTGGCATGCCGGGCACGGCCCAGGCCTTGACCTCCTGCCTGCCGTTCCTGCCGGAGGGCGCGACGTTCGCGGCCACGGGCGTGGGACGCACGTCCATCCCGGTGATGCTGGCGGCGCTGTCGGCGGGCGGGCACCTGCGCGTGGGCATGGAGGACACGCTCACCTACGCTCCCGGCGAGCCGGTGCGCGACAACGCCCAACTCGTCGCCCGTGCCGCCGGACTCGCCCGGATCGCCCAGCGCCCGCCGATGAGTACCCAGGACGCCCGAGGTTTCTTGGGCATCGAGCCGATGGAGGTCGCACGATGAGTCCCAAGCCCGCTCCCGCCGGTGGCGCCGCCGTCGACGCGATCCTGCGCCCGGACTTCCTCGAGAACGCCACGCGGCAGCCGATGTCGGAGGTGCGCCGGCTGCGCCGGGAGGCCGAGCAGCAGGAGGTCAACCTCTCCTACACGCGGCGGCTCCTGCAGGGCCGCCTCGACATCGTGCGGCGCGAGCTCCAGCGCCGGGCCGAGCACGACGGGCGGTCCCTGGTGGACCTGCTCCCGGAGATCCTCGCCGAGAAGGGGCGCGGCCCCGCGCACGGCCTCGGCCGGCACCAGACCGTGCAGCCGCACGCGCCGGAGGAGTACGAGTCCTGGGTCAACGGGCTGACCAAGGGCGTGGACATCTCCGCGATCGCCGACCTCAGCGACGCCAAGCTGGAGAAGGCCGCGCGTGCGCTGGCCGCGGCCGAGAGCGACCTGTCGGAGCGCCGGCGTGGGGTGCAGCAGGTGATGGACGGGCTGGCCGCCGAACTCGGCCGCCGGTACCGGGACGGCGAGGCCGACGTCGCCGCGCTCCTCGCCGACGAGGGCCGCCACTGATGAAGGACCCCCTTGCCCCCCACCACTCGCAGGCTCGCGGTGGGGCCCTGCAAGGGGGCCGTTCCCATCCGTCGCGTTGGCCGGACAACCCGGTCCTGGTCGAGGTGTGGCGTTCCGGTTTCCTGGAGTCGGCGCACCGGGGGTCGCTCGTCGTCCTCGACGCCTCCGGCTCGGTGACGTTCGCGGTGGGCGCCGTGGACCGGCCGACCCTGCCGCGCTCGTCGAACAAGCCGGTGCAGGCGACCGCCATGCTGGCCGCGGGCTGGTCGCCGCGCTCGGCGGCGGAGCTGGCGATCGGGGCCGGCTCGCACAACGGTGAGGACGGCCACCGCGAGCTGACCGCCGGGATGCTCGCCGCCGCGGGGCTCGGGCCCGACGACCTCGGCTGCCCGGCGGCGCTGCCGCAGTACGAGCCGACCAGGGCGAGCTGGCTGGTCGCCGGCCGGCCGGCGGAGCGGCTGGCCATGAACTGCTCGGGCAAGCACGCGGCGATGCTGTCGGCCTGCGTGGCCGCGGGATGGCCGACCGAGGGGTACCTGTCGCCCGACCATCCTCTGCAGCAGGCGATCGAGGCGCGGCTGGCCGAGGCCGCGGGTGAGCCGGTGTCCGCCGTCGTCGTCGACGGGTGCGGCGCCCCGCAGCACGCCCTGTCGGTGACGGGGCTGGCGCGGGGGGTGCTCTCGCTCGTGCAGGCGGCGGAGGGCACCCGGGACCGGGCGGTGGCGGACGCGATGCGGGCGCAGCCCTGGTTCGTGGCCGGCACCGGCCGGGAGGACACCGAGCTCATGCAGGCGGTCCCCGGCCTGCTGGTCAAGGGTGGGGCCGACGGTGTCCACGTGGCGGCGCTGCCCGGCCTCGGCGCGGTGGCGCTCAAGCTCGACGACGGCGGCGACCGCGGCCGCACGCCGGCGCTGGCGGCCGGTCTGCGGCGGCTGGGGGTGCCCGCGGAGGAGCTCTCGCGATGGTTGCTGACGCCGGTGCCGGGCGGCGACGGCGTCGTCGGACAGGTCCGCCCGGGGCCCTCGTTGACCGCCTGAGCTGCGCGTTCGGGTGTGATTGGACTCACTCCACTGTGCTAGCAGCTCTGCTTGCAGCAGCTAGCACCCGGGCCTATCGTTGGAACGGTGCAGACCCCGGGTGAGTTCGTCCGCGAGCAGGTGACACAGGTCCGCGAGAAGGTGGACCGCGTCGCCGGCAGCGTGGCGGAGTCGGTCGCGGAGGCGCCGGGCGTCGCCGCGGTCAGCTCGCAGGTGGGGGACTTCATCCGCGAGCAGCGCAATGCCGCCCGGGTGTCGCTGCGCGAGCTGGCCCGTACCGCCGGCGTCAGCAACCCGTACCTGTCCCAGGTGGAGCGGGGTCTCCGCAAGCCGTCGGCGGAGATCCTCGCGTCGATCGCCCGGGGCCTGAAGATCTCGGCCGAGTCGCTCTACGAGCGGGCCGGGATCCTCGACCGGCGTTCGGGAAATCCGGACACCGTGGCGGCGATCCGCTCGGACAGCGACCTGTCCGAGCGGCACAAGGCAGTCCTGCTGGAGCTCTACGAGACCTACGTCCGCGAGCACCGGGCGTCGTCCCAGGCCGCCACCCAGAACGTCCCTCCCGCAACCCGACCCTCCAAGGAGTCAGCGTGACCCGCATCGACACCGTGAAGCAGTACGGCGAGACCGCCGTGTCCGCCTACAAGACCCTCAACCTCGCCGTCATCGGCGCCGGTGACCTCGCCGTCGAGCGGGCCCGCACCGCCGTGGCGCAGTTCCGGTCCAAGGCCGAGACGCTGCCCGGCGAGGCCCAGGTCCAGGCCGACCTGGCCGTCAAGGAGGCCCGCACCCGGGCGACCGAGGCCGCCGGCAACGCCCGGACCGCCGCCCAGCAGCTGGCCACCGCGGTCCGGCCCGAGACGCTGCGCGGCACCGTCGCCGGCCTGGTCGAGACCGCCCGCACCCAGGCGCTGTCCACCATCGACGCGCTCGCCGAGCGCGGTGCCGAGGTCGTCGAGGACCTGCGTCGTCAGCCGGCCCTCCGCCGGGTTGTCCGCCGCGCCGAGCAGGCCGTGGACGCCGTCGAGGAGACCATCGACGAGGTCATCGAGGACGCCGCCGAGGCCGTGGTCGAGGCTTCCAACGAGATCACGTCGGTGACGCAGAAGACCGCCGCCAAGGTGACCAAGGCGGCGGCCAAGGCCGAGGAGCAGGTCGACGCCGCCGCCGACGCGGCCAAGGCCACCGCCGGGGACGTCGTCGAGGAGCCGAAGCCGGCCAAGAAGGCGCCCGCTGCCCGGAAGAGCACCCCGGCCGCGCGCAAGGCGCCTGCCAGGTCGACGTCGGCCCGCGTGACCCGCGCCCGCAGCGCGAAGCCCGCGGACCCGACCTCGGTGCCGGCCAAGAAGAACTGACGTCCCGCCTGGCGTCGTTCGACCAGGGCCCCGGAGCTGCGTCAGCGCTCCGGGGCTCTGTCGCATCCGGATGAGAATGCCGGATTCCTGCCCGATTCCGGTCCGTCGCGGCGGTACCCTTCCGGCATGTTCGATGCGCTGGTTCTCACCGTCCTCTACTACGGTGCCCTGGCGCTGACGCTGTGGGCGTTCGTCGACTCCGTCTTCCGTCCCGCGCCCGGGTACGTCGCGGCGGGGAAGCTGACGAAGCCGGGCTGGGCGGCGATCACCGGCCTCGCGGCACTGGTCATCTTCTGGCAGGGCCCGATGAGCTTCCTCGGTCTGCCCGCCGTCATCGCCGCCGTCGTGTACCTGGTCGACGTGCGCCCGGCCGTGCGCGGGCTCCGGCGGGGCAACAGCTGGTGAGCGCCCGCCCCTGAGAGCCCCGCCCACGGGGGCCGTCCGGTGGACCGGCTGGTCAGTCGGCGGGGATGAGCACCCACAGCAGCAGGTAGGCGACGATCTGCGGGCCGGGGAGCACGCAGGACAGCACGAACGCGAGGCGCAGGCGGTTGCGGGGCAGGCCGTAGCGGCGGGCGATGCCGGCGCAGACGCCGCCGATCACCTTGTGCTCGGAGTCCCTGCGGAGACGACGGTTCGCGGGCGCGGTCATACCTCTGGACCTTACGGTCGGGACGTGGATCTGCGGGCGGTTCGTGGCGACATCACGCAGGCGGACGTGGACGTGATCGTCAATGCGGCCAATCCCGGGCTGCTCGGCGGCGGCGGGGTGGACGGCGCCATCCATGCCGCCGGAGGACCGGAGATCCTCGCGGAGTGCCGCACGATCGTCGCGCGGCTGCCTGGCGGCCGGCTGCCCCGCGGGCAGGCGGTCGCGACGACGGCGGGTCGGCTGCCGGCGCGCTGGGTCGTGCACACCGCGGGCCCGATCTGGTCGGCCACCCGGGACCTGTCGCCGGTGCTGCGGTCCTGCTACTCCGAGAGCCTGCGTGTGGCCGACGGGCTGGGCGCCCGGACGGTGGCGTTCCCGGCGATCTCCGCGGGGGTGTACGGATGGCCGCTCGAGGACGCCGCGCGCCAGGCGGTCGCGGGCGTCCGTGCGGCGTCAGTGGAGCACGTGCGGGAGGTGCGCTTCGTCCTGTTCAGCGACGAAGCCCTGGCTGCCTTCGAGGCCGCGCTCAGCGACTGAACACGCCCTCGGGGGGCTCGGGGGAGGCGACGGCGTCCGCATCCTGGACCGGCCGGGCCTTCCCCGTGAAGCGGTCGAGGTCCTCGCCGTGCACGACCCGCGAGGGCATGGGGTCGCCGGCGCAGCGGCGGACGTACCCGGCGACCGGGAGCTCGCTGTCGGACGCCACGGCGACCAGGTTCCCGAAGCGGCGGCCCCGCAGCGTGCCCGGTTCCGCCAGGAGGCAGACCTCGCGGAAGACCGACCGGAGGGTGGCGACCTGCCGACGGGCGAAGGCCAGCGGCGGGCCGTCGGCGACGTTGACCCCGTAGACGCCGCCCGGCCGCAGGACCCGGTGCACCTGGGTGGCGAACTCGGCGGTGGTGAGGTGCGCGGGCGTGCGGGCGCCGGCGAAGACGTCGCAGATGACGATGTCGGCGGTGGCGGTGTGCAGGGCGGTCAGGCCGACCCGGGCGTCCTCGGGCCGCACGCGGATGCGGGCACCGCGGGGCAGGGGGAGGTGTTCACGGACGAGGTCGGTCAGTGGTCGGTCGATCTCCACCACGCGCTGACGGGAGCCCGGTCGCATGACGGCGACGTAGCGGGGAAGGGTGAGCGCCCCACCGCCGAGATGCACGACGTCGAGCGGTGTGCCCGCATCTCCGGCGAGGTCGAGCACGTGACCCAAGCGCCGGACGTACTCGAACTCCAGGTGGGTGGGGTCCTCGAGATCGACGTGCGACTGCGGCGTGCCGTTGACCAGCAGCATCCAGGAACCGTCCCGGTCGGCGTCGGCGAGCAGCTCGGCGGTTCCTCCGGCGACGGGGGTGGGGCCCGGCGGCAGTCTCACCCGTGCAGCGCTCCGCCCCGGTCCCTCACGCGGACATGGTGCCTCACGCCGCTGATGGCCCTGCCGGATCGATGGCCTTGCCGGATCTCCTGACCGCCCTCGCCGGATCGGTCGGGCGCTCTCTGGACCCGGTCAGAACGGTGGTGGGTCGCAGTCGCGCTGTGGAGGGCGGACCGGCTCAGGTCGGTGCGACCGCCGACCATCGGACCGTGATCTCGCCGTGCCGCCATCGTCGTGTCGACCCCACCACCGGCCAGCCCTGGGCGGCGAGGGCTTGCACCGCCGCGACCCAGCGCTGGCGAGGACCGAATGCCGTCAGTCCGGCGGCGGCCGCCCACGCCGCGTCGAACGCGCGGAGGAACTCGTGCACCGGCCGGCCGGGGACGTTGTGGTGGATCAGCGCCTTGGGCAGCCGCTCGGCGAGGTCGGAGGGGGCCGAGATGTCCGCGACCCGGGTGGAGAGCGTGAGCGTGAGCGGGCCGCCGGCGTCGAGGGCGACCCACGCCGCCCGTCGTCCCCACTCGTCGCAGGTTCCCTCGACCAGCAGGCCGCCCGGTCCCAGAGCGGCGCACATGGTGTCCCAGGCCCGGGCGGCGGACGCCTCGTCGTACTGCCGGAGGACGTTGAACGCCCGCACGAGCACCGGGTTCAGCCCGGCCAGCTCGAAGCCGCCCACGCGGAAGTCCACCCGGGGCGGATCGCGATCGGCCTCCACCGCCGCCACGCGTGCCGGGTCGATCTCCAGACCGACCACTTCCAGCCCGTTCACCTCCGGACCGAGCCGCTCGACGAGCTCGAGGGTGGTGATGGCGGACGAGCCGTACCCGAGGTCGACCACGAGGGGCCTGGCCGAGTCACGCAGCCGGGGGACCTGCGTGGCCAGCAGCCATCGGTCGACCCGGCGGAGGCGGTTGGCGTTGGTGGTGCCCCGCGTGGGCAGACCCAGGGCCCGTGCCCGCCCGGCCGCGAGCCGCGGCGCCCTGCGCTGGGGCGACGGGGACAGCGATGCCCGGCGCTTGTGGTCGCTGCCCGCCTCGCTCACCGGTCCGGAGGGTAGTCCCGGTTAGCGTGGTGCCGTGCAGGAGCGACGCGACGTCCGGCTGGCGGACCTCACCACCCTCGGGGTCGGCGGTCCGATCGAGCGTCTGGTGGAGGTCGCGGACGCCGAGGAGCTGGTCGCCGCCGTCCGTGACGCCGACGAGTCCGGGCGCCCGCTGCTGGTGCTCGGGGGCGGCTCGAACGTGGTCGCGCCGGACGAGGGCTGGGCGGGGGACGTCGTCCTGGTCCGGAGCCGCGGGATCCGCCGCGACGGCGACGAACTCACCGTCCAGGCCGGCCACGACTGGGACGAGCTGGTCGCCTTCACCGTCGAGAACCGCCTGGCCGGGATCGAGGCGCTCTCCGGCATCCCCGGCTCGACCGGCGCCACGCCCATCCAGAATGTGGGCGCCTACGGGCAGGAGGTCGCGCAGACGATCACCGCCGTGCGCGTGTACGACCGGGCCGAGAAGTCCGAGCGCACCCTCGATCCCGCCGAGTGCGAGTTCGCCTACCGCGACAGCCGGCTCAAGCGGGATCCGGGGCGCTTCGTGGTCCTGGAGGTCACCTTCGCGCTGCACCCGGGCACCCGGTCGCGGCCGGTCTCCTACGCGGAACTGGCCCGGACCATCGGCGTCGAGATCGGCGAGTCCGCACCGCTGGCCGAGGTGCGGGAGGCGGTGCTGCGGCTGCGCCGCGGCAAGGGCATGGTCTGGGACCCGGCCGACCCCGACAGCCGCAGCGCCGGTTCGTTCTTCACCAATCCGATCGTCCCAGCCGAGCACGCCGTCGAGGGCTGCCCGAGCTGGCCCACGCCCGACGGCCAGGTCAAGCTCAGCGCCGCCTGGCTGGTCCAGCACGCCGGCTTCGGCCGCGGCACGCGGGCGGGCAAGGTCGGGACGTCGTCCCGGCACAGCCTCGCCCTCACCACGGAGGACGGCGCGACGGCGGCCGAGCTGCTGGCGTTCGCCGACCGCATCGTCGCTGCCGTGCGGGAGAAGTTCGGCGTCAGCCTCGAGCGCGAGCCGACGGCGGTCCGCCCCTAGCCCACGACGGGCCGGCAGAGACGTGACCCCAGCGGCGGTCCACCCCTCCGGTCACGTCTCGCGCGCGACCTTGTGCTGGGCGGCCTGGGCGAGCGGGCGCACGACCATCAGGTCGATGTTCACGTGGTGCGGCCGGGTGAGCGTCCACGCGATGCAGTCGGCGATGTCCTCGGCCACCAGCGGCTCCCGCACCCCGCGGTACACGGCGTCGGCCGCCTCCGAGGAGCCCAGCCGCTTGAGGGAGAACTCGTCGGTGCGCACCATCCCGGGCGCGATCTCGATCACCCGCACCGGTTCGCCGTTCAGCTCCAGCCGCAGCGTCTCGGCCAGCGTGTGCACCCCGTGCTTCGCGGCGGTGTAGGACGCCCCGCCCTCGTACGAGATCAGCCCCGCGGTCGAGCCG
The DNA here is from genome assembly GCF_042682525.1 of Blastococcus deserti. Classification (NCBI taxonomy): domain Bacteria; kingdom Bacillati; phylum Actinomycetota; class Actinomycetes; order Geodermatophilales; family Geodermatophilaceae; genus Blastococcus; species Blastococcus deserti. The sequence goes on from NZ_JBHUHP010000001.1 coordinate 132,125, forward strand.
ACGAACAGCACGTCCGCGGCGCCGGAGGCCCGCAGCGCCGGAAGCAGCGCCTTGGTCACCCGCACGGTGCCCAGCACGTTGACGTCGTAGGTGCGGGCCCAGGAGTCCAGGTCGGCGTCCTCGACCGGGTTGGCGTCGAACGCGCCACCGGCGTTGTTCACCAGGACGTCGACGCGGTCTAGCGCGGCGGCGAAGGCGTCCACTGACGCCTGGTCGGTGACGTCGAGGGCGAGTGCACGGCCGCCGATGGAGGACGCCAGCTCGTTGAGCCGGTCCAGCCTCCGCGCGGCCAGGACGACGTCGAAACCCTCCGCCGCCAGCCGCGTGGCGGTGGCGGCCCCGATACCGCTCGACGCCCCGGTCACGACCGCTGTGCGGCCCGTCCCCGGGAGGCCGCGGTACCCGGACGAGGGGAGAGGTGAGGTATCTGACATGTGGCCATCCTGCCGCTGTTGCAGGATGGGTGGTCGACAGGGGTGCCGATCCGGCGCCCGGCAGACTCGGCAGTGCGGGAGGTCAACGCGTGCCCGCTCGCCGGTTCCCCCGCCCTGGCACGCCCCGGCGGGTGGCCACGCTGTCGGTCCACACCAGCCCGCTCGACCAGCCCGGCGCCGGCGACGCCGGGGGCATGAACGTCTACATCGTCGAGGTCTCCCGCCGGCTCGCCGCCCGCGGCATCGCGGTCGACGTCTTCACCCGCGCTACCTCCAGCGACCTCCCGCCGGTGGTCGAGATGGTTCCGGGCGTGACGGTCCGGCACGTGAGCGCCGGCCCGTTCGAGGGCCTGGGCAAGGAGGAGCTGCCCGCCCAGCTCTGCGCCTTCACCGCCGCCGTCCTGCGCGAGGAGGCGCAGCACGAGCCGGGCCACTACGACCTCGTCCACTCCCACTACTGGCTCTCGGGTCAGGTCGGGTGGCTGGCCCGGGACCGCTGGAGCGTGCCGCTGATCCACACCGCCCACACCCTCGCCAAGGTCAAGAACGAGGCCCTCGCCGCGGGTGACCGGCCCGAACCGCGCGCCCGGGTGATCGGCGAGGAGCAGGTCGTGGCCGAGGCCGACCGGCTGATCGCCAACACCGACGAGGAGGCCCGTCAGCTGGTCCGCCTCTACGGCGCCGACCCGTCCCGCACCCTCGTCGTCCCGCCGGGGGTGGACCTCGACCGCTTCAGCCCGGGCGACCGGTCCGCCGCCCGCCGGGCCATCGGCATCACCGACGACCTGGTCGTCCTGTTGTTCGTCGGCCGCATCCAGCCCCTGAAGGCCCCGGACGTCCTCCTGCACGCCGCCGCGCAGCTGCTCGCCGACGATCCCGCTCTCCGCAGCCGGCTGCGCGTGCACGTCGTCGGCGCACCCAGCGGGTCGGGCCTCGAGGCGCCGGAGCAGCTGCAGAAGCTCGCGGGCGACCTCGGCATCGCCGACGTGGTCACCTTCTTTCCGCCGCAGCCGCCCGAGCGGCTCGCCGACCACTACCGCGCCGCCGACGTCACCGTCGTCCCCAGCCACAACGAATCCTTCGGCCTGGTGGCCCTCGAGGCCCAGGCCTGCGGCACGCCGGTCGTCGCGGCCGCGGTGGGCGGTCTCCCCACCGCCGTCCGCGACGGCGTCTCCGGCGTGCTCGTCGACGGTCACGACCCGAGGATCTACGCCGCCGCCGTGCACGCCGTCCTCGGGCGGCGCCAGCTGCTGTCCGCCGGTGCCCGCCGGCACGCCGGCCTCTTCTCCTGGGACCGCACCGCCGACGCCCTCGTCGCCGCGTACACCTCCGCCGCCGAGGAGATGCACCGCGCGACCCAGCAGTTCAGGCACCCTGCCATCGGCCCGCTCCGCACCCTTCCCGGCGTCCAGGTGGCGCGGTGACCGACCGGACCGTCCTCGAGCTCGACGCCGTCATCGAGCAGACCCTCCGCGACAGCGAGCTCGTCCACGAGCACCCCGCCCCGGGGCGCTGGCTGATCGACCTGCCCGGCACCAAGAAGCTCAAGACGGTGTGCGGGCTCATCGTCGGCGAGCACGCCCTCCGGGTGGAGGCCTTCGTCTGCCGGCAGCCCGACGAGAACCGCGAGCAGCTGTGGACCTTCCTGCTGCAGCACAACGCGCGGATGTACGGCGTCGCCTACTCCATCGACAGCGTGGGCGACGTCTACCTGACCGGCCGGCTGCCGCACGCGGCGGTCACGCCCGAGGAGATCGACCGCATCCTCGGCGCGGTCCTAAGCTACGCCGACGACCACTTCAACGCGATGCTGGAGATCGGGTTCGGCACCTCCATCCGCCGCGAGTGGGAGTGGCGGGTCAAGCGGGGGGAGTCGCTGCGCAACCTCGAGGCCTTCGCGGCCTTCGCCGACCCCGCCCGCCGCCCCGACGCCGACGCCACCCGCCGCCCCGACGCCGGCCCCACCCGCCGGCCCCCTCCCCAGCAGGCGTGACCGCGACGGGCCGGTCTGCGCAGCCCGGGGCGACCACGCAGCACGGGCCGGGCTATGCCCGCCGCTGGTGGGTCCTGGCCACCATGACCGTGTGCCTGCTCGTGGTGATCACGGGCAACACGATCCTCAACGTCGCCCTGCCCACCCTGCAGCGGGAGCTCGACGCCACCCACGGAGAGCTGCAGTGGGCCGTGGACGCCTACATCCTCGTGTTCGCGGGGCTGCTCTTCTCCTGGGGCGTGGTCGGTGACCGCATCGGCCGGCGGAAGGTCCTGCTGATCGGCCTCACCGTCTTCGCCGCCGGATCGGTGCTGGCCGCCTTCAGCAGCAGCCCGCTGGAGCTCACCGCCTGGCGCGCGGTCATGGGCATCGGTGGCGCGGCCGTCCAGCCCACCACCCTCGCCGTCATCACCAACGTCTTCCCGCCCCGTGAGCGCGGGCGCGCGATCGGCATCTGGGCCGGCACCGCGGGCATCGCCGTCGCCGGAGGACCCCTCGCGGGCGGCGCCGTCCTCGAGCACTACTGGTGGGGTTCGGTGTTCCTCGTGGGCGTGCCGGTGGCCGTCCTCGGCATCGCGGGCGTCCTGGCGTTCGTGCCCGAGTCCAAGGACCCGTCCCCGGGCCGGCTCGACGTCCCCGGCGTCCTGCTGTCCATCGTCGCCCTGGCCGGGCTCGTCTACGGCATCATCCGCGGCGGTTCGGGAGCCGGCTGGACGACGCCCGGCGTGCTCGTCCCGCTCGTCGGCGGGCTCCTGCTGCTCGCCGTCTTCGTGTGGCTGCAGCGCCGCTCGACCCACCCGGCCCTCGACGTGTCGCTCTTCCGCAACCCCGCCTTCTCCGCGGCGGCGGGCGCGCTCGGCCTGAACTTCTTCGCGCTGCTGGGGGCGACGTTCTACCTCGTCTACTACCTGCAGGGGGTCCGCGGCTACAGCCCCCTGCAGAGCGGTGCCGCTCTCATCCCCGTCGCCCTCGGCATGGCGATCATGGCGCCGCGCAGCTCGGGGCTGGCCGAGCGCTTCGGGGCCAAGGCGGTCTGCGCCGCCGGGTTCCTCCTGATCGCGCTGTCCTTCGTCGGCATCCAGCTGCTCGACCTCACGTCCCCGGTGTGGCTGCTGCTGCTCGTGCTGTCGGTGCAGGGGCTGGGGATGGGCGCGGTGATGGCTCCGGCCACCGAGTCGATCATGTCGGTGGTGCCGCGCGAGAAGGCCGGCGCCGGAGCCGCGGTGAACAACTCCGTCCGCCAGATCGGCGGTGCGCTCGGGGTGGCGATCCTCGGTTCCGTCCTCGCCGCCTCCTACTCCGCGCACCTGGGCAGCACGGCCGATGCGCTGCCCGCCGAGGCGCGGGCGGAGGCCAGCCAGTCCATCGTCGCCACGCTGGAGGCCGTCTCCCGGGTGCAGGGCAGCGGGGACGCCGACGCCGCACGGGCCGCGGCCGCGGTCGTCGAGCCGGCTCGCGAGGCCTTCGTGTCCGCCATGCACCTGACCGCGGTCTTCACCGCCGTCGCCGCGGTGATCGCGGCGGTCGTCGTCCTGCTCTGGCTCCCCGGGCGCCGACGGGACCCGTCGTCCCTCCCGGAGTGAGCCGGAGGTGGCGACCGCGGTCGACGACGGCCCCGGTGGCCGCCGCCTCCTGAGCCGCCCACCGCCCGACCCGCCCACCGCCCGACCCGCCCACCGGCGCGCACGCCAGGGGGGCACGCGCGCCGGGTCGCGGATAGCGTGGCGGCGATGGTCGACAGCAAGGCCGCGCCGGAGCGCCGCGGGCGGGCGCTCATGGGGGTGGTGGCCGCCTCGGCGCTGGCGTATCCGCTCGTCGTCTGCGCCGTCCAGCTGCTGTTCGCCCAGCTGCTCACCGTCGACGTCGGCGCGGTCGTGCTGTGGCTCGCGGTCGGGCTCGCCTGCAGCGTGGCCCTCGTGGCCGCCGTCCGGTGGGGCGCCGCCCGCCGGGTGCGCAGCCCCTGGCTGCTGCTCGGGCTCCTGCCCCCGCTGCTCTTCGAGCTCTGGCTGGTCTGGCCCCGACTCGCGTCCTGAGCGCGGTCGGGCAGGATGATCCGCGTGACGAACCCCGGAACCCTGGTGCTCCTCCGCCACGGCGAGAGCGAGTGGAACAAGGCCAACCTCTTCACCGGGTGGGTCGACGTCCCGCTCTCGGAGAAGGGGCGGGTGGAGGCCGCCCGCGGTGGGCAGCTGCTGGCCGAGCACGGGCTGCTCCCCGACGTCTCCCACACCTCGCTGCTGAAGCGGGCGATCATGACCGCCGAGCTCGCCTTGGCGGAGGCCGACCGGCAGTGGATCCCCGTGAAGCGCTCCTGGCGGCTCAACGAGCGCCACTACGGCGCCCTCCAGGGCAAGGACAAGGCCGCGACCCTCGCCGAGTACGGCGAGGAGCAGTTCATGATCTGGCGCCGCTCCTACGACACCCCTCCGCCGCCCATCGACCCGGGCAGCGAGTACTCGCAGGACGCAGATCCGCGTTACGCGGCCCTGCCGCCGGAGGCCCGCCCGGCGACCGAGTGCCTGGCCGACGTCGTCGTCCGGATGCTGCCCTACTGGTACGACGCGATCGTGCCTGACCTGCGCCTGGGCCAGACCGTGCTCGTCGCCGCGCACGGCAACAGCCTGCGCGCGCTGGTCAAGCACCTGGACGGCATGGGGGACGACGAGGTGGTCGGGCTGAACATCCCGACCGGGGTGCCGCTGCGCTACGACCTCGACGAGGACTTCCGCCCGGTGAAGCCCGGCGGCGAGTACCTCGACCCGGAGGCCGCGGCCGCTGCCATCGAGGCCGTCAAGAACCAGGGCAAGAAGTAGCTGCAGCGACCGTCCCGCCGAGCGCGGCCCGCAGGGTTCCCGCTCGGCGGCCGGCCGGGCTCAGCTCGCTGGGACGGCTCGCGGTCGGCGGTGCCGCCCGGAGGGCGACGAGGTCACTGCGAGGTCTCGCGAGCGTGCCGTTCGCCGGTCACCAGGTAGACGACCCGCCGGGCCACGCCGACGGCGTGGTCGCCGAAGCGCTCGTAGTAGCGGCCGAGCAGGGTGATGTCGATGGCCGTCTCGACGCCGTGCGGCCAGTCGTCGGAGAGCAGCTGGCGGAACAGCCCCCGGTGCAACCGGTCCATGGCGTCGTCGTCGGTCTCCAGCTCCCGGGCCGCCTCGACGTCCCGGGTCGCGATGACGTGCCCGGCCTTGGCCACGAGCATCTCGGCCACGTGCCCGGCCTCCAGGAACACGGGGCGCACCTCCTGCGGCACGGCGTGCTCGGGGAAGCGCATCCGCGCGACCTTGGCGATGTGCTCGGCGAGGTCCCCCATGCGCTCGAGGTCGCTGGCGATCCGCGTGGCGGTCACGATCGTGCGCAGGTCGGTCGCCACCGGCTGCTGCCGCGCCAGCAGCGTGAAGCACCGCTGGTCGATGCTCTCGCGGGTCGCGTCGATCTGCTCGTCACCGGCGATGACCAGATCGGCCAGGGCGACGTCGGCGTCGAGGAGGGCCGTCGTGGCGGTGCTCATCTGCGAGCCCACCGTGTTCGCCATGTCCACGAGGCATCCCCGGATGGCCTCGAGTTCCTCGAAGTAGCTCTCCCGCACTGTGCCTCCCCATCGACGTCGACTCGAGCCTAGGGCGGCTCCGTCCCCGTTCTCCCGTTCCCGGGTGAACGCCCCGCCACGCCCAGATGAACACTGACCCGTGCGGGCGGCAGATCACGTCGAACCGGCCGCCCGCGTCCGGAACGGACCTAGCATGCGGGCGTGAGTCCACTGGTCGCCCTGGTGGTCGGCCTCGTCCTGGGCGGGGTCGTCGCCGCCACGGTCATCCTCCGTTTCCCCCGGGACCTCGAGGCGCGCGACGCCGATTCCGGCGTCGTGGGCCCGCCCGAGTCGGCATTCGCCCGCCGGCTCCTGGACCTCATGGACCCCGCCGTCGTCCTCGTCGACGTCGACGAGGCCGTGCTCCTGGCCAATCCCTCGGCTCGTGCGCTCGGCATCGTGCGGGGCGACCGGCTGCTGGTGCCGGAGCTGTCGTCCCTGGTGCGGGCCGTCCGGAACGGCGGCAGCCGCCGGGCCGACGTCCGGCTGCCCGGGGACCTCGCCGGCGCCGGGCCCCGGCTGATGGCCGTGCACGGGGTGCGGCTGCACAGCGGCACGGCCCCGCTGCCGGGCCCCGTCGCCCTGGTTCTCCAGGACGTCACGGAGACCCGCCGCACCGAGGACGTGCGCCGCGACTTCGTGGCCAACGTCGGGCACGAGCTCAAGACGCCGGTGGGCGCGCTCGCCCTGCTCGCCGAGGCCATCCAGCAGGCCGCGGACGATCCCGAGGCCGTGCAGCGCTTCGCCGGCCGGATCGCGCACGAGGCCGACCGGCTGGGTCGCCTGGTGCGCGAGCTCATCGACCTCTCCCGCCTGCAGGGCGGCGAGCCGCTGCCCGAGCTGGTGCCCGTCGACGTCGACGACGTCATCGCCGAGGCGGTGGACCGGACCCGCACCGCGGCCAAGGCCAAGGAGCTGCAGATCGCGGTCGGCGGCCAGGCCGGACTCGTCGTGCGGGGGGTGGAGAGCCAGCTGGTCACCGCGGTCACGAACCTGCTGGCCAACGCCGTCGCCTACAGCGAGGGCGGCAACCGGATCGCGGTCGCGGCCCGGGCGCGTTCCGGTTTCGCCGAGATCGCCGTCACCGACAGCGGCGTCGGCATCCCCCGCAAGGACCGGCACCGGGTGTTCGAGCGCTTCTACCGGGTGGACCAGTCGCGGGCCAGCAGCACCGGCGGGACGGGCCTGGGCCTGGCGATCGTCAAGCACGTCGCGAGCAACCACGGGGGCTCGGTGTCCGTCTGGAGCGAGGAGGGGCTCGGCTCGACGTTCACCCTCCGCATCCCGCTGGCCATCACCGACGGCCCCACCTCTGACGAACCCGGCGACTCCGTCGCCGTCGACGCTGCGAAGGAACGCTGATGACCCGTGTCCTGGTGGTGGAGGACGAGGAGTCCTTCTCCGACGCGCTCTCCTACATGCTCCGGCGCGAGGGCTACGACGCCGTCGTCGCGGCCAGCGGTCCGGAGGCGCTGGCCGAGTTCGACCGGGCGGGAGCCGACATCGTCCTGCTCGACCTCATGCTGCCCGGCCTGCCGGGCACCGAGGTCTGCCGCTCGCTGCGCAGCCGCAGCAACGTCCCGATCATCATGCTCACGGCCAAGGACACCGAGATCGACAAGGTCGTCGGGCTGGAGCTCGGCGCCGACGACTACGTGACCAAGCCGTACTCGGCCCGGGAGCTGGTGGCCCGCATCCGTGCGGTGCTGCGCCGCCGCGGCGACGCCGCCGAGGCGCACTCGGCAGACGGCGTGCTGGAGGCCGGTCCGGTGCGGATGGACGTGGAACGGCACGTGGTGGCCGTCGACGGGGAGCAGGTCTCCCTGCCGCTCAAGGAGTTCGACCTGCTGGAGTACCTGCTGCGCAACGCCGGCCGGGTGCTCACCCGCGGGCAGCTCATCGACCGGGTCTGGGGCTCGGACTACGTCGGCGACACCAAGACCCTCGACGTCCACGTCAAGCGGTTGCGCGCGAAGCTCGAGCCGGACCCCGCGAACCCGAAGTACCTGCTCACGGTGCGGGGCCTCGGCTACAAGCTCGAGGCCTGAGCCCAGGCCTCAGTTCACTTGAGCTCGTCGATCAGCTTCGACGCCTCGGCCTTCGTGAGGTCCTCGGGCACCTCCTCGTCGGCCTGGCGGGACAGCGTCTCGAGGTAGCTCTTCTGGGCACCGGTGGCCGGCTCGTCGCCGGTCACCCAGTCGGCCGGGTCCTTCTCGGGGGACGCGGCCGGCTGGGTGTTCGCGTTCGATTCGCTCATGTGTTCGATGCTAGGCGTGCACGGGGATGCGCGCCTCCTGGGCGGCAGCGGTCGCGGCGATGTGCTTCCGGCCGGTCCGGTACACGTGCACGCTCCCGCAGGCCGGGCACTCCACGTGCATCGCGATGTGCGTCGCGTGGTTGGTGACCGATCGGATCCGCCGGTCGGCGACCAGCTCGTCGGTCCGGGTGACGGGGCAGGTGATCAGCAACATGGCTCAGAGCGTGCGCGCGTCCGTCCGCCGATACGAGTGGCAGAAGTGACCGCTATCGCGTCTTTTCTGCCATGATGTCGGCGTGACCGAGACCACCCCTCCGCTCGTCGTCAGCGTCGTCGTCGCCGACGGTCTCGTCGGCAGTTTCGGGCTGGGGGTGTGCGCGGAGGTCTTCGGCTACGACCGCCGGCACATGGGCCTGCCGCGGTTCGACTTCGCCCTGGTCACCGAGGCGCCGGGGGTGCTGCGGACCGACACGGGCATCCCGATCACGGTCGAGCACGGCCTGGAGCGGCTGGCCCGGTCCGACATCGTCTCGATCACCGCATGGGAGGTATTCGACCGCGTGCCCTCGCCGGCCCTGCTCGACGCGCTCCGGGCCGCGCACGCCCGTGGCGCCACCATCGTCAGCCACTGCACGGGCGCCTTCGTGCTCGCGGAGGCCGGCCTGCTCGACGGCATGCGGGTGACCACGCACTGGAAGTACGCCGGCGAGCTCGCCGCCCGGTTCCCGGCCGTCACCGTCGACCCGTCGGTGCTCTACGTCGACAACGGCCGGACCATCACCGGCGCGGGGACGGCGGCCGGCGTGGACACGCTGCTGCACCTCGTGCGGCGGGAGTGGGGGGCGGCGGCGGCCAACGCCCTGGCCCGCGAGATGGTCGTGCCTCCGCACCGCGACGGCGGGCAGGCTCAGTTCATCGACGCCCCGGTGCCCGCCTGCGAGGACGACCTGCTGGGCGCCGTCCTGGACTGGGCGGCCGCCCACCTCGCCGAGGAGATCAGCGTGGACATGCTGGCCCGCCGGGCGCTGATGAGCCCCCGCAGCTTCGCCCGGCGGTTCAAGGCGACGACGGGCACCACGCCGCACGCCTGGCTGCTCGGCCAGCGCCTGGCCGCCGCGGAGGCCCTGCTCGAGGAGACCGACGCGCCCGTGGAGGAGGTCGCCCGGCTGGTCGGCTTCGGCACCGCGGCCGGGCTGCGCGAGCAGTTCGCCCGCCGGCGGGGGGTGTCGCCCCGCGCCTACCGGCAGACCTTCCGCGCCGCCGCCTCGTCGAACGGCCTAGCCGCCAGGACGGCGCCGGTGCAGCTCGACAGGCACCGGCCTCGGACTGGCCGGATGGGGAGCCGCGAGGCCCTGGTCGAGGCGCAGTTCGGCCAGCCGGCGTAGCTCGGCGAAGGCCGGCTCGCCGAGCAGCTCGATCAGCTCGGGCGCATATCTCTCGACCAGGGGTTCCGGCGAGACGTGCGCCAGCGGCGATCCCGTGCACCACCAGTGCAGGTCCGCGCCGCCGGGGCCCCAGCCGCGCCGGTCGAACTCACCGATCGTGGACACCAGCACCCGCGTGCCGTCGGGCCGCTCCACGTGCTCCTGCGAGCGGCGCACCGGGAGCTGCCAGCAGACGTCGGGCTTGGTGGTCAGCGGGTGCACCCCGGTCCGCGCTGCCATCCGGTGCAGCGCGCAGCCGGGGCCGCCCGGGAAGCCGGGGCGGTTCAGGAAGACGCACGCCCCGTCGACGACGCGGGTGCGCAGCGAGGTCTGCCCGCTGTCGTCGGCGCTGTCCTCCTCGGTCCACGACCCCCGGCCCACGGGGGCCAGCTGCCAGTCCTCGTCGGTGAGCTCCGCCACCGAGGCGGTGACGCGCGCCAGGTCGTCGTCGTCGGTGAAGAAGGCCCCGTGGCTGCAGCAGCCGTCGTCGGGACGGCCCTCGACGACCCCGGCGCACCCGCGGCCGAAGATGCACGTCCACGCGGAGGTGAGCCAGGTGACGTCGGCCCGCACGACGTGGTCGGGATCGGCCGGGTCGGGGAACTCGATCCACTCGCGCGCGAAGTCGAGCGGGACCTCCGCGAGCGGGTCGTCCGGCACGCGGACAGCCTACGTCCGGGCACTTCGGCAGACTGGGGCCATGCGACTCGGGGTCCTGGACGTCGGCTCGAACACCGTGCACCTCCTGGTGGTCGACGCCCACCGCGGCGCGCACCCCACACCGATGCACGACGACCGCTGGCTGCTGCGGCTCGCCGAGCACGTGGACGACGACGGCCAGCTGTCCAGGGCGGGGGAGAAGGCCCTCCTCAAGGCGGTGCAGCAGGCGTGCGACCAGGCGGAGAAGCAGGGCTGCGAGGAGCTGATGGCGCTGGTCACCTCCGCCATCCGCGAGGCGCACAACGGCCTGGAGGTGCTCGACCGGATCCGCGGACGGACCGGCGTCGAGCTGCGGGTCCTCACCGGTGAGGACGAGGCGCGGCTGACCTTCCTGGCCGTGCGCCGGTGGTTCGGGTGGAGCGCGGGCCGGCTCCTGGTCTTCGACATCGGTGGCGGCTCCCTGGAGATCGCCGCCGGCATGGACGAGGACCCGGACGTCGCGCTGTCGCTGCCCCTGGGCGCCGGGCGGATGACCCGCCGGTTCCTGCCCGAGGCCCGCACCGGGGGCCGGCCCGACCTCGCCGCGCTCGGCAAGCTGCGCAGCCACGCCGACGAGCTGCTGTCTCCTGCGGCGAAGAAGCTCGGCAAGGTGGGCCCGCCCGACCTGGTGGCCGCGACCAGCAAGACCTTCCGCACGCTGGCCCGGCTCACCGGTGCCGCGCCGTACTCGGCCGGCATCTGGGCCCCGCGAGAGCTGCGGCTGGAGTCACTGGAGCAACTGGTCGGCTTCGTGTCCCGGATCGAGTCCGGGGCGCTGGGGGAGCTGCAGGGCGTCTCACCCGACCGCGCGCACCAGGTTCCGGCCGGTGCCGTGGTGGCTGCCGCCACGATGCGTGCGCTGGACGTACGGTGCGTGAGGATCTGTCCGTGGGCGCTGCGGGAGGGTGTCATCCTGCGCAGGCTGGACTCGTTGGGAGGGGCGTGATGGCCGAGCCGGACTGGAACCCGGACACGGGGGGACGCTCGCTCGCCGAGATCCTCCGGGAGGCCGGCATCGAGTCCGCCAACCGCGCGGCGCGACGGCGGTCCTGGGACGACCCCGAGGAGACCGGCATCCGCCAACGGCGGGCCGAGGCGGGGGCCGCCGACGGCCTCGCCGGGCGCACCGGCCACGGACGGCGCCGCAGCGACCTCGGCGTCGACAGCCCACCGCCACCGGGCGTCGAGCGGCGCCGGCAGCCCGATCGGCGCCAGCCCCGGCGGGCCGTGCCCGATCCGTCGACGGCCGCGATCCCCGGCCTGCGGCCGGACCGCAAGCCCGGCGTGCCCACCTCCTCCGCGATGCCGAGCGCGCCGGTTCCCACCCTCGACCGGCGCGCGTCCCAGCCGATCCCGCAGCGGGCCGCCTCCCGGCCGCCGCGGGAGCCCGACCATCCCTCCACCGGGCCCATCCCGGTGATCCGCCCCGACCAGATCGCCGCCGACCTCGACGCCACCCCGCGGGAGAGCGCGCTCGCCTGGCTGCGCTTCGCCGGTGAACTGGTCATCGCCCTCGCCGCCGGCGTGGGCGTCTACTTCGCGGCCACCGTGCTGTGGGAGATCCTCCCGCACGTCGCCGTCCTGCTCGCCCCGCTCGCGGTGACCGGACTGGTCACGGGGGTCGGCGTGTGGCGCCAGCGGCAGGGGCGCGAGCCCGTCGGCGCCCGGTTGCTGGCGGTCCTCGTGTTCGCCGGGACGCTCCTCACGATCGCCCCGGCCGCCGGGCTGCTCGCCGCCGGCTCCTGACGGGGCGGCGCCTCAGTCCTCCGTCTCCTCCTCGTCGTCCTCACGGGCGAACTCCTCGACGATCGCGGCGCAGAAGGCGTCGAGGTCGTCGGGATTGCGGCTGGTGACCAGATTGCCGTCGACGACGACCTCCTCGTCGACCCAGTCGGCACCGGCGTTGCGCAGGTCGGTCTGCAGCGACGGCCACGACGTCATGCGGCGGCCCTTCACCGCGCCCGCCTCGATCAGCACCCACGGCGCGTGGCAGATCGCCGCCACGGGCTTGCCGGCGTCGAAGAACGACGTCACGAAGGCGACGGCGTCGGAGTCGGCGCGCAGGAAGTCGCCGTTGATCACACCGCCGGGCAGGACCAGCGCCGCGTAGGCGTCGGGGTCGGCGGTGCTCACGACGGCGTCCACCTTCTTGGTGTCCCCCTTGTCGATGTGCTGGTAGGCGGTGATCGTGCCGCCCCGGAGCGAGACCAGTTCCGGCTCCGCGCCCGCGTCCTCCAGTGCTTGCCAAGGGCGGTCCAGCTCCGCCTGCTCCACCCCGTCCGTCGCCAGCACGGCCACCTTCATCCCGTCCAGTTCTCCCGCCATGGGGCGGCGGCTACCCGTGCCCCCGACGGGGCACACACGGGCGCACTACGGTTTCGGACGTGCCCCTGCGCTCCGCCTCCGAGCTGCGCCGCCTGCTGCGGGGGCGGCTGCGCGGGCACGCCGTCGCCGTCCCGGACGCCGTCCACGTGGCCCGCGCGCTGGTCGACGGCGGCTGCCGGGTCGGGCTCGAGCACGCGCCGGGGCCGGGGGAGGACTCCGCGTCCGTGCTGCTCGAGCTCGTCCGGCGGATCGACGAGGCCGGCCTCGCCCCCGCCGTCGAGCTGACCCTCCCCCTGGACCGGCTCCCCGCCGACGACGCCCGCCGGGTCGCCACCGAAGCCGCGTACGCCGGCCTCGGGGTCCTCCTCGCCGGCCCCGGAGACGTCGTCGACGCCGCCGAGCTGCCGGGCGCCGGTGTCGCCGTCGCCGCCGGGGAGCCGGGGGCCGAGGCCCGGTGCCGCGCGCTCGCCGGCGGGCACGTGCGCCTGCTCGCCGGGCCCGGGCGGAACGCCGCCACGGATCTCGCGTTCGTGCGCTGCCTCAACGTCCTCATGGCCGCGGAGGGTCACCCGGGCATCGCGGTGCCCGATGCGCGGCTGATCGCCATCGCCGGGGAGCGGGCGGCCTGGAACGGCCGCCCGCCCGACAGCTGGGAGCTGGTCATGCCCTACGGAGTCCTCGTCCACGAGCAGCGGCGGCTGGTCGCCGCGGGGGACACGGTCCGCGTGGCCGTGAGCGTCACCCCGGGCGGCCGCTCGTGACTCCCACGGGTCGCCGGGGGCTGGCCATCATCGGCGGGGGGAAGATCGGCGAGGCGCTGCTCTCCGGCCTCGTCCGCCGGGGCGGCCCGGACGGGATCCTGGTGTGCGAACGCAGCCCCGAGCGGGCCGCCCAGCTCGCGGAGCGGTACGGGGTCCCCGCCGTGGACCTGGCCGACGCCGCGGCCCGTGCCCGGGTGCTGCTCCTGGCGGTCAAGCCCCAGGACATCGGCACGCTGCTGGACCGGCTGGCGGACGTCGTCGACGAGGGCCACCTGGTGGTCTCCGTGGCCGCCGGCGTCACGACGAGGCGCATCGAGGACGCCCTGCCGGAGGGCACGCCGGTCGTGCGGGTCATGCCCAACACGCCGGCCCTGGTCGACGAGGGCATGAGCGTGCTCTCGGCCGGTGCGCACGCCGGGGAGGAGCACCTGGACGAGGCGGAGGCGCTGCTGGCCGCCGTCGGGCAGGTGCGCCGCGTGCCGGAGGACCAGCAGGACGCCGTGACCGCGCTGTCGGGCAGCGGTCCGGCCTACTTCTTCTACCTCGTCGAGGCGATGGTGGACGCCGGCATCCTGCTCGGCCTGCCGCGCGCGCTGGCCGCCGACCTCATCGTGCAGACGGCTCTGGGCTCCGCGGTGATGATGCGCGAGTCCGGTGAGCACCCGGTCCAGCTCCGGGAGGCGGTGACCAGCCCCGGGGGGACGACGATCGCCGCGGTGCGGGAACTGGAGCGGCACGGGGTGCGCGCGGCGCTGATCGCGGCGATCGAGGCCGCGCACGCCCGGTCGGTGGAGCTCGGTCGGACCAAGGGCACGGGCACGTCCTGACCCGCGCGGTGGCGCGCTGACGGGGCCGGGTGGGACCGCCCGGGCGCGTGGGGCGGGACGGGCACGGTAGACCACATGTCGACCGGAGGCCAGCGCTCTGCGTCATCGGTTCGTGACCGTGTCGCGAAACGCGCCGAGCGACAGTGCACACCTGTTGCATAGGTGTAGTTCTGCCTAGGACGGACCGGTCCGCCTGTTCGATTCAACCATCGCACCAGTCACGCGTGTCCCCTTACGCTCTGTTGCAGCACGTGCGTGTTCAGTTGCCGGTGGGGAAGCCGGCGCCACGACACGAGCTAGGTCCGGAGACGAAGACATGACCATGCCCCAGCGCGCTGCCGCCCCCGCGATGACTCGTCCGGGCGTGCCCGGCCCCCGGCCGGTCGGCCGCCCGATGGCCGCCACGATGGCCCGGCCCGTCCCGGCTCAGCACCCGGCCGCCATGCCGCTCGGCCGCCCCGCCGTCCCCGCCCCCCGCGCCTCGGTCACCTTCCTGACCGTCGCCGAGGTCGCCGCGATGATGCGTGTCTCGAAGATGACCGTGTACCGCCTCGTCCACGCCGGTGAGCTCTCCGCCGTCCGCGTCGGCCGTTCCTTCCGCGTGCCCGAGCGCGCCGTGCAGGACTACCTCCGCGACGCCTACACCGACATCGCCTGAGAAAGGACCCCGTCCCTCTCACCTCTCGCAAGCTCGGGGTGAGCCTCCGGACGGGGCCAAGGGGCGAGGTCCTTCCTCCCCGTCCCGGTCGCCCGCGGCAGCGTCGCCGCGGGGTGGCTCGGGTACGCTCGGTCGCCGGGCGACACGGGAGGGAATCCGCTGTCGCGTACGAGCTGATCATTTGCGACGACGTCGGGAGCACACGTGGGTTCGGTCATCAAGAAGCGGCGCAAGCGGATGGCGAAGAAGAAGCACCGCAAGCTGCTGAAGAAGACGCGCGTCCAGCGACGCAACAAGAAGTGAGCTGACGCTCGTGCCGCCCGCGGTCGTCCTCGTCACCGGTGTGAGCCGGTGGCTGGGTGGTGCGCTGGCGGCCGAGCTGGCGGCCGACCCCTCGATCGGGCGGGTCATCGGCGTGGACACGGTCCCGCCGTCGCAGGAGATGCTGCGCAGGCTCGGGCGCACCGAGTTCGTGCGGGCGGACATCCGGAACCCGCTGATCGGCAAGGTCATCGCGGCGGCGTCGGTCGACACCGTCGTGCACATGAACATCAGCGCCACCCCGGCCGGGTCCGGTGGCCGGGTGCCGATGAAGGAACTCAACGTCATCGGCACCATGCAGCTGCTGGCCGCCTGCCAGCGGGCCCCCTCGGTCCGCCGGTTCGTGCTGAAGTCGACCAGCGCGGTCTACGGAGCCTCCTCCCGCGACCCAGCCGTCTTCACCGAGGCGATGCAGGCCCGAGCGGTTCCCTCCGGGGGCTTCGCCAAGGACAGCCTCGACATCGAGAGCTACGTCCGTGCGTTCTCGCGCCGGCGGCCCGACGTCGACGTCGCGGTGCTCCGGTTCACCAACTTCATCGGTCCGCGGATCGACTCGTTGCTGACCGGCTTCTTCCGCATGCCGGTGGTGCCGACCGCTCTGGGCTACGACGCCCGGGTCCAGCTGCTGCACGAGGACGACGCGCTGGCCGTGCTCACCCGCGCGGCGACCGGGCCGTTCAGGGGCACCGTGAACGTCGGGGGTCAGGGCACCCTCCTGCTGTCCCAGACCATCCGGCGGCTGGGGCGCATCGAGCTCCCGTTGCCCTCGCCGGCCCTGGGGTCGGTCGGCCGGCTCTCGCGCCGGTTCGGCTTCGTCGACTACTCGCCGGAGCAGATGCGATTCCTCAACTTCGGCCGGGTGGTCGACACCACGGTGCTGCGCGAGGAGTTCGGCTACACCCCCCGGTACACGACGGCGGCCGCGCTGGCGGACTATGCCCGCACGGTGCCGCCGGTCGTCTCCCCCCGGCTCGTGAACTCCGTCACCTCGCGCATCCGGTCGGTGCTCGAGCACGCGGGGGACACCGCGTCGGCGGTCGGTGAGCGGCTGCGTCCGCCCCCGCCGGCACCCGGCCTCCGGGCGGTGCGCGATGCCTGAGGCCCGGGTGATCCCGCTCCGTCCCGACGACGACGAGCCCTACGTCCCCCCGTCGTCCCCGCCCGGCTGGGAGGACCAGCTGGCCGGCGGGCTGGAGTTCCTCCGCCGCCGCCTGACCGGCGAGTACGAGACCGACGAGTTCGGTTTCGACCCCGATCTCACCGACCACCTCCTGCTGCCGGTCCTGCGGCCGCTGTACGAGAAGTGGTTCCGGGTCGAGAGCCAGGGGCTGGAGAACGTGCCGACCGAGGGCGGTGCCCTGGTCGTCGCCAACCACTCCGGCACTCTGCCGGCGGATGCGCTGATGACCACCGTCGCCCTGCACGACGACCACCCGGCCCGGCGCCGGCTCCGCCTGCTGGGCGCCGACCTGGTCTTCGAGCTGCCGTTCATCGGCACGATGTCCCGCAAGATGGGCACGACGCTCGCGTGCAACGAGGACGCCGAGCGGCTCCTCACCGCGGGCGAGCTGGTCGGTGTCTTTCCCGAGGGCTTCAAGGGCATCGGCAAGCCGTTCCGCGAGCGTTACACCCTCCAGCGGTTCGGCCGGGGAGGTTTCGTCACAGCGGCTCTGCGCACCGGCGTGCCGATCGTCCCGTGCGCCATCGTCGGCGCCGAGGAGATCTACCCGATGATCGGCAACGCGAAGACCATCGCCCGGCTGCTCGGCCTCCCGTACCTGCCGATCACGCCGACGTTCCCGCTCCTGGGCCCTCTCGGTCTGGTGCCGCTGCCCTCGAAGTGGCTGATCGCCTTCGGCGAGCCGATCGAGACGGCGTCCTACGGGCCCGGCGCGGCGGAGGACCCCATGCTGGTGTTCAACCTGACCGACCAGGTGCGCGAGACGATCCAGCAGTCGCTCTACCAGCTGCTCCTGCAGCGCAAGTCGGTGTTCGGATGAAGGACCCCCGCGCCTCCCACCGCTCGCACGCTCGCGGCGTGACCGTGCACGGGGGCCACGCGGTGCGTCACCAAGGAAATCTGTTGCGCCTTCGTAGGGCGAGTGCGCCGCCGACCAGGCCGCCGGAGAGAGCGGCCACGCCCACGGTCGGGACGCCGATCCTGGCCGCCTTCCGCCCCGTGCGGAAGTCGCGGATCTGCCAGCCGCGCGCCCGCGCGACCGCCCGAAGCTCGGTGTCGGGGTTCACCGCGACCGCGGTGCCGGTGAGGGAGAGCATCGGCAGGTCGTTGGCCGAGTCGCTGTAGGCGGTGCAGCGGCTCAGGTCCAGCCCCTCCCGCTCGGCCAGGGCGAGGACCGCCTCCGCCTTCGCCGGTCCGTGCATGAGCTCCCCGACCAGCCGTCCGGTGTACCTGCCGTCGATGACCTCGGCGACCGTTCCCAGCGCCCCGGTGAGCCCCAGCCGGTGAGCGATGATCGAGGCCAGCTCGACCGGGGTCGCCGTGACCAGCCACACCCGCTGCCCGGAGTCGAGGTGCTGCTGGGCCAGCGCACGCGTGCCCGCCCAGATGCGGTCGGCCATGAGCTCGTCGTAGATCTCCTCGCTGGCCTGCACGATCTCCTGGACCGGCCGGCCGGCGACGAAGGCCAGCGCGTTCTCCCGGATGGTGTGCATGTCGTCGGCGCTCTCGTTGCCGGCGATGCGGAACTTGGCCTGCTGCCAGACGAAGCGCGACAGGTCCCGGGTCGTGAAGTACTTGCGGGCGGCCAGGCCCCGGGCGAACCAGAAGAGGGACGCGCCCATCATCATCGTGTTGTCGACGTCGAAGAACGCCGCCGCCGTCGGGTCCGGCGTGACGGCCGGAGGTGCGGCCACCTCGGCGGCCGCGGCGGAGGCGGCTCCGGCGACGTGGGCTCTGGTCTCCTCGTCGGTCTGCGTCCCGGCGCGCGCCGACCGGCGGCCGCGCAGCGGCACTCGCGGCACGAGGAACCTCCCTGCGATCGATCCGCCACCATGCTCGGGGCCCGACGACTGGACCCTAGCGGGACCGGCGGGCCGGACTCCGCGGGGTCAGCAGCCGATCAGCGGCGGCAGGCAGACCTTCAGACCCCCGTCGTCCGAGCGGCTCGGTGACGACGGCGGGGCCGAGGCGCCGCCGTCACCCCTCGTCACCCCGGTCGGCAGCGGGAGCGAGGGGACGAGACCGCCGTCGGGTGAGGGCGTGGGGGCGCCGGGCGACGGCAGGATCCCACCGCCGCTGCCGCCGGACCCGGTTCCGGTCGGTCCCGATCCGCCCAGCGCCGTGCCGGCGGCGGGCGGCGCGGTCGGGGTCGCGGGGCCGGTGGTCCCGGGAGAGCCGCCGGGCGTGACCGTGCCGCCGCTCGAGCTCTCGCCCGCGGAGCCCGGGGGCGTGGCCTCGGGGGCGGTGCAGGCGACGGGGAGCGGGCCGAGGTCGTCGGACCCGCCGACGGCGGGTCCGGCCGGGCAGTCCAGTGCGGCCTCGAGGCCGTCGGCGCGCGCCCCGATCCGGGCCAGCAGGTCGAGGGAGCGACCCACGGCCTCGGTGGCGGCGTCGGGAACGAGGGGCTGCAGCACCGCCAGGTCGTCGGCCTGACCGGCCGCCCAGCGGCCCAGGTGGTCCAGCGGCCGGCCGTCGGAGGTCTCCACCGCGCGGTCGGTCAGCCAGACCGCGCCCTCGACGGTCTGCTGGTCCATCGTCTCGATGGTCTCCAGCACCAGGGCGGGGTCGGCCGTGGCCGCGCCGACCCCCGCGTCGGCCGGGGCGGCGGGAGCCGCGGCCGGGAGTGCGGTGCCGCCCTCGCCGACCAGCTCCTCCAGCTCGTCGAGGCGGGTGCTGGCGAAGTCCAGCAGCGTCCGGCCGCGGGCGTCGCCGGCCAGGGCGAGCTGGGTCTGCTCCGTGCCGCGCTTGAGGTCGTAGAGGACGTCACCGGGGCGGGCGCCGTCGGCGACCGCCACCAGCGCGGCGGCCGCGGTGACGGTCAGGGCCGCGCCGGCCAGCCCGGCGGTGAGCCGGGTGCGCCACCGGGCGGGTGCGGCGTCGGGCGCGCGGGCGGCCAGGAGGCGCTGCAGGCGGGGCACGGGGGCAGGGGCGGGGGAGCGCACGGCGGCCATGGCGACCAGCCGCGCGCGGGTGGCCGCCCGGAAGGCGGGGTCGGGCTCCCCGTCGAGGTGGGGTGCGAGCTCCCGCAGCCGTGCGACGACCAGCTCCTCACGGGCAGCACGCGAGCCGTCGTGCACGCTCACCTGGGGCCTCCGGACGTCGATCCTGCGGGACAGCCACCGGTCGGCGTCCCCCACTGCACCCGGTCCAACGACGGGCGACTGTATTCGGTTACGGCCCCGACGATCTGCTCTCCCGTCATCGGAGCCCCTCCGGCAGCAGGCCGGCCAGCCGGCGCACGGCCCGGTGCTGCAGCGCCTTGATGGCGCCGTCCTTCTTGCCCATTATCTCGGCGGTCTCGGACACCGAGAGACCGTGCAGGAAACGCAGCACGATGCACTCCTGCTGTTCGCTGCCGAGCTGCTGGACGCAGGCGAGCAGCTGCTGGTTGGTCAGGTGCTGGACCACCGCGTCCTCGGGACCGTCGGTGGCCCGGTCCGCGTCCCGCATGTCGGCGGTGGTGACCTCGAGCCGGTACCGGCTGCTCTTCACGTGGTCGCGGATGATGTTGCGGGCGATGGTCACCAGCCACGCGCCGACGTCACGGCCCTGGAACGACAGCGAGTCGATCCGGCGCAGGGCCCGGACGAAGGTCTCGCTCGTCACGTCCTCGGCGGTCGCCCGGTCACCGACCCGGTGGTACGCGTACCGGTGGACCATCGTGACGTAGTGGTCGTAGAGCCGGCCGAACGCCTCGGCGTCGCCGTCCTGCGCCTCGCGGACCAGGGCCCAGACGTCCACGCTGGAGGGGGCCGGGGTGACCTCGGCCAGATCCTCCTCGGGGAGGTGCGTGACGTCCTCGGCGGTCCCCTCGGGAGCTCCTTCCTCCTCTGGTGGGGCGGGCAGGGCCTCGGCGCTCGCCCGGGGGAAGGGGGTCGGGCGCGGGTGGGGCGAGGGTCTCGGGTGGGGCGAGGGCCGGGGCGTCGGCGAGGGTCCGGGGTGCGACGCGCCGCGCGGCAGCCCGGCATCCAGCGGGTGCGGCATGCGGGCGATCGGCCTCCTCGTCGGCCCGCGTACCTGGACCGGCTCTCCCCGACGCACCCGCGGAAAACGGGCACGCGATGCTGCAGGGCTTGTCCCATGGTGACAAGATCGCTTCACCCCGTCCACGCCGGGCCGCCGAAGGCACCCGGAGGTGGCGCTGGGCGGTGGGCCGATCGCAGCAGCTCCACGGAGGAGAAGTGGCAGAGGCAGGCACGTCGCTGGCCGAGCTGGTCCGCGCAGCGGCCCGGCGGCGACCCACGGCACCGGCGGTGGTGGCCGGTGAGCGGCGGCTGACCTGGGCCGAGCTCGACGCCCTCGTGGACCGGGCCGCGGCCGGGTACGCCGCCCGCGGCCTCACCCCGGGCGACCGGGTGGCGATCCAGCTCCCCAACGGCGTGGACTGGCTGCGCGCGGCCCTGGGTGCCCTGCGGGCCGGGCTCGTCGTCGTCCCGGTCAACACCGCCTACACCGACCCGGAGCTGGAGTACGTCCTCACCGACTCCGGGGCCGCGCTCCTCGTCGCCGACGCCGGACGACCCGAGCTCGCCGGGCTGCCGCTGTGCCCCGGTCCTCCGGAGGCGGACGGCGTCCCACCGGAGGTGACGGTGGACCCCGCGGCGCCTTCGTTCCTTGCCTACACCAGCGGGACCACCGGCCGTCCCCGCGGCGCGATCCTGACCGCCGCCGCGCTGCGGGCCAACCAGGAGCAGTGCCTGGCGATGACACCGCCGCCGGTGCGCGAGGACGACCGCGTGCTGCTGGTGCTGCCCCTCTTCCACGTGTACGGGCTGAACTCCGGGTTCGGGCTGGTCGCCGCCACGGGCGCCTGCGCGATCCTCCAGGAGACCTTCGATCCCCGTTCCTCCCTCGCGCTCATGGCCGAGCAGCAGGTCACGGCGGTGCCCGGCGCGCCGCCGATGTACCAGGCCTGGCTCGCCGCGGCCGACGCGACGAACCTGGACGATCCCGCCCACCCCGACGCCGACCTCCGGCGCGGTTTCGCCGCGATGCGCATGGCCTCCTCCGGCGCCGCCCCGCTGCCGGAGGACGTCTGGACCGCCATGCGGGAGCGCGCCGCGGTCACCGTGTGGGAGGGCTACGGGCTGACCGAGGCCGCTCCCGTGGTGGCCAGCACCCTCGCCACGGGCCGGGCCAAGCCCAACTGCATCGGCGGCCCGATCCCAGGGGTCGAGCTCGAGCTCCGCGACACCGCCACCACCGGGCCGGGCAGCGACGACCGACCTGATCCGGACGAGCCGCACGAAGGGCCCGGTGAGATCTGGATCCGGGGACCGAACCTGTTCGCCGGTTACTGGCCCGACGGCGCGGACGGCCCCGACGCCGACGGCTGGCTCCGCACCGGCGACCTCGCCTACCGCGACGCCGACGGTGACCTGCACCTCGTCGACCGGCGCAGCGACCTCATCCTGGTCAGCGGGTTCAACGTGTACCCGGCAGAGGTGGAGCGCGTCCTCGACGCCCACCCGGCGGTCGCGGAGAGCGCCGTCATCGGCGTTCCGGACCCGCGTGCCGGTGCGGCGGTGCGCGCCGTGGTGGTCCTGCGCCCGGGCCGGCAGGTGACGTTCGAGGACCTGCGGGCGCACGCCGCGCAGTCCCTGGCGCGCTACAAGGTGCCGACGTCGGTGCACTTCCTGCCGTCCCTGCCGCACTCCCTGACCGGCAAGGTCAGCCGGGCCCGTCTCCGGGAGCTCGGTCTCACCGGGCAGGGGACGGCCGATGAGGTGGAGGTGGCTGCCGGTGGCTGAACCGTCCCCGCGACTGCAGCTGCTCACCCGCGCCGGCTGTCACCTCTGCGAGACCGCCGCCGAGACGCTGGCCCGGATCGGCGCCGAGGCGGGCCTCGTCCCGGAGGCGGTGGACGTCGACGGCGACCCGGAGCTGCGGGCCGAGTACGGCGACCGGGTGCCGGTCGTGCTCCTCGACGGCCGCGAGCACTCCTACTTCACCGTCGACGTCGTCCGGCTGCGGCGGGACCTCGGGCTCGGCTGACGGGCCGGCCGGACCCCCTCGATCGGGATCCGGAGGCGGTCGTTAGGGTGGTGTCCACCACAGCGACACCCGTACGGGCCGGTCAGCGCCGCTGCGGGCGTCCGGCGACTTTGTTCCTGCGTTCACAAGCGGTTACCGTGGCGGTTGCGGGCGAGTCGCGCCCGCATGTCTGTGTCGATGTCGCAGCCGTCGCCCGGCCTCCGCCGGGTGACCTGGCGCGACCGCTGTGGAGAGCCCGTGATCCAGCCGCGGCCCCGGACGATCCCGGAGGCCACCGTCGCCCGCCTGGCCGTCTACCTCCGGGTGCTGACCGCTCTGGCCGACGGGGGCCGGAGCACCGTCTCCTCCGTCGAGCTGGCCACCGCCGCGGGGGTCAACCCCGCCGGGTTGCGCAAGGACCTCTCCCACCTCGGCCCCTGCGGCGTGCGGGGTGTGGGTTACGAGGTCCGCACGCTGCGGGACCGCATCTCCCGGGTGCTCGGCGTCGAGCGGTCGCGCGCGTGCGTGCTGGTCGGCATCGGCAACCTCGGGTCGGCGCTGGCCGACTACGCCGGCTTCGGCTCACGCGGCTTCGAGTTCGTCGGCCTGTTCGACGCCGACCCGCGCCGGGTGGGGCAGCGGATCGGCGGGCACACCGTGCGCCCGGTCGACGAGCTCGAGGAGGTCGTCGCGGCGACGCAGGCCTCGATCGGCGTCATCACGACACCGGCCGACGTGGCGCAGTCGGTCTGCGACCGGCTGGCCGCGGCCGGGGTGAGGAGCATCTTGAACTTCGCGCCCGTGACCCTCGCCGCGCCGGCGGGGGTCGACGTCCGCAAGGTGGACCTGTCGGTGGAGCTGCAGGTGCTGGCGTTCATGGGCCAGCAGCGACTGGTGGGTGAGCCGGCATGAGCCTGCTCGCGGTGGGGATCTCGCACCAGACCGCTCCCGTCGCGCTGCTCGAGCAGTTCGCGATGGGCCACGACGACCAGGTCAAGGCGCTGCACGAGCTCGTGGGCAGCGATCACGTCTCCGAGGCCCTCGTGCTCGCGACCTGCAACCGCGTCGAGGTCTTCGCCGAGGTCGAGCGCTTCCACGGCGGTGTCACCGACGTCAGCCGGGTCCTGGCCCGCCAGGCCGGCGCCACGGTGGAGGAGCTGGCCCCGTACGTCACCGTGCACTACGAGGACCAGGCCGTCGCGCACCTGTTCACGGTGGCCTCCGGCCTGGAGTCCATGGTGGTCGGCGAGACGCAGGTGCTCGGACAGCTGCGCGCCGCCTACGCCCTCGCCCGCGAGGAGGGCACCGTCGGGCGCGCGCTGCACCCGGTCGCGCAGCGCGCCCTGCGGGTCGGCAAGCGCGTGCACACCGAGACCGGCATCGACCGTGCCGGCGCCTCCCTGGTCTCGGTGGCCCTCGACCGGGCCGAGGCCGTCATCGGCAGCCTGGGCGGCCGCGACGTCCTGGTCGTCGGGGCCGGGTCCATGGGCGCCCTGGCGGCCACGACGCTCGCCCGCCGCGAGGCCCGGGTCGTCGTGAGCAGCCGCACCGAGGCGCACGCCGCCCGGCTGGCCGGAACGGTGGACGGACGCGCCGCCGACCTCGCCGACCTCCCGGCCGAGCTGGCCGCCGCCGACGTCCTGGTGACCTGCACCGGCGCGAGCGGCCTGGTCGTCGGTACCGACGTCGTCGCCGGGGCGATGGCCGGCCGCGCCGGGCGCCCGCTGGTCGTCGTCGACCTGGCGCTGCCCCGGGACGTCGACCCGGGTGTGGCTGCCCTGCCGGGCGTGCACGTGGTCGACCTGGCTCTGCTGCAGAGCGAAAAGGGTGGGGCCATCCTGCAGGGCGAGCGCGCCTCGGCCCCGGGCCGCACCGCGGGTCCCGTCGCCGCCGACGACATCGCCGCCGCCCACGCGCTCGTCGAGGCCGAGACCGCGCTGCTGCGCGCGGAGCGGCAGGCCGCCGAGGTCGCCCCCACGGTCTCGGCCCTGCGCAGCCAGGCCGCCGGGGTGGTCGACGCCGAGCTGCTCCGGCTGGCCGGCCGGCTGCCCGACCTGGACGCCCGCGCCCGCGCCGAGATCGCCCGCACCGTCCGCCGGGTGGTCGACAAGCTGCTGCACGAGCCCACCGTGCGGGTGAAGGAACTGGCCGCGGGCCCCGGTGACACCGACTACGCCGGCGCCCTCCGGGCTCTCTTCGGCCTGGGCATCGACGCGACGGTCGACGGGCGCACCACGTCCCTCGCCGAGGCCGTCTCCGCCGACCCCGAGCTGCGGGCCGGGGAGGCGTCGTGACCACCTCCACCGTCACGGCCACCCTGCGGCTGGGCACGCGGGGCAGCCGGCTGGCCCGCACCCAGTCCCAGGCCGTCGCCGACGCCATCACCGCGGCGACGGGGGCGCCCGTGGAGCTGGTGCCCATCGTCACCGAGGGGGACCGCTCCGCGGCCGCCATCGCACAGCTCGGCGGCACGGGCGTCTTCGTGACCGCGCTGCGCGAGGCGCTCCTGGCCGGTGCGGTCGACCTGGCAGTGCACAGCTACAAGGACCTGCCGACGGCGCCCGAGCCGCAGCTGACCATCGCCGCGGTCCCGCGGCGCGAGGACCCGCGCGACGCTCTCGTGGCGCGCGACGGGCTGACCCTCGGCGAGCTGCCGCCGGGCGCCAGGGTCGGCACCGGCGCGCCCCGCCGGGTCGCCCAGCTGCGGGCCCTCGGCCTCGGCCTCGACGTCGTCCCGATCCGTGGCAACGTCGACACCCGCATGGGGCGGGTCGCCGGCCTCACCGGGGAGGGCGGCGACCTCGACGCGGTCGTCCTCGCCCGCGCGGGCCTGAGCCGGCTCGGCCGGCTGGACGTGGTCACCGAGCTCCTCGACCCCCTGCAGGTGCTGCCCGCCCCGGCCCAGGGCGCGCTCGCCGTGGAGTGCCGCACGAGCGACGCGCGCACCCGCGAGCTGCTCGGCCGCCTGGAGGATGTCTCCGCCCGCGCCTGCGTGGTGGCCGAGCGGGCCACCCTCGCGGCCCTCGAGGCCGGCTGCAGCGCCCCGGTCGCCGCCTACGCCGAGGTGGCCGAGGGCGAGCGCGGCCCGGAGCTGTTCCTCCGCGCCTCCGTGACCGCGATCGACGGCAGCGACACCGTCCGCGGCTCGATCACCGGACCCCTGCCGGACGCCGCCGTCCTCGGGCGCGCGCTGGCCACCGAACTCCTCGACCGCGGTGCGGCCGAGCTCATGGCGGTGTCGTCATGACCCGCCGCCGCACGAGCCGCCACCCCCAGACCCCCGTAAGAACAGGCCCTCGGGCCAGGATCAGGAGCACGCGATGACGCGCTTCCGCAAGACCGCAGGCCAGACCGGCCGGGTCGTCTTCGTCGGAGCAGGCCCGGGCGACCCCGGCATGCTCACCGCCCGGGCGACCGCGGCGCTGGCCGGGGCGGCTCTCGTCCTCGTCGACCCCGACGTCTCGCCCGCCGTGCAGGACGCCGTCCGGGAGGCGCACCCCGGCACGGAGCTGAGCCCGGCCGTCGGTGAGCCGGCCGAGGTGGCCAAGGCCGCCGTCGCCGCCGCCAAGAACGGCTCCGTCGTCGTCCGGCTGGTCGCCGGCGACCCCTACGCCTCCGACCCGGTGGTCAAGGAGGTGCTGGCCGTGGGCCGCACCTCGGTGCCGTTCGACGTCGTCCCTGGCGTCGCCACCTCGACCGCCGTCCCGGCCTACGCGGGCGTCGCGACGGGCGGCACCATGGTGACCGCCGACCTGCGCAGCGGCGTCGACCTCGCGGCGCTCGCCGGCGCGGCCGCGTCCACCGGCGGCACCCTCGTCCTCCAGGGCGTCGCCGAGGAGCTGCCCGACGCGGCGGCGCGCCTGGTCGAGGGCGGGCTGGCGGGCAGCACGCCGGTCGTCGTGACCACCGGCGGGTCCGGGACGGCGCAGAAGAGCGTCGTCGCCAAGCTCGTCGCCGTGGCCGAGAAGACCGCCGGCCTCGACCCGTTCACCGGCCCTGTCGTGGCCACCGTCGGCACCGCCGTCGACAA
Source organism: Blastococcus deserti (assembly GCF_042682525.1). Taxonomy (NCBI): domain Bacteria; kingdom Bacillati; phylum Actinomycetota; class Actinomycetes; order Geodermatophilales; family Geodermatophilaceae; genus Blastococcus; species Blastococcus deserti. The sequence goes on from NZ_JBHUHP010000001.1 coordinate 158,593, forward strand.
GCGTGCCCGGCTGTCCTGGTGGGAGAGCCGGCCGCTGTTCGGCTGGCGCGTCCTCGTGCCGCGCACCAAGGACCAGGCCGGCGAGATGAGCGACCGGTTGCGCGCCTACGGCGCCGTCCCGGTCGAGGTGCCGACGATCGCCGTCGAGCCGCCGCGCAGCCCGGCGCAGATGGACCGGGCGATCAAGGGTCTGGTGACCGGCCGATACGGCTGGATCGTGTTCACCTCGGTGAACGCCGTGAAGGCCGTCCGGGAGAAGTTCGCCGAGCTGGGCCTCGACGCCCGCGCGTTCGCCGGTGTGAAGGTCGCCTGCGTGGGCGAGCAGACCGCCGAGGCCGTGCGCGCCTTCGGCATCCAGCCCGAGCTGGTGCCCTCGGGCGAGCAGTCCAGCCAGGGCCTGCTGGCCGACTTCCCGCCCTACGACGACGTCTTCGACCCGATCAACCGGGTGCTGCTGCCCCGCGCCGACATCGCCACCGAGACCCTCGCCGCGGGTCTGGTGGAGCGCGGCTGGGAGATCGACGACGTCACCGCCTACCGCACCGTCCGGGCCGCTCCGCCGGCCGCGTCGGTCCGTGAGGCGATCAAGGGTGGCGGCTTCGACGCCGTCTGCTTCACCTCGTCGAGCACCGTGCGCAACCTGGTCGGCATCGCCGGCAAGCCGCACGCGAAGACCGTCGTCGCGGTGATCGGCCCGGCCACCGCAGCCAGCGCGCAGGAGTTCGGCCTGCGGGTCGACGTGCAGCCGGAGACCGCCGCGGTCGGACCCCTGGTCGACGCGCTGGCCGAGTACGCCGCGTCCCTGCGCGCCGCCGCGGAGGACGGGGCGGAGAAGTGAACGCCGGCGGGGTGGGTGGGGGAAACCCAGGGTTCGCGCGCGGGCGCCGGCTCCGGTCGACGCCCGCGCTGCGGCGGCTGACCGCGCAGACCCGGCTGGCGCCGGCGGACTTCGTGCTGCCGGTCTTCGTCAAGCAGGGCATCGACGCCCCGGTCCCGATCGGCTCGATGCCCGGCGTCGTCCAGCACACGCTGGACTCGCTCCGGAAGGCCGCTCACGAGGCCGCGGACGCCGGCATCGGGGGCCTGATGCTCTTCGGCATCCCCGGTGAGAAGGACCCGGTGGGCTCCCAGGCCGATGCCGCGGACGGGATCGTCAACGTCGCGCTGCAGCAGCTGCGGGCCGACCTCGGTGACCAGCTGGTGCTCATGGCCGACCTGTGCCTGTGCGAGTACACCGACCACGGGCACTGTGGCGTCGTGACCCCGGCCGGCGTCGTGGACAACGACCCGACCCTGGACCGCTACGCGGCGGTGGCGATCGCGCAGGCCCAGGCCGGCGCCCACGTCATCGCGCCCAGCGGGATGATGGACGGGCAGGTGGCGGCCATCCGCCGTGCGCTGGACGGCGCCGCGTACACCGAGACGCCGATCCTCGCCTACGCCGCCAAGTACGCATCCGGCTTCTACGGGCCGTTCCGCGAGGCGGCCGAGGGGGCGCCGCAGTTCGGCGACCGCTCGACCTACCAGATGGACCCGCCCAACGCCGACGAGGCGTTGCGGGAGGTGGCCCAGGACCTCGCCGAGGGCGCCGACGCCGTCATGGTCAAGCCGGCGCTGCCCTACCTCGACATCGTGGCCCGGGTCGCGGAGGCGGTGCGCGTGCCGGTGAGCGCCTACCAGGTCAGCGGCGAGTACGCGATGGTCGAAGCGGCCGCCGCGAACGGCTGGGTCGACCGCGAGCGGGCCATCCTGGAGACACTCACCGCCATCCGCCGCGCGGGTGCCGGCACGGTGCTCACCTACTGGGCGGTCGAGGCGGCCCGGCTGCTCGCGCGGGCCTGACGTGACCCCGTACGTCGAACCCGGCGGGAGCTGGCGGGCGTCCTGGATCGTCGCGGCGGCGGTGCTCCTCGTCGTCGTGCTGGAGCTGCTGCTCCCCGGGAGGGACCTGCCGGGTCCGGTGTGGGCGGCGCTGGTCGTGGTGCTGGGCATCGTGGCGGCCGGCGGCCTGTCGGCGCGGCGGATCTGGACGGTGCGCGTCGACGGCGACGGGCTGGCGGTCGGTCGGGAGCGGGTGCCGCTGTCGGCCGTCGACGCCGACCACCTGCGGGCCGTCGACGCGGGCGCCGACGTCGGCGCCCCGGTGCTTGGCGGTGGCTGGTCGCTGCCGAAGGGCCGCACCGGGTTGCCGCTGAGGCTGGCCGACGGGCGGACGGTGCTCGTGCCCACGCGGGACCCGGCCGCCCTGCGGTCGGCGCTCCTCGCCGCACAGGGGACACTGGGGTCGTGACCTCGCTGGACAGCTCCACCTACACCTACGAGGCCCCGGTCTCGGCCGAGCTCTTCGCCCGAGGCCGGACGATCATCCCGGGCGGGGTGAACAGCCCCGTGCGCGCGTTCCGCGCCGTCGGGGGGACGCCCCGCTTCATGGCGGAGGGGTCCGGTCCCTGGATCACCGACGCCGACGGACGGCGCTACGTCGACCTGGTGTGCTCGTGGGGGCCGCTCATCCTCGGGCACGCCCATCCCGCCGTGGTCGAGGCCGTCACAGCTGCCGCGCGGCGCGGGCTCTCCTTCGGCGCCCCGACCGAGGCCGAGCTCGACCTGGCGGAGGAGATCCGCGACCGGATGCCGCCGGTGGAGCGGGTGCGGCTGGTCAACTCCGGCACCGAGGCGGTCCTCTCGGCGGTCCGGCTCGCCCGCGGGACGACCGGCCGGCCGCTGGTTGTGAAGTTCGCCGGCAACTACCACGGCCACGTCGACGCGCTGCTCGCCTCGGCCGGCTCGGGCGTCGCCACCCTCGGCCTGCCCGACACCCCCGGCGTCACGACCGGGGCCGCCGCCGACACCGTCGTCCTGCCGTACAACGACGTCGCCGCCGTGGAGGCGGTGTTCGCCGAGCGCGGGGAGCAGATCGCCTGCGTCATCAGCGAGGCCGCGGCGGGCAACATGGGCGTGGTCCCGCCGCTGGACGGGTTCAACGCCGAGCTGCGCCGGATCACCGCCGCCCACGGCGCGCTGCTGGTCCTCGACGAGGTGATGACCGGGTTCCGGGTCTCCCGCTCCGGCTGGTACGGCCTCGACCCGGTCGACGCCGACCTGTTCACCTTCGGCAAGGTCATGGGCGGCGGGCTGCCGGCCGCCGCCTTCGGTGGCCGGGCCGACCTCATGGACCACCTGGCCCCGGTCGGCCCGGTGTACCAGGCGGGCACCCTCTCGGGGAACCCGGTGGCCGTGGCCGCGGGGCTCGCGACGCTGCGGAACTGCACCGACGAGGTCTACGCCCACTGCGACGAGGTCGCCGCCGTCCTGCGCGGTGCGGCCAGCGCCGCGCTGTTCGCCGCCGGGGTGCCGCACCGCGTGCAGCAGGCGGGCAGCATGTTCTCCGTCTTCTTCGTCCCCGACGAGCGCCAGGTGCGGAACTACGACGACGCCAGGACGCAGGACGTGGCCCGCTACACCGCGTTCTTCCACGCGCTGCTGGCTCGCGGCGTCTACCTGCCGCCGTCGGCGTTCGAGGCGTGGTTCGTCAACGCCGCCCTGTCGGGCGAGGCGCTCGACCGCGTGCTCGAGGCGCTGCCGGCGGCCG
>NZ_JBHUHP010000001.1:162212-200978 GCF_042682525.1 Blastococcus deserti
CGACGGTCACCGCAGCGGTGAGCTGCCCAGCGAGAGGTCCACATGAGCGAGCGCACCGTCGTCCACCTGCTCCGGCACGGCGAGGTGCACAACCCCGCCAAGGTCCTCTACGGCCGCCTGCCCGGGTACCAGCTGTCCACGACCGGTGAGGCGATGGCCCTCGCGGCGGCGGAGTGGTTCGCCGGCAGGGACGTCACCCACCTCGTCTCGAGCCCGCTCGAGCGCGCCCGGCAGACCGCCGCGCCGCTGGCGAAGGCCCTGGGCCTGCCCGTGTCCATCGACGAGCGGCTGATCGAGGCCGGCAATGCGTTCGAGGGCATGGCCGTGGCCGGCGGTTCGGGCGTGTTCCGTGCGCCGGGGAACTGGTGGAAGCTGCGCAACCCGTTCCAGCCGTCCTGGGGCGAGCCCTACGTGGAGATCGCCGCCCGGATGCTGGCCGCCGTCGAGGCGGCGCGCGAGGCCGCGCGAGGGCACGAGGCGGTCCTGGTCAGCCACCAGCTGCCGATCTGGACCGTCCGGCTCCACATGGAGGGCCGCCGGTACCTGCACGACCCGAGGCGCCGGCAGTGCGCCCTGGCGAGCGTTACGTCGCTCACCTACGACGGCGACCACTTCGCGGGCCTGGCATACGCCGAGCCGGCGGGCGCCACCCCTCCGGACGCGGTGCCCGGGGCATGAGGTGCATCGCCACCGGCCTGCTCGCGGCGCTGCTGCTCACCGGTTGCTCCACCGGTCCCGATGCGGTGGCCGTCAACAACGGGGGCGAGTTCCGGTTCGTCGCGGCGACCCCGTCGGGAGAGGTCATCCCCGCCGGTGAGCGGGCCACCGCGCCGGAGTTCTCCGGAACGCTGCTGGGGGGAGGGGAGTTCTCCTCCGGCGAGCTGGCCGGCGACGTCGCCGTCCTCAACTTCTGGGGCTCGTGGTGCGGGCCCTGCCGGGTGGAGACCCCGCAGTTCCAGGAGGTCTACGCCGACGTCCGGGACGACGGCGTGCAGTTCCTCGGTCTGAACGTGAAGGAGACCAGCGAGCAGTTCGCGCTGGCCTTCGTGGAGCGCTTCGGCATCGAGTTCCCGTCGCTCTACGACCCGCGGGGCGAGGTGGCGCTGGCCTTCCGCGACTACCCGGCGACGGCCATCCCGTCCACCATCGTGCTGGACCGCGACAACCGGGTGGCGGCCGTCTACACCGGCGAGGTCTCGCAGGACGACCTCCGCCGCGTGCTCGACCTGGTCCTCCAGGAGGCCTGACGTGGGAGAGACCCTCGCCGGCCTCGTCACCGACGGCCCGTTGCTCGTGGCGGCCGCCGTCGCGGCCCTCGTCGGCCTCGTCAGCTTCGCCTCGCCCTGCGTGCTGCCCCTGGTCCCCGGCTACCTCTCCTACGTCACCGGGCTGGTCGGCACGGGTGCCGCCCCGGCGGCGCGCCCCGGGGGCGGCGGGACGGCGACGGCGGTGCGCACCGACGTCTCCCCGCGGGCCCGCATGGTCCTGGGCGCGGTGCTGTTCGTGCTGGGCTTCACCGCCGTCTTCGTCGCCTTCGGGGCGGCGTTCGGCGGGCTGGGCCGGCTCCTGCTGCAGTACGCCGACGTCCTCAACCGGGTCTTCGGCGTCGTGACCATCGTCGTGGGACTGAGCTTCCTGGGCCGGCTGCCGGTGCTGCAGCGCACGAAGCGGATCTCCGCGCGGCCCGCGGCCGGACTGGCCGGGGCGCCGCTGCTGGGCATCGTCTTCGGCCTCGGCTGGACGCCCTGCCTGGGACCCACGCTCTCGGCCGTGTACTCGCTGGCCTTCTCGGAGGCGACGGCCACCCGGGGGGCGCTGCTCAGCGTCGCCTACTGCCTCGGGCTGGGGATCCCCTTCGTACTGGTCGCCCTGGGCGCGCGGTGGGCGATCGGCGCGACCTCCTTCCTGCGCCGGCACGCCCTCTCGGTGACCCGCTTCGGCGGGGCCGTGCTGGTCGTCGTCGGGCTGCTGCTCCTGACCGGCGCCTGGACCGAGATGATGCAGTGGCTGCGCTCCTGGCTCGCCGCCACGGGGTTCGGGGAGTCGGCGCTGTGACCACGACCGCCCCCGCGCGGTCCGCGGCCTCGCCACCTCCGCCGGCGCGCCCGTCCGCCGGGCGCCGGCCGGCCGCGCTGCTGCTGCGGTGGTGGCGGCGGCTGACCGCCATGCGGACGGCGATCGTGCTGCTCTTCCTGCTCGCCCTGGCGGCGGTCCCCGGATCGCTCCTGCCGCAGCGGTCGCTGTCGCAGAACAACGTCAGCCAGTACTTCGCCGAACACCCCACCCTGGCGCCGGTGCTCGACCGGCTCTACCTCTTCGACGTCTTCAGCTCCCCCTGGTTCGCCGCGGTCTACCTGCTGCTGTTCGTCTCCCTGATCGGCTGCGTGCTGCCGCGCGCCCTGGAGCACTACCGCTCGATGCGCGCCGCGCCGCCGCGGGCGCCGCGCAACCTCCTGCGGCTGCCCGACGCCGGCGAGCTGACGACGCCCCTGACCGGCGACCGGGTCCTCGACGTCGTCGAGGAGGAGCTCCGGGTCCGCCGCTTCCGCGTCGTCCGCCGGGAGGAGGAGCTCTCCGCCGAGAAGGGCTACCTCAAGGAGACCGGGAACCTGCTGTTCCACCTCTCGCTGGTGGCCCTGCTGCTGGGCCTGGCCGGCGGGAAGCTCTGGGGGTACGAGGGCAGCATCCTGGTCACCGAGGGACAGGGCTTCTGCAACTCCTTCCAGCAGTACGACACGTACTCGTCGGGGCCGCTGGTCGACAGCGGTGACCTCAGCCCGCTCTGCGTGGACCTCGAGGACTTCCGCGCCGAGTACGAGGAGGACCTGACCGCGGCCTCCTTCACCGCCGACATCGGCTACGGCGCGCCGGGGGAGGAGAGCCGGTCCACGACGATCGGCGTCAACGAGCCACTGCGGCTCGACGGGGACCGCGTCTACGTCACCGGGCACGGCTTCAGCCCCACGTTCACCGTCACCCGCCCGGACGGCACCTCCCTGGACGACGTCTCGGTGCCGTTCCTGCCGTCGGACCAGGCGACGATGGCCAGCCAGGGCGCGCTGAAGGTCCCCGACCTCGGGGACGACGGCGACGACCAGCTCGCCCTCGAGGGGTTCTTCGCCCCGACCGGCCTCGTCCAGGGCGGCATCCTCACCTCCGTGGACCCGCGGCCGCTGGCCCCGCAGGTGGCGATCGTGGCCTACCAGGGCTACCTGGGCCTGGATTCGGGCATCCCTCAGTCGGTCTACTCGCTGGACAGCGCCCAGATCGACCGGGGCCGGCTCACCGAGGTGGGCTCGGCGAACCTGTCGGTCGGTGAGTCGGTCACCCTGCCCGACGGCACCACCGTCGCCTTCACCGGGTACCGCGAGTTCGCCGCCCTGCAGTACTCCCACGACCCGGGCCAGGGCTGGGTGCTGACGGCGGCGATCGCCCTGCTCATCGGCCTGCTGGGCATGCTGCTGCTGCGCCGCGAGCGGGTCTTCGCCCGCGTGCGGCCCGACCCCGGCGCCGGCGGTACCGTGCTGACGCTGGCCTCGCTCACACGGGGCAGTGGTGAGAACGCGCCGCGGTTCGCCGCCCTGACCGACGATCTGGGCGCCGCGCTGGCCGCCCGCACCCGTGCACCCGAACCGGAGGATCCCCCGCGTGAGCCCTGACCAGCTGGCCTCCCTCTCCGACAGCCTCTTCTCGATCAGCGTCGCGCTGTACTCGCTGGCCGTGGTCGCCTTCAGCGCCCAGCTGGCCTTCGGCCGCCGGGCGGTGCGGTCCCGGGAGCTGGCCGGGGTCGGCGGCCCGCCGGTGGAGCCGGCGCCCGTGCCGCCGGCGGAGGACACGAAGGGCCGCCGCTGGGGCTCGGTGGCCATGGCGCTGACGGCCCTCGGTGCCGTCGCGCACGCCGGCGTCCTGGTCGCCCGGGGAGTGGCCACCGATCGGCTGCCGTGGGGCAACATGTACGAGTTCTCGACCGCGGTCGTGCTCGTCGCCGTCGTGGCCTACGTGGGACTGGCCCTGCGCGCACCGGTGCTGCGTCACATCGGGCTCTTCGTGCTCGCCCCGGTAGTGGTGTCGATGGTGTTGATCGGGCTGTTCCTCTACGCCGAGGCCGGTCCGCTCGTCGCCGCGCTGCGGTCGTACTGGCTCGCCATCCACGTGAGCACCGCGGTCATCGGCTTCGGGGTCTTCTTCGTCAGCGGCATCGCCAGCGTCCTCTACCTGGCCAAGGCCCGGCAGGAGGAGCAGGTGGCGGCGGGGGAGGAGCCGGAGGGGCTGCTCGCCCGGCTGCCCGGCTCCGCCGCGCTCGACCGCGTCGCCCACCGCACCGCCGTCTTCGGGTTCCCGATCTGGACGTTCGCCGTCATCGCCGGAGCCATCTGGGCGGAGGCGGCCTGGGGCCGGTTCTGGGGCTGGGACCCCAAGGAGACGTGGGCCTTCATCGCCTGGGTCGTCTACGCCGCCTATCTGCACGCCCGCACGACGGCGGGCTGGCGGGGGAAGCCCGCGGCGTGGGTCAACGTCGTCGGACTGCTCGTGATGATCTTCAACCTGACGTTCGTCAACATGGTGTCGACCGGTCTGCACAGCTACGCCGGCGTGAACTGAGCCGGCGCACGATCACCCCGCGTGACGCCTGTTCGGGGGGCCGCGCGCCCGGGACGGTGACGGATGCGCCCCGACGTGCTTCCATGCCCCCATGACCGACCGTCCGAGCAGGTACCGCGGAGGTGACCGTGGGTAAGCACACCGCCGTCGAGGGAGCATCGGCCGATCCCATCGTGGCCGGCGCCCTCCTCCACCGCGGTGCCCGTCCCGGCGGGGACCACGCCGCGGACGGCGCGCGTGCCGCCGGGGAGAGCGGGCTGGGCTGGCCGGGCCCTCCCGCCCGGGAGGGCGGTGGGCTGGGCTGGCCGGGTGACGCACGCGAGCGTGCCGCCGACACCACCGTCGCGCCGGCCGCGCTCGTGCGTCGCGGGTGGCGCCGGATCCTCGGGCTCGGCCGGGCCGCCTGAAGAAGGACCCCCCTCGAAGGACCCCGTCCCCCTGACCGCTCGCAGGCTCGCCTCCGGACGGGGCCATGTCCCTCGCGTGCTCGGTCCTTCGCGGGCTCGGCCGGACCCGGGACGGGTTCGTTCAGCCTGCGGAGCGGCCCGCTCGGGCTGCTACGCGGGGGAGCCGTCGTCCCGCTTGGTGCGCCGGTCGAGCTCGCGCAGGAACTCGGGATCGTCGTCCGGAGCGAGCGGGCGGGTCGGCCGCTGCGGTCTCGGACTGCGCGGCGGCCGCGGGGCGCGCAGACCCCCACCCGGTCCGCCGGGGGCGGCAGCCGCCCGCATCACCAGCACGACGACCGCGACCGCGATCACGAGCACCACCAGGAACACCACGGTTGAACCCCCTCGTCGGCACCCAGGGTACGTCCGCGGCGATACTCGGTGTCGACCGAGGAGCGAACCGGCAGTACCGCGACCCAGGGACGACGACCCAGGACGGAGAGCGCGCCATCGACGCCGTGGACCGGCAGCTGATCGATCTGCTGCGCGCCAACGGCCGCGCGAGCTATGCCGAGCTCGCCCGCCAGGTCGGGCTCTCGTCGCCGGCCGTGCACGAACGGGTGGGCAAGCTGGAGGCGGCCGGTGTGATCACCGGGTACCGCGCCGTGGTCGACCCGTCGGCGCTGGGTCTCGACGTCACCGCCCTCATCGGGGTGATCGAGAGCGACTCCGTCGACGACACCGGTCTCGAGGCCGCCATGCGCGAGGTGCCCGGGATCGAGGACTGCTGGCGGGTGGCAGGGAACGAGGGCTACGTGCTCAAGGTGCGCGTGACCGACATCCCGGCACTCGAGGCCACCGTCAACGCGTTGAACCGGATCAGGGGCGTCGCCCGCACCCGTACCACGGTCGTGCTCTCGACCAAGTGGGAAGGGCGGCACGGGTGAGGACCGACCAGCCCGCCGACGTGCCCCCGGGGGCACGTCGCCCCCGGAACATCACGTGGCCCCGAGAGGTCACGTCGCCCCGAGACATCACGTCGCCCCGAGGCATCACGTCGCCCCGAGACGTCACGTTCCACCGAGACCACGTGGGAAGGCCGTCATGGCTGAGAACAGCACCGTCCCCGCCGGCCCCTCCGGGGGTCCCGCGACACCGCCGCGGATCCTGCCGTGGCTGGTCGTCTACACCGTCGGGCGGCTGGCCATCGCGGCCGCCCTGGTCCTGATCCTGTGGCTGGCCGGCCTCGACTTCTGGTCCGGGCTGCTCTTCGGCCTGCTGCTGTCGATGCCGGTGTCCTACCTGCTGCTGCGCCCGTCGCGGGAACGGCTCAGCGAGGGGCTGGCGGCGCGCAGCCTCGCGCGGCGGGCCGCCAAGGAGAACTTCCGGGCCCGGCTCAGCGGCTCGCCCGAGGAGTAGCCGCCGCCGGCTCCGCGGTCACGCCCTCGGCGATGTGGGCCAGCACGTCGGTGTTGTAGGTGTCGGTGCTCTGGACGTACGCCCAGCGCTTCTCCGGCCGGGCGCCGAACCGGGACTTCTGCAGCTCGGCGCTCATGCCGTAGAGCACACGGGGCGCTCCCAGCCGCCGGGCGGCGCGCAGTGCCTGGAGCAGCAGCTGCTGGTAGCTGTGATGGCTGGCCACGTAGGCGTAGTCGAGGCCGAGGAACACCGTCGCGATCCGGTCGCCGGACACGTTGAGCGCGCCGAAGGCCACCGGTCCGGCGGCCCGGTCGGGCAGGTGCAGCACGATCGTCTCCCAGCCGGGGGACTCGAGCACCGCGTCGACGATCAGCCGGGGCAGCGGGAAGACGTTGAGGTCCAGCTTGCGGGCGTGCACGGCGAGGTACATGCGGTAGAGGCGGTCGCGGACGTGCGCCGGCACCGCGGTCGCCTCGGCGCTCCCCCCGCGCAGGACCTCGACCGCGAAGTGCGCCTCCCAGGGGAGCACGTTCCTCCGCTGGTGCTGCCGGTGCTTGCGCTTCAGCTGGGCGAGGAACTCCTCGTCGTCGTCGAAGTCGACCTCCCGCACCCACGTGTCCCAGATCGGGATGCGCGCGAACCCCTCGCCGAGGAGGAACTCGCACAGTTCCTGGTCATCGGGCAGGTCGCGGAGCACGAGGCCCGCGGACCCGGTCGCGTCCTCCTCGGCGCGGGCCGCCTGGAGCAGCAGCCGCAGCGCCGCCCGCCAATTCCGGGAGCGGTCGAGGTACAGGTGGTCGCCGTCGCTGAGCAGCGACCCCATGCCGACCATCGGGGAACTCAGCAGGTACGGGTCGCCGGCCTCGGCCCGCCGGCGCTCGATCTCCCGGGAGACGTGCTCGGGGGAGAGCATGTCGTCCTTCCACAGCGTGCTCGTCAGGAACGTCGCCGCGACGGGCCGCCCCGAGTCGTCCCGCACGAGCAGGTAGCGGAAGGCCCAGCTGTCCTCGGGCCGGCCGGTGCCGCCCCGGCGGTCGGCGAAGACGGATTCGTACATGCGCAGAGCCGCGCTGTCGCAGGCGCCCCGGCCGCCGAGCAGCGCGTCCCACTCCGCCGCGTCCACGGTCTCGATGGAGCGGTGCTCCTCCAGGCGCAGGGCGGCGGAGCGCCGGTCGTCCACCGGCGGGTGCAGCACCGCCGGTCGCCCGCGAAGCTGACGGGCGAAGGCGCGCCGGAGGTCGTCGACCGTCGCGCCCTCCTCGGCGATGGCCGTGGGGAGGTGCTGGGCGAGGGCGGACACCAGCCCGGCGACGTCGTCCTCGGTGTGGTGGGCGGTGAGCGTGACCCGTGCGCCCGACCGCTTGGCGGGCACGGCCGGGAAGACGGCCGTGTTCACGTAGAACCCGGCGTCCCGCAGCCGCTCGGTCAGCCGGTAGGCCACCGAGGTGACGCCCGCCCCGACGCAGCGGATGGGTGCCTCCGACGCCGAGACGACCGGCAGGCCCGCGTCGGCGGCCAGCCGGTTGAACAGCCGGATGCGGTCGCGCAGCAGGTCCTGGCGCGCGGCGACCTCGGGGGAGCGGTGCAGCCGCGCGGAGCCGAGGATGGCTCCGAGCATCGGCGGCTGCACCGGGCCGGAGAAGATCAGCGGCCCCCCGACCGCCGCCACCCGGCGGCGCGACTCCTCGTCGGGGAAGGCGATGGCGCCGCCGGCCGCGGCGAAGGACTTGTTCAGCGACAGCGCGACCACGGTGCGCGCGAGCGCGGCGGCGGACAGCCGCTCCAGCGCGTATCCGCGGCCGTGCCGGCCCGTCCACGAGGCGGCGTGCGCGTCGTCCACGTACAGCGCGAGGTTCGGGTGGGTCTCGACCAGCTCGTTGAGCTCCCCGGCCGGGAGGAAGTCGGCGTACATCGAGTACAGCCCGTCGGCGGCGTACCAGACCCGGCGGTGCGTGCGGCGGTAGCTCGTCAGCCGGCGGTCCAGGGTCCGGAGGTCGTTGTGCGGGATGAGCTCTACGCGGGCGCCGCCGGCCTGGACCAGCTTGGCGGCGGTCTGCACCGAGTGGTGGACCTGGTGGTCGAGCAGGAGGACGTCGCGGCTGCCGATCAGCGTCGGCATGGCGGCGATGTGGCCCATGGACGTCGACGGCGTGATGAGCGTCGGGCGCCCGAAGAGTGCGGTCAGCTCCGCCTCGGCGTCCCGGTACATCGGTGCGGAGGCGTAGCTGCGGGACGAGGAGAACTGGGTGCCGAACCGCTCCACCGCGTCCCGCACCGCCGCCTTGAGCACCGGGTGCGTCTCGAGTCCCAGGTAGGAGCAGGAGCCGAAGTTGACCATCCGGCGGCCGTCGATGGTGATGTGCCGTCCGTCGAGGACCTCGTCCTGCACGTGGTTGTGCAGCATGCCGCGCCGCACCCCGTCGGAGATGACCTCGTCGACGGCGTTCAGCAGGTCGTCACTGGTGGCCACGATGTTCCCTCGCGTGTCGGTGCCCGGTACCGCGATGCCGGGGGAGCTCGCCGGGAGGAGCAGGGCTCGCTGGAGCCGGTCCATTCCTGCAGGGCACGTACCAGTATCGGAAAGGTCCAGGTCAGTCCGGTAGAGCCAGTCCTGTGGCGAGCAGCACACCGGTCGTGAGGGTGAGCAGGCCGGTGCCCTGCAGCGCCGCGATCAGCGCGGGTCCACGGCCGCCGCCGAGCACCGTGCGCGCCGGAGGGAGGGCCAGGGGGGCGGCGAGGAGACCGAGCAGCGCCCAGGGCCGGGTGACCCCCACCGCCGCGATGACGGCGAAGGCGGCGGCGAGCAGTCCGACGTAGGCCAGGCGGGTGGCGCTCTCGCCGAGCACGACGGCGAGGGTCCGCTTCCCGGCGACGGCGTCGCCCTCGATGTCGCGCAGGTTGTTCACCACCAGGATCGCCACGACGAGCAGGCCGATGGGCACGGCGACCGCGAAGGCCAGACCGGGCAGGGTGCCGGTCTGCACGTACGTCGTCCCCACGACGGCGACCAGGCCGAAGAAGACGAAGACGAAGACCTCGCCGAGCGCCCGGTAGCCGTAGGGCAGCGGTCCGCCGGTGTAGGTCCACGCCGCGGCGATGCAGACCGCCCCGACCGCCACCAGCCACCAGCTGGACAGCGCGGCGAGGGCCAGGCCGGCGACCCCGGCGACGGCGAAGGAGACCAGCGCCGCCGCCAGCACCTGCCGCGGGCTCGCCGCTCCCGAGCCGACCAGCCGCATGGGGCCGATGCGGTCGGCGTCGGTGCCGCGGGTGCCGTCGGAGTAGTCGTTGGCGTAGTTGACCGCCACCTGGAGGGCAAGGGCCACGAGCAGGGCCAGCAGCGCGGGGACGAGCCGGAAGCCGTCGAGCGCGACGGCGGCGCCGGTGCCGACGAGGACCGGGGCCAGCGCGGCGGGCAGCGTGCGGGGGCGGGCTCCGGCCAGCCACTGGGCGGGGGTGGCCATCAGACCTCCGGGATCAGCGCCGCGACCGTGCGGCGGTCGGGCTTGCCGGTGTGCAGCAGGGGCACGTGGTCGAGGAGGTGCAGCTGCCGGGGAGCGGCGGCCCGCCCGAGCCGGTCGGCGACCCACGCCCGCAGCACCGGGAGCTCCGGTGTCGCACCCCGCGCGGGGACGACGGCGGCGACGACCCGCTGTCCCCAGGTGGCGTCGGGACGTCCGAGCACCACCGCGTCCGCGACGTCCGGGTGCTCGCGCAGCGCGGCCTCCACGGCGGCCGGCGCCACGTTCACCCCACCGCTGATCACCACGTCGTCCAGCCGGCCGGTGACGGTGAGCCGGCCGTCGGCACCGAGGCTGCCGGCGTCGCGGGTGCGGAACCAGCCGTCGGCGAAGGCGGCCTCCGTGGCGGCCGGGTCCAGCCGGTAGCCGAGCGCGAGGGTGGGCCCGGCCAGCTCCACGCCGTCGGTCACCCGCACCCGGACGCCGTCGAGCGGGCGCCCGTCGTAGACGCACCCACCGGCGGTCTCGGTCATGCCGTACGTCGGGACCACGGCGACCCCCTCCTCCCGCGCCCGGGCGCGGAGCGCGGCGTCGGTGGCCGCCCCGCCGACCAGCACGGCGTCGAACGCCCGGAGGGCGGCCGGCTCCTCGTCGAGGAAGCGGCGCAGCTGGGTGGGCACGAGTGCCGTGTACCGCCGTCCGGCGGGAAGCCGCCGGACGGCCTCGGACAGGGGTTCGTCCCGCGCCAGCACCTCCGGGCCGGTGCCCGTCAGGACGCTGCGGACGAGTACCTGCAGCCCCGCGATCGCGGACACGGGCAGCGCGAGCAGCCAGCTCCCGGGTCCCCCCAGGCGCGCGTGCGTGGCGGCCGCCGACGCCTCCAGCGCCGCTGCCGGGAGCAGGACCCCGCGGCCGCTCCCGGTCGACCCGGAGGTGACGACGACGAGGTCGGCGCCGGGCTCGAGCGGTTCCCCGGGGCGCAGCACCCGGCGAGCGGCCGCGACGACCGCCGGCGGCCCGTCGGGGAGGACGGCGAGCGGGGTGGTGCCGGCGAGCGCGGCCCGCACCGCGTCCAGCGAGAGGTCGGCCGCGGCCGTCAGGGCGAGGTGCCTGGCGGTGCTGCCCGCTCGCCGCCCATCCACGACAGGCAAGCCTACGGCGGGCCTTCTCCTACGCTGGCCACCGTGATCAGCGCCTCCGCCGGACCGCCGCTCCCGGCGGGGATCTCCGAGGTCCGGGTCTGGTCGGTGGCCATGCGCACCCGCTTCCGCGGCATCGACGTCCGGAACGGGGTGCTCGTGCGGGGCCCCGCCGGCTGGGGGGAGTTCTCCCCGTTCTGGGACTACGACGACGCCGAGAGCCGTCGCTGGTGGAACTCGGCGGTCGAGTCGGCGGTCGAGGGGTGGCCGGCCCCCGTGCGGTCCGCGGTGCCGGTCAACGTCACCGTGCCGGCCGTCGCCGCCGACCGGGCCGCGGCGATCGTGCGCGCCTCCGGCTGCGCGGCGGCGAAGGTGAAGGTCGCCGAGCCGGGCCAGACACCGGCCGACGACCTGGCCCGCGTCGAGGCGGTGCGCGACGTCCTGGGCCCGGCCGGTGCCGTCCGGGTCGACGCCAACGCGGCGTGGGACGTGGGCACCGCCGTGGCGCGCATCCGCGAGCTCGACCGGGTGGGGCTGGAGTACGTGGAGCAGCCGTGCGCGACGCTCGAGGAGCTGGCCGCCCTGCGCCGGCGGATCGAGGTCCGCGTCGCGGCGGACGAGGTCGTGCGCCGCTCGGCCGATCCGCTCCGCGTCGACCTGCGCGAGGCCTGCGACGTCGTCGTCCTCAAGGTGCAGCCGCTGGGCGGCGTGCGGGCTGCCCTGCGCGTCGCCGAGGCGCACGGCCTGCCGTGCGTCGTCTCCTCGGCGCTGGAGAGCTCGGTGGGCATCGCGGCCGGCGTCGCGCTGGCGGCCGCCCTCCCCGAACTGCCCTTCGCCTGCGGTCTGGCCACGGTCGCGCTCCTGACCGACGACGTCACCAGCGACCCCCTGCTGCCCGTGGACGGCGTGCTGGCGGTGCGCCGGCCGGATCCCGACCGGCTCGACGCGGTCGCCGCCGACCCCGGCACCGCCGCCCGCTGGCGGGCCCGCCTGGACGCGGTGCGCGCGTGAACCCGGCCACCGCGTTCGCCCGCGTGCTGGTCGACGAACTCCTCCGTGGCGGCGTCACGGATGCGGTACTGGCGCCCGGCTCGCGCTCCGCGCCCGTGGCGCTCGCCCTCGCGTCGGCGGAGCGGGCGGGCCGGCTGCGGCTGCACGTGCGCATCGACGAGCGGACGGCGGCCTTCCTCGCCCTCGGGCTGGCCAAGGCGTCGTCCCGGCCGGTGCCCGTCCTCACCACCTCCGGCACCGCGGCGGCGCACCTGCACGCGGCCGTGCTGGAGGCCGACGCGAGCGGGGTGCCGCTCCTGGCGCTGACCGCCGACCGGCCGCCCGAGCTGCGGGCCACGGGCGCCAACCAGACGATCGAGCAGGCCGGCCTCTACGGCGGCGCGGTGCGCTGGGCGGCCGACGTCGGGGTGCCGGAGGCCGGGCGGGACGAGGCCCAGAACCGGTACTGGCGGTCGCTGGTGGCCAAGGCGCTCCTCACCGCCCGCGGCGTCCTGTCGGCGGATCCGGGGCCGGTCCACCTGAACCTGGCGCTGCGCGAGCCGCTGCTGCCCGACGACGAGGAGGCCGACCTCTCGGGCCCGTGGGCCGGGCGCGCCGATGGTGCGCCCTGGACCGACAGCGGCAACACGGGGGTCGTCCAGCCCATGGACACGGGGCCGGCGCGGACGCTGGTCGTCGTGGGGGACGTGCCGCCGGGGTCCGGTGCAGCGGCGGCCACCCTGGCCACGGACGAGGGGTGGCCGGTCACCGCCGAGCCCTCGAGCGGCGCGTGGGGGGCGTCCGTCCGCGGTGGTGCGCTGCTCCTCGGGAGCCCGGGGTGGCTCGCCGGGCACCGGCCCGAACGGGTGCTGGTCGTCGGCCGTCCGACGCTCTCCCGCCCGGTCTCCGCGCTGCTCGCCGACCCGGGCGTGCGGGTGGAGACGGTCGCCGCGGGGCCGCGCTGGGCCGACGCGGGGCGGTCGACGTCCCGGGTGGGCGGCCCGCCCTTCACACCCACGCCGATGCCGGGCGGGGCCGCGGTTCCGGCGTCCTCGTGGTGGGAGGCGTGGCAGGAGGCCGCGGTACTCGTGGGGAGGGCGGTGGACGAGGTCCTCGATGCTGCTCCCGGCCTCACGGCCGCCCGGATGGCCCGTGACGTCGTGGCCGCGCTTCCGGCGGGGGCGCTACTGGTGCTGGGGTCCTCGACCCCCGTCCGGGACGTCGACCGGCTCGCCGTGCCCCGGCCCGACCTGACCGTCCTGGCCAACCGCGGCGTCGCCGGCATCGACGGGACGGTGTCGACGGCCGTCGGGGCCGCCCTCGCGCACGGCGGCCCCGCGTTCGCGCTGATGGGGGACCTGACGTTCCTGCACGACCTCACCGGCCTGCTGCTCGGGGAGGGGGAGCCGGCGCCGGACCTGACGGTGGTCGTCCCGGACAACGACGGCGGGGGCATCTTCGCGCAGCTCGAACCGGGGGAGGACCGGCACGCGCGCGACTACCGGCGGGTGTTCGGCACTCCGCACGGCCGCGACCTGGTGGCGATCGCCGGCGCCCTCGGATGGGGGGCGACGACGGTGACCTCGGCGGCGGACCTGGCCGGCGCGCTCGCGCTCGGAGGTCCGCGCGTCGTCGTCGTCCGCACCGACCAGCGCGCCGAGGCCGAGCTCGCCCGCCGGCTGCGGGAGGCGGCCTCGGACGCCTTGGCCTGAGGTTCGGTGTCCCGGTCCTCTGCCGAGGTTTCTTGCGGCTTCCTTGCGGTTCCCTGGTGGGTGCCCTGCGCTTGCCCCTCCAGAGTTCTCCTCGTCGCCGGGATCGCCCGCCGACGCACCGGACTCAGGAGAGAACCGAGATGAGCACCAAGATGAGCGCCCGCGGCATCGTGGGCTCGCTGCGCCTCGTGGGCGTCACCGCTGCCGTGGCGGCCGGGATCGCCGGGTTCGCGCCGGTGCAGGCCGAGGTCGCGACGACCGAGGTCGCCGTGGTCGCCAAGCAGACGCAGGTCTCGCAGGTCTTCAAGCTGCCCCAGGTGCGCCAGCTGCAGACCATCATCTGCAACGCCCTGGCGGGGATCGACCGCGTGCCGGCCCACGTGAACGTGCTGCTCGGCTGCGCCCCGAAGTCTCCGGTGGTCGTGAAGGCCCCGGTCGTCATCCCGCCGGTGGTCAAGCCCCCGGTGGCCACGGTTCCGGTGGTCACGCCTCCGGTGGTCAGGCCTCCGGTGGTCACGGCCCCGGTCGTCACGCCTCCGGTGGTCACGCCTCCGGTGGTCACGCCTCCGGTGGTCACGCCTCCGGTGGTCACGCCGCCGGTCGTGACGCCGCCGGTCGTCACCCCGCCGGCCGAGACCCCGCCGGCCGAGACCCCGCCGGTCGAGAAGTCCCCGGTGACGCAGCCGGTCGACACACCGTCCGGCCCCCCGGTCGTCGTGACGCCCCCGGCCGAGATCCCTCCGGTCGCGGTCGAGAACGGTCCCTTCCCGCCGCCGATCGTCATCGACGGTCCGGGCGAGGTCGTCGGCGCGCCGATCTTCTTCTGATCCTCCCGGGCGGGGCCCTCACGGGCCCCGCCCGCTGACCACTGCCCGCACGACCGACCCGGAGAGGGGGACGCCATGACCACCGGATACGCCCGGCCCCGCACCACAGCGGTACGGAGAGCGGCGCTCCTTCTCCTGCTCGTCGCCGGCCTGATCGTCGGCTCGTCCCTCCCGTCCTGGGCGACCTTCGCCGACGAGGCGACCGTGAGCGCGACCGTCCAGACCGCGACCGTCGCCCCGCCGACGAACCTCAGGGCCACCACGACGTGCACCGACACCTACGTGACCGTCAAGCTGGCGTGGACGGCCAGCACGTCGGCGCGGGTGTCCGGCTATCGCATCCGGGTGCACTTCGGTGGCGGTGCCTACCAGGACCAGACGACGGTCGGCCCGACGACCACGACGTGGCAGGGCACGACCTACCGGTCCTACACGGTCAACTACACGATGACCTTCACCGTGTGGACCCTGACCGACTACGGCTGGTCGGCGGAGTCGGCGCACACCCCGCGAATCGTCTGCTGACGTCCCCGGCGGTCAGCCCTCCAGGGCCCCCTGGAAGGCGGCGAACTTCGACTGGGTCTCGGCCAGTTCCGCGGCCGGGTCGGACTCCGCGACGATGCCGCAGCCGGCGAACAGCCGCGCGCTGTCGTCGTCCACGAGCTCGGCGCACCGCAGCGCCAGCCCGAACTCGCCGTCGCCGCGCGCGTCGAGCCAGCCGACGGGTCCGGCGTAGCGGCCACGGTCCATGCCCTCGAGCTCGGCGATCACAGCGGCGGCGGCCGGCGTCGGGGTGCCGCACACCGCGGCGGTCGGGTGGACGGCACCCACCAGCTCCAGCAACCCGGCCTGCCCGCGGGCGCCGGTGCGGCGCTGGGTGCCGGTCACGTCGCTGGCCAGGTGCCGCACGTTGGCCAGGGTCAGCAGCTCCGGACCGTCCGGGACGTCGAGCGTCGCGCAGAAGGGCTCCAGGCCACCCACCAGGGAGTCGACGGCGAGGGCGTGCTCGGCGCGGTCCTTGGGGGAGGCGAACAGCTCTGCGGCCAGCCGGTCGTCGTCGGCGCCGGCACCACGGGGGGCGGTGCCGGCCAGCACCCGGGCGGACAGCTGCCGTCCCTCGCGGCGGAGCAGCAGCTCGGGGGTGGCGCCGAGCAGGCCGTCGACCGCGAAGGTCCAGCAGTCGGGGAACCGGGCGGCCAACCGGCGCAGCAGTCTCCGGGGGTCCAGCGGCACGTCGGCGGAGACGAGCAGGTCCCGCGCGAGAACCACCTTCTGCAGCTCGCCGGCGTCGATCCGCTCCACCGCGGCGGCGACCGCGGCGGACCAGGTCGCCGGATCGAGGGCCCCGTCGGCGTAGCGGAGCCGCAGTGGGGGCCCGTCGTGGGGGGCCTCGGGGAGCAGCACGTCTCGCGGATCGACGTCCCCGACCGTGGTCAGCCAGCCCACGCCGTCCCGGCGCCCGAGGACCACCTCGGGGACGACGAAGACCGACGTCCCGCCGACCGGGTCGAACGCGATGCTGGCGAACAGCACCGGACCGGAGCCGGGCAGGCGGAGGTCGTCGTGGCTGTCCAGAGCGGTGGCGTACTCCGCCCACCACGAGGCGGCGTCGGCCAGCGCGTGGGGTCCCGAGACCTCGAGCCGCGCGGCCTCGCCCCAGCCGACGAGCCCTTCACCCCGGCGCACCCAGGAGAGCACGCCGTCGGCCGGCAACCGGTCGAGCAGCCGGCCCGCGGCATCCGTGCGGACGGTCGTCACGGTGCGCGCCGAGGACCCGCCGGCGGCAGCCGGGGAGGTCAGGGCAGCCGCGGTCACGTGCTCAGCGTAGGCAGGCCGGTAGCGTCGCTGCCGTGGGAGACCGGCGAGACCCTGCTCATACGGACGCACGCACCGCCGGCGTCCGCGCGGGGCTGGACAAGCGTCCGGCCGACGTCGCCGCGATGTTCGACCGCGTCGCCCGCCGCTACGACGTCACGAACACGGTGCTCTCGGCGGGTCTGGACGCCTCCTGGCGCCGGGCCACCCGGGAGGCGCTCGGGGCACGGCCGGGGCAGGTCGTGCTCGACGTCGCGGCCGGGACGGCGGTGTCGACCGTGGAGCTCGCCGCCGGCGGGGTGACGGCGATCGCCTGCGACTTCTCCCAGGGGATGCTGCGCGCCGGGGCGTCGCGTGCCGTACCGAAGGTGGCCGGGGACGCGATGGCCCTGCCCCTGGCCGACGAGAGCGTCGACGGCGTCGTCATCTCCTTCGGCCTGCGCAACGTGGCCGACCCGGACGCGGCGCTGCGGGAGTTCCGGCGGGTCACCCGGCCGGGCGGGACGCTCGTCGTGTGCGAGTTCTCCAGCCCCACGTGGGCGCCGTTCCGCACGCTCTACACCGAGTACCTGATGAAGGCGCTGCCGCGGATCGCCCGGGCGGTGAGCAGCAACCCCGAGGCCTACGTCTACCTGGCCGAGTCGATCCGAGCCTGGCCCGACCAGGCCGCGCTCGCCGCCCGCGTGCAGGCGGCCGGCTGGGGCGAGGTCGCCTGGCACGACCTCACCGGCGGGATCGTCGCCCTGCACCGCGCCCGCCGGCTCTGACGGCGGCTGCCGGCATCCGGGGGTCGACGGCACTGCCGCGCTGGTGGGCAATCCATCGGTCCTGCGGCTCCTCTTCGTGCCGGACGCCGAAGTCGTCCACCGCGACGAGATGGGGGCCGAGCCCACCACGAACGCCGACGGCCGAGCACGGCTACGACATCAAGTACGCCATGCACGCGCTCCGGCTGGGGTTGCAAGGCGTCGAGCTCCTGACGACCGGCCGGATCAGCCTCCCCGTCCCCGAACCGGACCGGGCTCGTCTGCGTTCGGTAAGGGGGGGTGAGGTGCCCCTCGCGGAGGTGCTCGACGCGGTGGCCGACGTCGAGCAACGGCTGGCGGCGTTGCAGACCAGCCCGCCGGTGCCACCCGAACCGGACCGCGCGTGGGTGGACGACTGGCTGCACCGGTCCTACCTGAGGTTCTGGTCCGAGGTCTGATCAGTCCGGCGTCCTCCGATCGGGGCGGGGGAGCTGTTCCCCGCGACCTGCCGGCATCCGGTGAGGCAGCACGCAAGGGGGTTCGACGCCGTCGTGGATGGGTCTAGCGTCGGTCCATGACGACCCCGCCGCCTCCGCTGCCACAGCCGCCGGGTCCCTCGCCGTCGCCGACGGACCCCATCCCGCCGCCGGAGCCCGCGCCCTATCCGACGCCGGATCCCACCGACCCGGTGGTGCCACCCCCGGCGCCGACGCCCGAGCCGCTGTAGCCCCGGGGCGGAGCCGGACGTGGGTTCCCGGCGCTTCGCCGACCGGCGGGCCGCCGGCCGGGCCCTGGGCGAGGCGCTCTCCGGGCGGGTGACCGGCGACGTCCTGGTGCTCGGGCTGCCGCGGGGCGGGGTGGTCGTCGCGGCGGAGGTGGCCGCGATCCTCGGGGCGCCCCTCGACGTCGTCGTCGTCCGCAAGCTCGGCCTGCCGTGGCAGCCGGAGCTGGCCATGGGCGCCATTGCCGGCGTCGGGGACACCGTGGAGACGGTGCGGGTGGAGTCCGTCCTCGCCTCCGCGGACGTGCCACCGGCGGACTTCGAGCAGATCCGCCGACGGGAGCTCGTCGAGCTGCAGCGGCGGGAGCTGGTCTACCGGGACGGCCGTCCGCCGGTTCCGGTGACCGGCCGCCCGGTGGTCCTGGTCGACGACGGCCTGGCGACCGGAGCGACGATGCGCGCGGCGGTCGTCGCGGTCCGGCGGCAGTCGCCGCGTTCCATCACCGTCGCCGTTCCCGTGGGGTCACCGCGCGCGTGCGAGGCCCTCACCGCGGACGTCGACGACGTGCTGTGCCTGGTGGCTCCGCGCTCCTTCCGGGCGGTCGGCCAGGCGTACGCCGACTTCGCTCCCACCACCGACGAGGAGGTCCGGACGGCGCTGCGCGACGGGCCCGCGACGATGTGATCCATCGCACCACCAGGGGGTGCTGTCAGCTCGGTCACACCCGGGCCTAGACTCGGAGCGGAGGACTTTGTGAACCAATTCACAAGTCCGTAGCCTCGAGGAGGTCCCCGTGCCCGGCACCGCCACCGCACCACTCGGCGCGCGCGAGCGCGCCGACGTGGTCGTGGTCGGCGCAGGCCCGGCCGGCGCCACCGCGGGCTGGTGGCTGGCGACGGCGGGAATCGACGTGGTGGTCGTCGAGAAGGCGGCGTTCCCCCGCGAGAAGGTCTGCGGCGATGGGCTCACCCCGCGCGGGGTCCGGGCCCTCGAGGACATGGGGGTGGACACCGCCGGGTGGGTCCGCCACAAGGGCCTGCGCGTGCGGGGTGGCGGCCAGGTCGTCGAGGTCGACTGGCCGCGACTGGCCTCCTGGCCCCACCACAGCCTCGTCTGCCGCCGCAGCGAGCTCGACGCCCGCCTCGCCGGGCACGCGCGGGCGGCCGGCGCACGGGTGCACACCGGGGTCACGGTCACCGATCCGTTGCTCGACGAGGCCGGCCGGGTGGTCGGCGTGCGCACCCTGACCGGGCCGGACGAGCAGCCCGGCGAGGTGCGCGCGCCGCTCGTGGTGTCGGCCGAGGGTCTCTCGGGGCGGCTGGCCAAGGCGCTGGGTCTCAGCCGTCGCGCCGACCGACCGCTGGGGGTCGCCGTCCGGCGTTACGTGCGCAGCCCGCGCACCCACGACGACTACCTCGACATCTCCTTCGACCTGGCCCCCGAGGGTCCGACCGCGTCGGCGATGCCCGGCTACGGCTGGATCTTCGGGATGGGCGACGGGACGGCGAACGTCGGCTTCGGCCTGCTCGACACGCGGCGCTCCGACGGCAGCGACCACCGCGAGGTGCTGCGCCGGTGGCTGGACACGTTCCCGGCCGAGGAGGGCCTGGCCGAGGAGCACGCGGTCACTCCCCTGCGGGGCGCGGGGCTGCCCATGGCCCTGCACCGGCAGCCGGCCTACACCCGCGGGCTGCTGCTCGCCGGCGACGCCGCCGGCGCGGTCAACCCGTTCAACGGCGAGGGCATCAGCTACGCCATGGAGACCGGGCGGATGGCGGCGGAGACCGCCGCCGACGCGCTGGCCCGCCCGGCAGGACCGGCCCGGGAGGCGGTGCTGCGGCGCTATCCCGAGCGCCTGCGCGCCGCGTACGGCCGGCACCACCGGCTGGGTATCGGTTTCCTCGCCCTGCTCAGCCGCCCGGACCTGGTCCGGTTCGCGACGGCGCACGGCTTGAAGCGGCCGGCGCTGGTGGACGCGGCGCTGCGGCTCATGGGCAACCTGAGCGACGGACGCGACGGCGACCGCGTGGACCGCGCCATCGCCGTCCTCACCCGTCTGGCGCCGGCGGTCTGACATGACTTGTCACATCTGTATCGACACGCTCCGTGAGCGTTTCGCACCTACCCGGAACGTGATCGTCCTCACCGTAGGGTGCCGCTGATGCTCTCGAACTACGTCCCGATCGTGGGGCTCTTCGTCCTGGCCGCGGGGTTCGCGCTGTTCTCGGTGACCCTGGCGCCCCACGTCGGGCCGCGCAGGTACAACCGCGCCAAGCTCGACGCGTACGAGTGCGGGATCGAGCCGGTCCACCAGCCGCTGACCGGCGGCCGCTTCCCGGTCAAGTACTACCTGACCGCGATGCTCTTCATCGTCTTCGACATCGAGATCGTCTTCCTCTACCCGTGGGCCGTGCACAACGAGGCACTGGGCGTCTTCGGACTGGTCGAGATGGTCGTCTTCATCGTCACCGTCTTCATCGCGTACGCCTACGTCTGGCGGCGCGGTGGGCTCGAGTGGGAGTGACAGGAGTTCACATGGGACTCGAGGAGAAGCTGCCCAGCGGCGTCCTGCTGACCAGCGTGGAGAAGCTGGTCAACTGGACCCGCAAGTCGTCGCTGTGGCCGGCGACGTTCGGCCTGGCCTGCTGCGCCATCGAGATGATGGCGTCCGGTGCCGGTCGCTACGACCTGGCCCGCTTCGGCATGGAGGTGTTCCGGGCGTCGCCCCGGCAGGCCGACCTGATGATCGTCGCCGGCCGCGTCAGCCAGAAGATGGCGCCGGTCCTGCGGCAGATCTACGACCAGATGCCCGAGCCGCGCTGGGTGCTGGCGATGGGCGTGTGCGCCAGCTCCGGCGGCATGTTCAACAACTACGCGATCGTGCAGGGCGTCGACCACATCGTCCCCGTGGACATGTACCTGCCGGGTTGCCCGCCGCGGCCGGAGATGCTCATGGACGCGATCCTCAAGCTCCACCACAAGATCCAGCACGAGCCCCTCGGCGAGAAGCGGGCGCGGCAGCTCGAGCGGGAACGCGAGGAGGGCCGCGCCGAGGACCTTCTGGTCGAGATGCCCTCGACGGTGCGCGTGGACAAGGCGGCGCGGCGTGCCTACGAGCAGGCCGCGGCCGAGGGGCGCGCCGGCCAGTTCGCCATCGAGCAGCGCGGCGGCAACGCCGTCCTCCTCCCCGGCGAGCGCCCGACCGGCCTCGGCAAGGCATGGCGATGAACGGCCAGAAGGCCATGAGTTCCCCGGCGGAGCTGCGATGAGCAACGACGGTGGTGCGGTCGTCCCCGGCCGCGAGGAGGCGGGGTACGACGCCAGCACCGCGCGGAGCGGGGGGTTCCGGAAGGGCGCGTTCGGGGTCAGCGGGAGCGGCGACACCTCCGGCTTCGGCGGGCTGGTGCGCGTCGAGCCCGGCGGCGCGGTCGCTCTGCACTCGACGGAGCGGCCCTACGGGGGGTACTTCGACGAGGTCACCGACGCGCTCATCGAGGCCGTCGGCGAGGCCACGTACGCCGCGGCCGTCCAGCGGGTGCTCGTCGACCGCGGCGAGATCACCTACTTCGTGGCGCGGGAGCACCTGCCGACCCTCGTCCAGGCGCTCCGGGACGACGAGGCGCTCCGCTTCGAGCTCTGCAGCAGCGTCTCCGGGGTCGACTACCTCGACAGCGGCGGGCCGGTGACCACGCCCGACCGCCCGCGGCTGCACGTCGTCTACCACCTGACGTCCATGACCTACCGGCGCCGGATCCGGCTGGAGGTCGCCGTCACCGCCGGGGACCCCCACGTGCCCTCGATCACCGGGACGTATCCGACGGCGGACTGGCACGAGCGGGAGACGTGGGACATGTTCGGCGTCGTCTTCGACGGCCACCCGGCGCTGACCCGGATCCTCATGCCCGACGACTGGGACGGGCACCCGCAGCGCAAGGACTACCCGCTCGGTGGCATCCCCGTCGAGTACCACGGCGCCACGATCCCTCCGCCCGACACGCGACGGGCCTACCGGTGAGGGTCGAGCAGATGAGGAGCGCCCACCGATGAGCACCACCTACAACGAGGCCGACCCGTACGCCGGCTCGCGCGAGACCACCGAGGGCCGCGTCTACACGGTCACCGGAGGGGACTGGGACCTCGTCCTCGGCGGTGACCTCCACGGCGAGGAGCGCCTCGTCGTCAACATGGGGCCGCAGCACCCGTCCACCCACGGCGTCCTCCGGCTGATCCTCGATCTTGAGGGCGAGACGGTCACCAAGGCACGGGTCGCCATCGGCTACCTGCACACCGGCATCGAGAAGAACACCGAGTACCGCAACTGGACCCAGGGCACGACCTTCGTGACCCGCATGGACTACCTGTCCCCGCTGTTCAACGAGGCCGCCTACTGCATGGCGGTCGAGAAGCTGCTCGGCATCGAGGTGCCGCAGCGCGCGCGGACGATCCGGGTGCTGGTCATGGAGATCAACCGGATCGCCTCGCACCTCGTGGGCCTGGCCACCGGCGGCATGGAACTGGGCGCGCTCACCGCCATGACCAACGGCTTCCGCGAGCGGGAGATGTGCCTCGACCTGCTCGAGGAGATCACCGGCCTGCGGATGAACCACGCCTACATCCGCCCGGGCGGTCTGGCGCAGGACCTGCCCGAGGGCGCGGTCGAGCACATCCGCGAGTTCCTGGAGGTCATGCCGAAGCGGGTGGCCGACTACCACCGGCTGCTCACCGGCCAGCCGATCTGGCAGCGCCGGCTCAAGGACGTCGGCTACCTGGACGTGACCGGCTGCCTGGCCCTGGGCGTCACCGGCCCGGTCCTGCGCTCCGCCGGCCTGCCGTGGGACCTGCGCAAGGTCGAGCCGTACCTGGGCTACGAGACCTACGACTTCGAGGTGCCGACCGCGGACACCGCCGATGCCTGGGGTCGCTACCTGGTCCGGATGGCCGAGATCAACGAGTCGCTGAAGCTCATCGGCCAGGCGCTGGACCGGCTCGAGCCCGGCCCGGTCATGGTCGAGGACAAGAAGATCGCCTGGCCGGCGCAGCTGTCCCTCGGTCCCGACGGCATGGGCAATTCGCTCGACCACGTGAAGCACATCATGGGCCAGTCGATGGAGGCCCTGATCCACCACTTCAAGCTGGTCACCGAGGGCTTCCGGGTGCCCGCCGGCCAGGTGTACGTGCCGATCGAGTCACCCCGCGGTGAGCTCGGCTACCACGTCGTCAGCGACGGCAGCACCCGGCCGTGGCGGGTCCACGTGCGCGACCCCAGCTTCGTCAACCTGCAGGCCACGGCGGCGATGAGCGAGGGCGGCATGATCGCCGACGTCATCGCGGCCATCGCATCGATCGACCCCGTCATGGGTGGAGTGGATCGCTGATGAGTGCACTTCCCGGATCGCCCGAAGCGACCGCGGTCACCGGCCTGGACTCCTCGCCGGTGGACGTGGAGGCCCTCGCGGACGTGCCGCCGCTGCCGGAGCAGGCGAGGGAGGAGGCGCGCGAGATCATCGCCCGCTACCCGGTGCCCCGCTCCGCGCTGCTGCCGATGCTGCACCTGGTGCAGAGCTACCAGGGCTACGTCACGCCGGAGGGCGTCGCGCTGTGCGCCGAGGAGCTCGGCCTCACCAAGGCCGAGGTCGGCGCCGTCGCGACCTTCTACACGATGTACAAGCGCAAGCCCACCGGCCGGCACCTGGTCAGCGTGTGCACCAACACGCTGTGCGCCGTCCTCGGCGGCCAGCGGATCATGGACGCGCTCAGTGCCGACCTCGGCGTCCACCACGACGAGACGGCCGCCGACGGCTCGATCACCCTCGAGCACGCCGAGTGCCTGGCCGCCTGCGACTACGCCCCGGTGGTCACCGTCGACTACGAGTTCTACGACCAGCAGGACGTCGAGAGCGCCCGCGCGCTGGTGGCGGCGCTGCGCCGCGGCGAGAAGCCGCACCCGACGCGCGGTGCCCCGCTCACCGACTTCCGGGGCGTCTCCCGGCAGCTGGCCGGCTTCTCGCAGTACGAGGACCCCTACGACATGGCCGCCGCCGTCGACGCGCCGGGTCAGCTGGAGCCGACCCTCCGGGGCCTGCGGCTGGCCGAGGAGCGCGGGGAGTCGGCGCCGCCGATGCCGCGTCCGTCCCGGCCGGCCGCCGACACCGGGGAACCCCGGGAGACCGTCCGGCCCTCCGGGGCAACGGGCGAGACCCCCGGGAAGGAGGCGGCCGACGCGCGGGTGGCCGCGGCCGACACCCCCGCCGAGAAGGCCGGCGCCGCCGGCTCCCACCCCGACGCGCCCGAGCCGGCCGGACGACGGCTGGCCGACGGCCGCGAGGGCACCGACACCCCCGCGGGGACCGAGCCGGGCACCAGTGGCCAGGGCCCCGCCGGCGCGCCCCGCACCATCGAGGGCCGGACCACCCCGAAGCGGAAGGGCTGAGCGATGCCCCTCACTCCTGTCCTCACCACCCGCTGGGGCGCGGACAAGTCCTGGCGGCTGAAGACCTACGAGCGGCTCGAGGGCTACGCGGCCCTGCGGACGGCGCTGTCGATGGCGCCCGACGAGCTGGTCACGCTGGTCAAGGACTCGGGCCTGCGCGGCCGCGGCGGCGCCGGCTTCCCGACCGGCATGAAGTGGAGCTTCATCCCGCAGCCCAAGCCGGGCGAGACCCCGACCGGCCCGGCCGCGATGCCCAAGTACCTCGTGGTCAACGCCGACGAGGGGGAGCCGGGCACCTGCAAGGACCTGCCGCTGATGATGGCCGACCCGCACTCGCTGGTCGAGGGCGTGATCATCTCGGCCTACGCGATCCGCTCGCACCTGGCGGTCATCTACGTCCGTGGGGAGGCCGTGCACGCGCACCGCCGGCTGATGTCCGCCGTCGAGGAGGCCTACGCCGCGGGCTACCTCGGCACGGACATCCTCGGCTCCGGCTACGACCTCGAGCTGATCGTGCACGCCGGTGCCGGCGCCTACATCTGCGGCGAGGAGACGGCGCTGCTCGACTCCCTCGAGGGCTATCGCGGCCAGCCCCGGCTCAAGCCGCCGTTCCCGGCGGTCGCCGGGCTGTACGGGGCGCCGACGGTCATCAACAACGTCGAGACGCTGGCCAGCGTGCCGTTCGTCGTCCGCGGCGGCGCCGACTGGTTCAAGGAGTTCGGCCCGGAGAAGTCGCCGGGACCCAAGATCTACTCGCTGTCCGGTCGCGTGGTCCGGCCGGGCCAGTACGAGGCCCCCATGGGGACGACGATGCGCGAGCTGCTGGAGATGGCCGGGGGTGTCCGACCTGGGCACGAGCTGAAGTTCTGGACGCCGGGCGGGTCGTCGACGCCGTACTTCACCGCCGAGCACCTCGACGTCCCGCTGGACTTCGACTCGGTGGCGGCCGCGGGCTCCATGCTCGGCACCACCGCGCTCATGGTGTTCGACGAGACCGACTCGATCGTCGAGGCGACCCTGCGGTTCACCGAGTTCTACGCGCACGAGAGCTGCGGCAAGTGCACCCCCTGCCGCGAGGGCACCTACTGGCTGGTGCAGATCCTGGAGCGGATCGCGCACGGCCGGGGCACCGCGGCCGACCTCGACCTGCTGCTCGACACCTGCGACAACATCCTCGGCCGATCGTTCTGCGCCCTGGGTGACGGCGCCACGAGCTGCATCTCCAGCTCGCTGAAGTACTTCAAGGACGACTACGTCGCCCTGCTGCCGCCCGAGGAGCAGGCCCGGCTCGGTCGCAGCCTCCGCATCGAGCCCGTCGGAGTGGCCTCGTGACTCTCGCGAACCCGACCCCTGCGCCCGCGGTGCCGCCGGGCACCCCCGGTCCGCACACGCCGCCGGACGCCGTCCACTGCACCATCGACGGCTTCGACGTCGCCGTGCCCAAGGGGACGTTGATCATCCGCGCGGCCGAGCAGGTCGGCGTCTTCATCCCGCGGTTCTGCGACCACCCGCTGCTCGAGCCGGTCGGCGCCTGCCGGCAGTGCCTGGTCGAGGTCGAGGGGCAGCGCAAGCCGGTCGCCTCCTGCACCATGCCGGTCACCGAGGGCATGGCGGTGAAGACGCAGCTCACCAGCCCGGTCGCCGACAAGGCGCAGCAGGGCACCATGGAGCTGCTGCTGATCAACCACCCGCTCGACTGCCCGACGTGCGACAAGGGCGGTGAGTGCCCGCTGCAGAACCAGGCGATGGGCCACGGCCGCACCGAGACCCGGTTCGTCGACGAGAAGCGCACCTACCCCAAGCCGTTGCCGATCAGCAGCCAGATCCTGCTCGACCGCGAGCGGTGCGTGCTGTGCGCCCGGTGCACCCGGTTCTCCCAGCAGGTCGCCGGCGACCCGTTCATCGAGCTGTTCGAGCGGGGCGCGCTGGAGCAGGTGGCGATCTACGAGGACGAGCCCTTCGAGTCCTACTTCGCAGGCAACACCACGCAGATCTGCCCCGTGGGGGCGCTCACCAGCGCCCAGTACCGGTTCCGCGCCCGCCCGTTCGACCTGCGCAGCGAGGCCAGCGTCTGCGAGCACTGCGCCTCGGGGTGCGCCATGCGCACCGACTACCGGCGGGGGAAGGTGACCCGGCGGCAGGCCGGTGAGGACCCCGCCGTCAACGAGGAGTGGACCTGCGACAAGGGTCGCTACGCCTTCCGCTACGCCACCGCCAACCAGCGGCTGACCACGCCCCTGATCCGGCGGGACGGCGAGCTGCAGCCCGCCTCGTGGCCGGAGGCGTGGGCGGCCGCCGCGGCCGGGCTCCTGCAGGCGCGCGCGGACGGCGGGGTCGGCGTGCTGCCCGGCGGCCGGCTCACCGTCGAGGACGCCTACGCCTACGCCAAGTTCGCCCGCCTCGCGCTGGGGACCAACGACGTCGACGCCCGCGCCCGCGCGCACTCGGCCGAGGAGCTGGCCTTCCTGCAGGCGGCCGTGGCCGGAACCGGTCCGGCGACGGGCGCGGTCACCTACGACGACCTCTCCGCCGCCCCGGCCGTGCTGCTGGCCGGGTTCGAGCCGGAGGAGGAGTCGCCGATCGTCTTCCTGCGGCTGCGCCGCGCCGTGCGCATCGCGAAGCTGGCCGTCTTCGACCTCGCGCCCTTCGCCACCCGCGCCGCGGAGAAGCTGCAGGCCACCGTGCTCACCACGCTGCCCGGGGCCGAAGCGCAGTCGCTGCGGGCGCTGGCCCAGGGCACGTGGGGCGGTCCGGCGGTCGAGGCACTGCGGCAGCCCGGCGCGGTCGTCCTCGCCGGCGAGCGGCTCGCCGAGGTGCCCGGTGCCTTCTCGGCGCTCGTGGCGCTGGCGCGGGCCACCGGTGCCCGGGTGGCCTGGGTGCCGCGCCGGGCGGGGGAGCGGGGCGCGGTCGAGGCCGGCGCGCTGCCGACGCTGCTGCCCGGGGGCCGCAGCGTCGGGGACGCGGCCGCGCGCGCCGACGTGGCCGGCCGCTGGGGCGTCGACCTGGCCGACGTGCCGGCGACCCCCGGCCGCGACGTCACCGGCATCCTGACGGCGGTCCGCGACGGTGCGCTCGCCGGGCTGCTGGTGGGCGGCGTCGACCCGTCCGACCTGCCCGACCCCGCGCTGGCCGAGACGGCGCTGGCCAGCGCCGCGTTCGTGGTCAGCCTGGAGATGTTCCCCACGGCGGTCACCGAGTGGGCCGACGTCGTCCTGCCGGTCGCCGCCGCGCCGGAGAAGGCCGGCAGCTACCTGGACTGGGAGGGCCGCGTCCGCTCCTTCGACGCGACCCTGCACGGCACGGGGCAGCTGACCGACGGCCGGGTGCTGCACGGCCTCGCCGACGAGATGGACGTCGACCTGCGGCTGCCCACGGTGGAGGCGGCGCGCGCGGAGCTGACCGCTCTGGGCGCCGTCCGCCGGCCCGCCGAGGGAGCGGGGCTGGACGTGCCGCCGCCCGCGGCCCCCCACCTCGGGCCCGGCGAGGCCGTGCTGGCCTCGTGGCGGCAGCTGCTCGACGTCGGGACGCTGCAGCGGGACGAGCCCGAGCTGGCCGGCACGGCGCGACCGCCGGTGGTCCGGATCGGGCCGGGCACGGCGGCCTCGCTCGGCGTCGTGGACGGGGACCGGGTCACCGTGAGCGGCGGCACGGGCTCGGTCACGCTGCCGGTCCGTCTCACCGCGATGCCCGACCAGGTGGTGTGGCTGCCGATGAGGTCACCGGGCAGCGAGGTGCGGTCCGCCCTCGGCACGGGTCCCGGGGGCGTCGTCCGGCTGTCCGTGCCGTTCCCCGCTCCGACCGGAGGCGCGCTGTGACCGTCTGGGCCAGCCCGGAGCAGCCCACCCTCGAGGACTTCGGCAACGACGTCTGGTGGATCGTGCTGATCAAGATCCTGGGCGTCTTCGTGATCCTGGTGCTGCTGACGCTCTTCGCGATCGTCTTCGAGCGCAAGGTCGTCGCGCGCATGCAGCAGCGCATCGGCCCCAACCGGGTCGGCTGGCGGGGCTACCTGCAGAGCCTCGCCGACGGGCTCAAGCTGGCGTTCAAGGAGGACATCATGCCGGCGATGGCCGACAAGCCGGTGTACTTCCTCGCGCCGGTCATCGCCACCATCCCGGCCTTCCTCGCCTTCTCCGTCATCCCGATGGGGCCGGTGGTCAGCATCTTCGGCGAGCGCACGCCCCTGCAGCTCACCGACGCCCCCATCGGCGTCCTCGTCGTGCTCGCTTGCTCGGCGATGGGCGTCTACGGCATCGTGCTCGCCGGCTGGGCGTCCGGGTCCACGTACCCGCTGCTGGGCGGCCTGCGCAGCGCCGCGCAGATGGTCAGCTACGAGATCGCCATGGGGCTGTCAATCGTGGCGGTGTTCCTCTACGCCGGCACGATGTCGACCTCGGAGATCGTGGCCGCCCAGGCCGACGGCAACCAGCTGTCCCTCTTCGGCTGGGAGTTCACCGGGCCGAGCTGGTACGCGATCCTGCTCCCGGTCTCCTTCGTCATCTACGTCATCGCCGTGGTGGGCGAGACCAACCGGGCCCCCTTCGACCTCCCCGAGGCCGAGAGCGAGCTGGTGGGCGGGTTCCACACCGAGTACTCGTCGCTGAAGTTCGCGCTGTTCTTCCTGGCCGAGTACATCAACATGGTCACCGTCTCCGCCCTCGCGGCGACGCTGTTCCTCGGCGGCTGGCGGGCGCCGTGGCCGATCTCGATCTGGGACGGCGCGAACACCGGCTGGTGGCCGCTGCTCTGGTTCTTCCTCAAGGTCGTCGTCGCGCTGTTCGTCTTCATCTGGCTGCGCGGCACGCTGCCCCGGCTGCGCTACGACCAGTTCATGCGGTTCGGGTGGAAGGTGCTGGTCCCCACCGCGCTGGCGTGGATCCTCGTCGTCGCCACGATGCGGACGGTCGCGCGCGAGGCGGACCTGTCCACCGGTGAGGTCACGCTCTACGTCGGCGTCCCCATCGCGCTGGTCGTCCTCGCCGGCCTGCTGATCGCCAGCCGGACGGCCAACCGGGACACCCGGCTCATGGCCGAGCAGGCCTCGGCCGGCGCCGTCCACGCCACGGACCCCGAGCCCGACGTCCTGCCGCCCGCGGGCCCGCGGCGGCGGCCCACCGGCGGCCCGAGCCGCGCCGAGGGCGGCTTCCCCGTCCCGCCGATGGACCTGAAGGTGCCGCCGTCGCCCCGACTGCGGCGACAGCCGGTCGCCTCCGACGGCGCGCCCGTCGTGAGCACCGGACGTCGCGGCACCACCACCGTGGAGGAGGACACAGATGTCTGAGCGCGGGTCCCGCGGCAAGCCCGGCGAGCAGGACATGGTCCGGCGCTCGCGCGGGGAGGTCGAGCGCTCCTCGGAGGGCGGTCGCAACCGCCCCGCCGTGCGCGACAGCCTGATGCCGGCGCCTGCCCAGGGCTTCGGGGTCACCTTCGCGCAGATCTTCCGCAAAGTGACCACCGAGCAGTACCCGTTCGAGCCCAAGGTGACCAAGCCGCGCTACCACGGCCGGCACGTGCTCAACCGGCACCCCGACGGCCTGGAGAAGTGCGTGGGATGCGAGCTGTGCGCCTGGGCCTGCCCGGCCGACGCCATCTACGTCGAGGGCGGGGACAACACCGAGGACGCCCGCTACTCGCCCGGTGAGCGGTACGGGGCCGTCTACCAGATCAACTACCTGCGCTGCATCTTCTGCGGGTTGTGCATCGAGGCCTGCCCGACGCGGTCGCTGACCATGAGCAACGACTTCGAGCTGGCCGACGACAACCGCCGCGACCTGATCTACACCAAGGAGCAGCTGATGGCCCCGCTGCTGCCGGGCATGGAGGCCCCGCCGCACCCGATGCGGCTCGGGGACGACGAGAAGGACTACTACGTGCGCGTCCCGGAGGCCCGGGCATGACCGAGACGCTCAGCGGCGGCGAGACCGTCGTCTTCTGGGTGCTGGGGCCGATCGCCCTGGCCGGAGCCCTCGGCATGGTGTTCAGCCGCAACGCGGTGCACTCCGCGCTGTGGCTGGTCAACACGATGCTCGCGTTCGGCGTCTTCTACGTGGTGCAGGGGGCGCCGTTCCTCGGGGCGGTGCAGATCATCGTCTACACCGGCGCGATCATGATCCTGTTCCTCTTCGTGCTGATGCTCGTCGGCCGCGACTCCTCGGACTCGGTCGTGGAGACCCTCCGCGGGCAGCGCACGGCGGCCACCGTCCTCGGCGTCGGCTTCGCCGCGCTGGTGGGCGCCGGCATCGCCCGGGCCACCCAGGACCTGACGGTGACCGGCCTCGACGCCGTCCAGGGGGAGCGGGGCAACATCCCCGCGATCGCCGAGCTGCTGTTCACCGACTACCTGCTCGCGTTCGAGGTCACCAGCGCGCTGCTGATCACCGCGGCCGTCGGCGCGATGGTGCTCGCGCACATCGAGCGCGAGCCGGGCAGCCGGCGGACGCAGAAGGAGCTCTCGAGGGCCCGCTTCCTCACCTCCGACCACCCGCAGACGCTGCCCGGCCCGGGTGTCTTCGCCCGCGCCAACTCCGTCGCCGTCCCCGCGATCCTGCCCGACGGGACCCGCGCGGAGGCGAGCCTGGCGACCGGCATCGAACCGGAGGAGCCGGACCAGATGCCCCGCCCGGTCGGCCGCGAGCAGCTCGGCTCGCCCGACGCGGCGCTCGGCACCACCGAGGGCACGCCCAGCGCCATCCCCGGAGGGCGGGAACGGTGACCCTCACCTACTACCTGGTGCTCGCGGCGATCCTCTTCACGATCGGCGCCGTCGGGGTGCTGGTGCGCCGGAACGCGATCGTCGTGTTCATGTGCGTGGAGCTGATGCTCAACTCGGTGAACCTGACGCTGGTCACCTTCGCGCGCGCCACCGGCACCCTCGACGGCCAGATCATGGCGTTCTTCGTCATGGTCGTCGCCGCCGCGGAGGTCGTCGTCGGCCTCGCGATCATCATGTCGATCTACCGCACCAGGCGGTCCGCCTCGGTCGACGACGCCAACCTGCTGAAGTACTGACGGGGACCCGGACATGGAATCGATTCCCGCCGACGGGCTGCTCGCTGCCTCCTGGCTGCTGATCGCGCTGCCACTCGCCGGCGCCGCGGTGCTCCTGCTGGGCGGGCGGCGCACCGACCGCTGGGGCCACCTGCTCGGGACGGCGACCGTCGCCGCGGCCTTCGTGCTCGGCCTGCTGTGCACGTTCCAGCTGGCCGGGCTCGAGGAGGCGCGCGTCGCCGTCGACCTCTTCACGTTCATCGGGGTCGGGGACCTCGACGTCACCGCCGGGCTGCTCTACGACCCGCTCTCGGCGGCGTTCGTCCTGCTGATCACCGGTGTGGGCTCGCTGATCCACGTCTACTCGATCGGCTACATGGCGCACGACCCCGGGCGTCGCCGGTTCTTCGCCTACCTCAACCTCTTCGTCGCCGCGATGCTCCTGCTCGTCCTCGGCGACAACTTCGTGGCGCTCTACGTGGGCTGGGAGGGCGTGGGGCTGGCGTCCTACCTCCTGATCGCGTTCTGGTACACCCGCCCGTCGGCCGCGACCGCCGCCAAGAAGGCGTTCATCATGAACCGGGTCGGCGACGTCGGCCTGGCCCTGGCGATCTTCCTGATGTTCGCCCAGCTCGGGACCGTGTCCTACGAGGGCGTGTTCGCCGGGATCGGCACCTTGGCCGGCGGGACGATCACCGCGATCGGGCTGCTGCTCCTCCTCGGCGCCTGCGGCAAGTCGGGCCAGTTCCCGCTCCAGGCGTGGCTGCCCGACGCCATGGAGGGTCCGACTCCCGTCTCCGCGCTCATCCACGCCGCGACGATGGTGACGGCGGGCGTCTACCTCATCGCCCGGTGCGCCCCGATCTACGACGAGACGCCGACCGCGCGCACCGTCGTCCTCGCCGTCGGCGCCCTCACCCTGCTGATCGGCGCCATCGCCGGCTGCGCGTACGACGACATCAAGAAGGTGCTCGCCTACTCGACGGTCAGCCAGATCGGCTACATGTTCCTGGCCGTCGGCCTTGGCCCGGCCGGGTACGTCGCCGGTCTCGCGCACCTGTACGCGCACGGCTTCTTCAAGGCCGGCCTGTTCCTCGGCGCCGGGTCGGTCATGCACGCGATGAACGACACGGTCGACATGCGCCGGTTCGGCGGGCTCTGGAACAAGCTGCCGGTCACCTTCGTGACGTTCGGGCTGGGCTACCTCGCGCTGATCGGCTTCCCGTTCCTGTCCGGCTACTTCACCAAGGACGCGATCATCGAGGCCGCCTTCGACCGGAACGACACCTTCGGGTTCGTGCTGGGTGGAGTGGCGATCCTGGGCGCCGGCCTCACCGCCTTCTACATGACGCGGCTGATGCTGATGACCTTCTTCGGCCGACCGCGGTGGGAGGACGGCGTCCACCCGCACGAGGCGCCCTCGGTCATGACCGTGCCGATGATCGTGCTGGCCGTCGGCTCGGTCGTCTCAGGCGCCGCCCTCGTCGCGCTGTTCCCGCTGTCCGGCTGGATGGAGCCGGTCTTCGGCGAGCCCGAGGAGGCCGAGCACGTGATCGCGCCGCTGACCATCGGGCTGGTCGTCACCGCCGTGATGGCCCTCGGCGTCCTGCTGGCCTGGCTGTTCGTCGGCCGCCGGGAGGTGCCGGTGACCGCGCCGGTGCGGGTCTCCCCGGTCACCCGCGCCGCCCGCAACGCCCTCTACGCCGACGCGGTCAACGAGTCGCTGTTCATGCGCCCCGGCCAGTGGCTCACCCGGGCACTGGTCTGGGTGGACAACCGTGGTGTCGACGGCGCGGTCAACGGACTCGCCGCCACGCTCGGCGGCTCGTCCTCGCGGCTGGGCCGGGCGCAGACCGGCTTCGTGCGCACCTACGCCCTCGGCATGCTCGGCGGCGCCGTGCTCGTCACGGGCGCCCTGCTGGCGGTGACGGCGGGATGACACGTTCGCTGAGTTCGGAGAGGTGCTGCGTCGGTGAGTGACTTCCCGTTCCTGCTGCTCATGATCGCGGTGCCCGCGATCGGTGCGGCCGCCGTCGCGGCGCTGCCCCGGAACCGGGAGGCGCTGGCCAAGCAGGTGTCCCTCGGCGTCAGTCTGGTGGTGCTGCTGCTCGCGGTCCTCGCCACCGTCGCGTTCGACGTCGGCGGCGACCGCTTCCAGCTGACCAGCTCGTGGACCTGGATCGCCGACTTCGGGGTGTCCTTCGCCCTCGGCGTCGACGGCATCGCCCTGGTCATGCTGCTGCTCATCGGCGTCCTCGTGCCGGTGGTGATCGGTGCCTCGTGGCGTGACGAGGCGGGCGACCGGCGTCCCCTGACGACGTACTTCGCCTGGCTGCTCCTGCTGGAGGCGATGATGGTCGGCGTCTTCGCCGCCACCGACGTCTTCCTCTTCTACGTGTTCTTCGAGGCGATGCTCGTCCCGATGTACTTCATCATCGGGAGCTTCGGCGGGCCGCGACGCCAGTACGCCGCGGTGAAGTTCTTCCTCTACAGCCTGGTCGGCGGGCTGGTCATGCTCGCCTCCGTCATCGGGCTGTACGTGGTGAGCAACAGCCAGCTGGGGGAGGGCACCTTCGCCTTCGACGCCCTCCGGCAACTGGAGATCGACCCCGGCGTCCAGAAGCTGCTGTTCCTCGGGTTCTTCGTCGCGTTCGCGATCAAGGCACCGCTGGTGCCCTTCCACACCTGGCTGCCCGACTCCGGTTCCGAGGCGCCCATCGGCGGGGCGGTCCTGCTGGTCGGCGTCCTGGACAAGGTCGGCACGTTCGGCTTCCTGCGCTACTGCCTGCCGCTGTTCCCCGACGCCTCGCGGTACTTCGCCCCCTTCGTGCTGGTCCTCGCCGTGATCGGCGTCCTCTACGCCGCGCTGCTGGCGATGGGGCAGAGCGACATGAAGCGGTTGGTCGCCTACACCTCGATCTCGCACTTCGGCTTCATCGCGCTGGGCATCTTCGCGTTCACCACGGAGGCCGCGACCGGCGCCGTCCTCTACATGGTCAACCACGGCATCGCGACCGGGCTGCTGTTCCTGGTGGTGGGGATGCTCATCGCTCGCGGCGGCTCGCGGCAGATCGGCGACTACGGCGGGGTGGCGCGGAAGGCGCCCCTGCTGGCCGGCGCGTTCCTCGTCGCGGGCCTGGCCTCCCTCGCGCTGCCCGGGACCAACAGCTTCGTCAGCGAGTTCCTCGTCCTGATCGGCTCGTTCCCGGAGCGGCCGGTCTTCACCATCGTGGCGACGGTCGGGATCATCCTGGCCGCGCTCTACATCCTGCTGATGTACCAGCGCACGATGCACGGCCCCGATCGTGGCGTGCTGATGGCCGAGGAGGACGCCGAACCGGCGGCTGGCGGCGGTGGGGCCACCGCGACGCTCACCGCCCCGCGCCGGTCGCTGCGCGTGGCGGACCTCGACCGGCGCGAGCTGGCGGTCGTCAGCCCCCTCGTGGCGTTGATCATCGTGCTCGGCGTCTATCCCCAGCCGCTGCTCGACGTCATCGGGCCGGCCGTGAGCGCCACCATGAGCGACCTCGGAGGGACCGACTGATGATCGAGGCCCCGGAGCTCTCCTTCGCCGCCCTGGCGCCGCTGCTGTTCGTGTTCGGTGCGGCCTGCGTCGGCGTCCTCGTCGAGGCCTTCTGGCCCCGCGACACCCGCCACCCGGTGCAGGTCGCCGTCGCTCTCGTGGGCACGGTGGGTGGCCTGGTGTGCACCCTGCTCCTGGCCGGCCGCCGCGAGGTGACCGCCGGCGGTGCGCTCGCCGTCGACGGCGCGGGCCTGTTCCTCCAGGCGACCGTCGCCGGATTGGGAGCTCTGGCGATCCTGCTCTTCGCCGAGCGGGCGCTGGACCCGGCGCGGTCGGCGTTCGTGACCTCTGCCGCGGTGCCCGCCGGCAGCGTCCGCGACCGCGACCTGCTCACCTCGAGCCGGGTGCAGACCGAGGTCTACCCGCTGGCGACCTTCGCCATCGGCGGCATGATGCTGTTCACCGCGGCCAACGATCTGCTGATCATGTTCGTGGCGCTGGAGGTGCTCAGCCTCCCGCTCTACCTGCTCAGCGGGATGGCCCGCCGGCGCCGGCTGCTGTCGCAGGAGGCGGCGGTCAAGTACTTCCTGCTGGGCGCCTTCGCCTCGGCCTTCTTCCTCTACGGGCTGGCGCTCGTCTACGGCGCCACCGGCAGCGTCCGGCTCGCCGCCATCCGGTCGGCCTCCCTCGCCGAGGGCACCGACGTCCTGCTGGTCCTCGGCCTGGCCCTGCTCGTCGTCGGCCTGCTGTTCAAGGCCAGCGTCGCCCCGTTCCACACCTGGACGCCGGACGTCTACCAGGGCGCCCCGACGCCGGTGACCGCCTTCATGGCGGCCTGCACGAAGGTCGCCGCGTTCGGGGCCATCCTGCGGCTGCTCTACGTCGCGTTCGGCACCGCCGAGTGGACGTGGCGCCCACTGGTCTACGGGGTGGCGATCGTGTCGATGGTCGTCGGCGCCGTGCTGGGCCTGACCCAGACCGACCTCAAGCGGATGCTCGCCTACTCCTCGATCGCCCACGCCGGCTTCCTGCTGACCGGCGTGATCGGCCTCGGCGCCGGCGGGGACGGCTCGGGCCTCGCGGCCACGATGTTCTACCTGCTGACCTACGGGCTGACCACGCTCGGCGCCTTCGCCGTCCTCACCCTCGTCCGGGACGGCGACGGCGAGGCCGCCCACCTCTCCCAGTGGGCGGGGCTGGCCTCCCGGTCGCCGCTGACCGCGGCGATCATGGCGCTCTTCCTGCTCGCCCTGGCCGGCATCCCGCTCACCGCCGGTTTCACCGGGAAGTTCGCCGTGTTCCGGGCGGCGATCGCCGAGGGCGCCTGGCCGCTGGCCCTGGTGGCCCTGCTGGCCAGCGCGGTGGCGGCGTTCTTCTACCTGCGGGTCATCGTGCTGATGTACTTCTCGCCGCCGGCGGGCGGCCCCGGCGGTGGGCAGGGTCCCACCGTGGGGGTCCCGGGGCTGCCCACCACGATCGTCCTGGCGGTCACCGCCACGGCGACCCTGGCGCTGGGCATCGTGCCCGGGGCGGTGCTCGACCTCGCGGACCGGGCGGCTATCTTCGTCGGTTGATGACCGGAGCCCGTGCCTCAGTCGAGGGCACCACCACCGTGGCCTCGCGCCGGATCTCCACCCCGGCGTCGACCATCGGCCCCTGGCTCCCCGACGGGTCCCTCGGCACGGAGCTCGCCGAGGGCCTCGCCCGCGTGGAGACGGCACTGACCGAGGCGGTGGGCAGCGAGCACGCCTTCATCCGGGAGGCCGCCGGGCACCTGATGTCCGCCGGCGGCAAGCGGTTCCGGCCCATGCTGGCCCTCCTGGCCGCCCAGCTCGGCGATCCGCACGCCGTCGGGGTGACCGAGTCGGCGGTGGTGTGCGAGCTGACCCACCTGGCGACGCTGTACCACGACGACGTCATGGACGAGGCCGTCGTCCGTCGCGGGGCGCCCAGCGCCAACAGCCGGTGGTCCAACAGCATCGCCATCCTGACCGGTGACCTGCTCTTCGCCCGCGCGTCCGACCTGCTGGCCGACCTCGGTCCCGAGGCAGTGCGCATCCAGGCGCGGACGTTCGAGCGGCTGGTCACCGGCCAGATCCGGGAGACCGTCGGCGCCGAGCCGGGTGCGGACCCGGTGGCCCACTACCTCGGCGTGCTGGCCGACAAGACCGGATCGCTGGTGGCCACCTCCGCCCGCTTCGGCGCCTCCTTCGCCGGCGTTGACCAGGCGCTGGTGGCGGCCCTCACGGCCTTCGGCGAGGAGGTCGGCGTCGCCTTCCAGATCTCCGACGACCTGCTCGACATCGTCAGCCAGGACGGGGCGTCCGGGAAGTCCCCGGGGACCGACCTGCGCGAGGGCATCGCCACCCTCCCGGTGCTGTTCGCCCTCGCCGACGACGACCCGGCCGACGCCCGGCTCCGGCAGCTGGTCGCCGCGCCGGTCACCGACGACGACGAGCACGCCGAGGCGCTGGCGCTGCTGCGCTCGTCGGTCTCGCTGCAGCGCGCCACCGACGTGCTCGCGCAGTACGCCGACCGGGCGCGCGCCCGCCTCGGGGCCGTTCCCCCCGGCGAGGTCCGGGACGCGCTGGCGGCGCTGTGCGATTTCGTGGTCACCCGCACCTCCTGAGCGCATGCTG
The DNA here is from genome assembly GCF_042682525.1 of Blastococcus deserti. Lineage (NCBI taxonomy): Bacteria > Bacillati > Actinomycetota > Actinomycetes > Geodermatophilales > Geodermatophilaceae > Blastococcus > Blastococcus deserti. The sequence continues at coordinate 199,611 of NZ_JBHUHP010000001.1, forward strand.
GGTCGATGCGGACCGTCGCCGGCCTGTAGAAGGACCCCATGCCCCCCGCCACCCGCAGGCATGGCCTTGCCCGGAGGCTCGCCCCGAGCCTGCGAGGGATGAGAGGGGCAAGGTCCTTCCGCTGCACGGCGGCCCCGCTCCTGCTGGTGGGCGGGTGCACCGACGCGGCGGTCAGCGAGCCGCCCGCGGCCCCGGGGCCGCCGCCCGCGGCGTCGTCGACGAGCACCGCCGTCGCGCCCGCCCTCGACGTCACCGTCGTCGTCGACGGGCTCGACCACCCGTGGGACGTCGTCCAGGCGCCGGACGGGACCTTGCTGGTGGACCAGCGGGCCGGCGGGTTCACCGCGGTGCTCCCCGACGGCGTGCGGGACGTGGCCGCCGACCTCCGCGACCTGTTCGCCCGGGGGGAGACCGGGCTCATGGGGCTGGCGCTGGACCCGGGCTTCGCCGGCAACCGTCGCTTCTACAGCTGCCAGGGCAGCCGGGACGGCCAGATCGTCGTGGTGGGCTGGACCGTCGCGGCCGACTGGAGCGCGGCCACCCGCGTCGTCGACCCGCTCGTCGGGGGGATCCCGCTCAACGAGCGGTCCGGGCGGCACGGGGGCTGCCGGCTGGCGTTCGTCCCCGACGGCACCCTGCTGGTGGGCACCGGTGACGCCGCCGACGGCAGCGTTCCGCAGGATCCACGGTCCCTGGGCGGCAAGGTGCTCCGCGTCGACCCGGCCACCGGTGAGCGGGAGGTCTGGACCCTGGGCCACCGCAACGTGCAGGGCCTCGCGGTCCGGCCGGGCACCGGCAAGGTGTTCGCCGTCGAGCACGGTCCCGACCGCGACGACGAGGTGAACCTGCTGCGTCCCGGGGGCAACTACGGCTGGGACCCGGCCGGGGACGGCGGTTACGACTCGAGCGTGCCGATGACCGATCCGGCGATCCCCGGAGCGGTCGCCGCGGTGTGGTCCTCGGGCTCGCCCACGCTGGCCACCAGCGGGGCGGCCTTCCTCGACGGCGACCGCTGGGGTGGCTACGACGGGCTGCTGCTCGTGGCGCTGCTCAAGGCGGAGGGCGTCCTCGCGCTGCGGCTCGACGACGACGGCGCCGTCCAGGAGCAGTTCCGGCTGCCCGAGCTCGACCGGGTGCACGGGCGGATCCGCAGTCTCCACCAGGGCACCGACGGCGCGCTGTACGTGACCACCGACAACGGTGGCGGCGCCGACCGTCTGCTGCGCGTGACGCCGCGCTCCTGACGGCTTCCCCGTCTCCGGCGACGCAGGACCCGGGCGCGGGTGCCGGGGCCCGGGATCCCTGGGGGCGGGCACCCGCGCTGGACCGGCACCGGACGGCACAGGGCCGTCCTCCGCGCGCGGAGGA
>NZ_JBHUHP010000001.1:200991-251617 GCF_042682525.1 Blastococcus deserti
GCGGCCGTCAGGCGCTGACGGTCCAGGTGTCGGTGCCGGCGAGCAGCGCGTCGAGGTCGGCCGGCTGCTGGACCCGGGCGACGTCCAGCTGCTCGGCCATCATCGCGTCGTAGGTCGGCTTCCGCACCGACCGGAAGACGCCCATCGGCGTGTAGCGGAGGTCCTGGCTGGAGAGCCGGGACAGCGCGAACGCGTAGGCCGGGTTCTCCCGGTGCGCGTCGTGGACGACGATCTCCGACGCGTCGACCTGGTTGGTCTCGGCGATCCGCAGGCCGCCGAAGTCGTCGCGGACCACGCAGGAGGCGCCGTCCGGACCGAACACCAGCGGCTCGCCGTGGACGAGCGGGATGGACCACTGGGTACCGGTCGTGGGGTCCTTGAGCAGCTCGAAGGCGCCGTCGTTGAAGATGTTGCAGTTCTGGTAGATCTCCACCAGCGAGGTGCCCTGGTGCTCGGCGGCCTGCCGGAGCACCTCGGTGAGCCCCTTGCGGTCGGAGTCCATCGCGCGGCCCACGAACGTCGCGTCGGCGCCCAGCGCCAGCGACACCGGGTTGAACGGCGCGTCGATCGAGCCCATCGGCGTGGACTTGGTGACCTTGCCGACCTCGGAGGTGGGCGAGTACTGCCCCTTGGTGAGCCCGTAGATCCGGTTGTTGAACAGCAGGATCGTCATGTTCACGTTGCGGCGCAGCGCGTGGATGAGGTGGTTGCCACCGATCGAGAGCGCGTCCCCGTCACCGGTGACCACCCACACGGACAGGTCGGGGCGGGAGGCCGCGAGGCCGGTGGCGATCGCCGGGGCCCGCCCGTGGATCGAGTGCATCCCGTAGGTGTTCATGTAGTACGGGAAGCGGGAGGAGCAGCCGATCCCGGACACGATCACCATGTCCTCGCGGGCGATCCCGAGGCTGGGCAGGAAGCTCTGGACCGCGTTGAGGATGACGTAGTCACCGCACCCGGGGCACCAGCGCACCTCCTGGTCGGTCTTGAGGTCCTTGGCCTTGAGCGCGGTCTGCTTGGGCCCGTGGGCCTCCAGCGACTGCGCGATCGCGTCGGCGATGGGGCCTTCGCTGGGCATGCCCAGTTCGACGGTGGTCATTCCGCCCCTCCGGTGGGATCGGCGGCGAGCTCGGCGCCGCTCGTGGAGTCGATGACGTCCTGGATCACCGCGGCGAGCTCGGCGGCCCGGAAGGGCAGCCCGCGCACCTGCGTGTGGCTCTGGACGTCGACGAGGTACTTGGCGCGCAGCAGCAGCGCCAGCTGGCCGAGGTTCATCTCGGGGCAGACGACGCGGTCGTAGCGGCGCAGGATGTCGCCGAGGTCGGCGGGCATCGGGTTGATGTGGCGCAGGTGGATCTGGGCCACCGACCGGCCGGACCGGCGGATCCGCCGGCACGCCGCACCGATCGGTCCGTAGGTGGAGCCCCAGCCGATGACGGCGACCCGGGCGTTGCCGTCCGGGTCGTCGACCTCGGTGGGCGGCAGGTCGGCGGCGATGCCGTCGACCTTGGCCTGGCGGGTGCGGGTCATGAAGTCGTGGTTGGCCGGGTCGTAGGAGATGTTCCCCGTCCGGTCCGCCTTCTCCAGCCCGCCGATGCGGTGCTGCATGCCCGCCGTGCCGGGGATCGCCCACGGACGGGCGAGCGTCTTCGGATCGCGCAGGTAGGGGAGGAACTCGCCGTCCTCACCGTTCGGCGCCGTCGCGAAGTTCACCGCACCGCTGAGGTCGGGCAGCTCGTCGACGGCCGGGATGGCCCACGGCTCGGCGCCGTTGGCCAGGTAACCGTCGGACAGCAGGATGACCGGCGTCCGGTACGTCAGCGCCATCCGGCACGCCTCGAGCGCGGCATCGAAGCAATCGGCGGGCGACCGGGGCGCGATCACGGGGATCGGGGCCTCGCCGTTGCGGCCGAACATCGCCTGCAGCAGGTCCGACTGCTCGGTCTTGGTGGGCAGGCCGGTCGACGGGCCGCCGCGCTGGACGTCGACGATCACCAGCGGCAGCTCGGTCATCACCGCCAGGCCCATCGCCTCCGACTTCAGCGAGACCCCGGGCCCGGACGTCGTCGTCACCCCGAGGGCGCCACCGAAGGAGGCGCCGATCGCCGAGGCGATGCCGGCGATCTCGTCCTCGGCCTGGAAGGTCCGCACCTCGAACGACTTGTGCTTGGACAGCTCGTGGAGGATGTCCGACGCCGGGGTGATCGGGTAGGCGCCGAGGAACAGGGGCAGTTTCGAGCGCTGGCCGGCGGCCACGAGCCCCAGCGCGAGGGCCTGGTTGCCGGAGATGTTCCGGTACCGGCCCGGCGCCATCGGGGCCGGCTTGACCTCGTACGAGACCGCGAAGGCCTCCGTCGTGTCGCCGTAGTTGTAGCCGGCGCGGAAGGCGGCGATGTTGGCCGCGGCGATCTCGGGCTTGCGGCGGAAGGTGCGCTCGAGGAACCGGATCGTGCCCTCGGTGGGCCGGTGGTACATCCACGAGAGCAGACCGAGCGTGAACATGTTCTTGCTCCGCTCGGCCTCCTTCTTGCCCAGGCCCGAGTCCGCCAGCGCGTCGAGGGTCATGGAGGTGAGCGGCACGCTGACCAGCTGCCAGCCCTCGAGGGAGCCGTCCTCGAGCGGGTTGGTCGCGTAGCCCACCTTCGCCAGGTTGCGCGGGGTGAATTCGTCGGAGTCGACGATCAGCAGCCCGCCGCCGGGCAGGTCGGCCAGGTTGGCCTTCAGGGCGGCCGGGTTCATCGCCACGAGGACGTCGGGTGCGTCGCCCGGGGTCATGATGTCGTGGTCGGCGAAGTGCAGCTGGAAGGAGCTGACGCCGGGCAGGGTCCCCGTCGGCGCGCGGATCTCGGCCGGGAAGTTCGGCAGCGTCGACAGGTCGTTGCCGAAGCTGGCCGTCTCACTGGTGAACCGGTTGCCGGTCAGCTGCATGCCGTCACCGGAGTCGCCGGCCAGCCGGATGACGACGCGGTCCAGCTCGACGACGCTCTTCACGAGCCCGCCGGGCGCCGAGCTTGCGACCGGCGCGCCGTCGGTGGTCGGGGTGCTGACAGTCATCAGTGGTGTACCTCCACCGGCCGAGGTTACGTGCGTGTGCCCGCGGCCGGGTGTGGATCCGGACACGACGAACTCTCCTCCTCCAACCCGCCCTCACCGGTTCTCATTCCGACGAGGGACAGGTCGCGGGCCCGTGGGGAACGGCGGTTCCCGGAGTGGCGTTGGACGGGACGTGCAGCGCTGGAACAACGGACTCAAGACCGCCCTCCTCCTGGGCCTCATGGGCGGGCTCATCCTGGCTGCCGGTGCGCTCGTCGGCGGGCGATCGGGGTTGCTGGTCGCCCTCGTCGTCGCGCTCGGCGTCAACGGGTACGCGTACGTCAACTCCGACAAGCTGGCGCTGCGGGCGATGCGGGCGTTCCCCGTCACCGAGACGCAGGCGCCCCAGCTCTACGCGATGGTCCGCGAGCTGGCCACCGAGGCCCGCCAGCCGATGCCGCGGCTCTACGTCAGCCCCACGAACCAGCCGAACGCGTTCGCCACCGGCCGCAACCCCCGCAACGCGGCGGTCTGCGTGACCCAGGGCATCCTGGAACTCCTCGACCGGCGGGAGCTGCGCGGGGTGCTCGCCCACGAGCTCTCCCACGTCTACAACCGCGACATCCTGATCAGCTCGGTCGCCGGTGCGATGGCCGCCGTGATCACCTACCTGGCGCACATGGCGATGTTCGCGTCGCTCTTCGGCGGACGGTCGGACGAGCGCGACGGCGGCAACGCGCTGGGCGGCCTGCTGCTGATGCTGCTCGGGCCGATCGCCGCCGGGCTGGTGCAGATGGCGGTCAGCCGGAGCCGGGAGTTCCAGGCCGACGCCTCGGGGGCCCTCCTGTCCCAGGACCCGCTGGCCCTGGCGTCGGCCCTGCGCAAGATCGAGCGCGGGACGGCGGCCCTGCCGCTGCCGCAGGACGACCGCCTGGTCACCCAGAGCCACCTGATGATCGCCAACCCGTTCCGCGGGCAGGGCATGGCGTCGATGTTCGCCTCCCACCCGCCGATGCCCCAGCGCATCGCGCGGCTGGAGCAGCTGGCCCGGGAGCTCGGCCAGCGCTGAGCGGCCCCTCCCGCGGCTCCGGGCCGGGGACTACGGTGCTGCCATGTGCGGCGCCGGGGACGCCGGCGGAGCGGTGCGTACGGCCATACCGCGTCCCGCGACGGGGACGGCGGTCGATCCGGTCGCGCTGGAGCCGGTGGACGAGGTCGTGCTCACCACGCTCGTCGACAACGTGTTCGACGCGCTCCTCGCCGGCGGCGAGGGAGTGGTGCGCGCTCCGCTGAACTCCGGCCAGGTCCTCGCCGCGCTGTTCGAGGACGGCCGCACCTCGACCGGTCTCCGTGCGGAGCACGGTTTCTCGGCGCTGGTCACCGTGCGCCGCGGCACCTCGACCACCACGCTTCTGTTCGACACCGGGATCTCACCCGACGGCATGACCGACAACGCCGACCGTCTCGGCATCGACCTGGCCGGCGTGCAGGGCGTCGTGCTGAGCCACGGCCACTTCGACCACACAGGTGGCCTGGCCGGTCTCGCCGATCGCACCGGCCCGCGGTCGATGCCGATGACGGTCCACCCCCTGGCGTGGACCCGGCGCCGCATCGCCGCACCCGGCGGCGACGTGTTCGAGCTGCCGACGCTGAGCCGGCGCGCGCTCGAGGCCGAGGGCTTCGAGGTGGTGGAGCGGCGGCAGCCGTCCCTGCTCGTCGACCACTGCGTCCTCGTGACCGGCGAGATCGACCGGACCACCGACTACGAGCGCGGCATGCCGCCATCGCACCAGGCCTGGGACGGCACGGAGTGGCGGCACGACCCGCTCATCCTCGACGACCAGGCCCTGGTCGTGCACGTCCGGGGCCGTGGTCTGCTGGTGCTCACCGGATGCGGGCACGGCGGCGCGGTGAACATCGTGCGGCACGCGATGCGGCTGACCGGCGTGGACCGGCTGCACGCCCTCGTCGGCGGACTGCACCTGAGCGGGCCGGCGTTCGATCCCGTCATCCCGCCGACCGTGCGCGCGCTCACCGAACTGCGTCCCGACCTGCTCGTGGCGGGCCACTGCACGGGATGGCGGGCACAGCACGCGCTGGCCGCGGCGCTACCCGAGGCGTGGGTGCAGGGCAGCTCGGGGACCCGCTACACGCTGGCCGCCGCGTGAGAGGCGCGGCAGTCAGCTCAGCGGTAGTTGTCGAACTGCAGGGCGACCTCGAGGTCGGCGCCGCGCAGCAGCTGCTGCACGGCCTGCAGGTCGTCGCGCTTCTTGCCGCTGACGCGGAGCTGGTCGCCCTGGATCTGCGCCTGGACACCCTTGGGGCCCTCGTCGCGGATGAGCTTGGCGATCTTCTTGGCGACGTCGGACTCGATGCCCTGCTTGATGCGGGCGGAGATCCTGTAGGTCTTGCCGGACGACTGCGGTTCACCGGCGTCGAGCACCTTCAGGGAGATGTTCCGCCGGATCAGCTTCTCCTTGAAGACCTCGAGGGCTGCGGCGACCCGCTCCTCGGTGTCAGCCTGGAGCGTGACGCCGTCCTCACCGGCCCAGGCGATGGTGGCGTTGGTGCCCCGGAAGTCGAAGCGCTGCGAGAGTTCCTTGCTCGCCTGGTTGAGGGCGTTGTCGACCTCCTGGCGGTCCACCTTGCTCACGACGTCGAAGGAGGCGTCGGCCATGGCTCTTCCCTTCCGCTCGGCGAACTACGTCCCCGGGGGTTCGCGAGGACACCGTCCACCGTTCTTGTACGCTGCTCCGGTACCACCGCACGGCGGGTTGCCCGAGTGGCCAATGGGAGCGGACTGTAAATCCGTCGGCTTAGCCTACGAAGGTTCGAATCCTTCACCCGCCACGCCCGGTACGACGGCCCCCGACCCCTCCAGGTCGGGGGCCGTTCGCATGCTCAGGGCAGGGTCGGCGCGCGGGCGCTGGCGGTGGCGGTCCGCTCGAGCTGCTGGCCCCCGAGGAACAGCCAGCCGAACGCGATGTCGACGTACCGGGTGCAGCGGACGGTGACCTCGGCGCCGTCGGTCTCGGCCGACCACGAGTCCAGGACCGTCCCGCCGTCGGCCAGCTGGTCGGCGACGGCCGCCTGGGCGACTGCCTTGGTGAGGGGCAGCTCGCCGCCCACGCCGCGGCTGTAGACGACGGACTCGTCAGTGCGGTTGGCGGCCGCCAGGGCGGCCCCGTCGCACACCGACTGCACCTCCTGCTGCTCGAGGAAGGCGTCGGAGGCGGCGATCGCGCCGAACGCCATCAGCGCCGCGACCGTCCAGCAGACCAGCACGAACGGAAGGCTGGACCCCCGCTCGCCGTCGTCGCCGCCGCACCGCACGCCGGGAGCGTAGAAGCCCGGTCCTCGTCCACCGCCTGTGGACACCGCCTGTGGACACTGTGGACACCCGATCGGGTGGCGGCCTCCGCCACCGGCGGGCCTGTGGACGACGGGACCGCGAGATCCCCGGATGCGGCCAGACTGCCGCCATGTCCATCGAGATGCCCGCCGCCGAGGTGCACGACCTGGCCGGCACGTTGCGCGGCGCCGCCGGGAAGGCCGAGGAGATCGGCGCCCGGCTCGACCGGGCCGGGAACGTGGGGGATGCCCTCCAGCCGGCGGTCGAGGGCTTCCTCGAGGGCCAGCGGACGGCCGGTCGCGCGCTGTCCGGGGAGCTCGCCTGGCTGGGTGCCACCGTCGCGGCGGTCGCCGACTCGTGGCTCGCGCTGGATCGGGGGCTGCTGGCCTCCCGCGGCCGGATCGGTGCCCGGTGACCGCGTTCCTGCCCGAGCCGGTGCCCCTGGAGATGCCGCCCGGCGACCCGGCTGCCGTCGACGAGGTCGAGAGTGACGTCGGGGGAGCGGCGTTCTGGTTCGACGTGCTCGCCGACGAGCTGTCCGCTCCCGCCGCGTCGGCCCCGGGCTGGCTGGGGGACGACGCCGGGGCGGCCGCGGGTCAGGTGGTGCGCATCGCGGCGATCGTGGGGGAGTGCGCGACTGCGGCCCGCACCGCCAGCCGGCGGCTCAGCGCCCACGGCGACCTGCTGCGCGAGACCCGCCGCGGGGTGGCCGCGCTCCGGGTGGAGCAGGAGGAGGACCGGCGGGCGGCCTGGGGGCGGCTGCACGCCCTCGGCGACCTGGCGACGGCGATGCGGACCGGCGCTCCCGAGGCCGTCTCGGTCGTGGAGGACTTCGCGGCCGCCGAGGCGGCGCGGCGCCGGCGGCACGGGGCGCTGCTCGAGGAGCTGGCCGACGACGCCGCGGCCACCGCCCGCGTGCTGGCCGACGCCGCCGGTCCGGTCGGAGGCACCGGCCGGCCGGGTGACACCGGCCGCGTGCTGGCCCACCTGGCGGCCGAGCTGCCGGGCTGGGGCACGCCGGAGATGGCCCGGCGAGGGCGCGCGCTGGCCGACGCGCTGGTGGGCACTCCGCTGCGGCCCGAGGAGCGGGAGGAGCTCGCCGCCGAGGCCGCCGCCTACGCGGGGGACGCTCACTTCGCCACCGCGCTGCTCCGTGAGCTGGGGGAGACGGGCGTTGCCCTCCTCCTCGCACTGCTCGGGCAGGATCCTGACGGCCCCGACAACCCGATCGCCGGGCTCCTGGCGTCGGCGCTCGGGGCGGCGGTGCCCCGGGAGGGCCGGCGCGACGCGGTCTCGGCCGTCCTCGATGCCACCTACGTGCGCGCCGACGACCGGCTCGGTGCCCATGACACCGCGGCGGGGATGGCCGCCGTGCTCGTCGCGGGGGCGGGCTCCCACGGGCCGCGCATGGCCACCGTGGTCGAGTGGGCGCGGCAGCTCCTCGTCCGGGAGCACGTCCAGAAGCAGCCGACCGGGATGACCGTCGCCGCCTGGGGCCGCCCCGGTGAGGGCGGCGATCCGGTGGCGGTCGCCGTCGGCACCCTGGCGCGGGGCGGTGATCCGGAGGCGGCCGCTGCGCTGCTGGCCGACCGCGAGGTCTGGGATGCGCTGCTCCTGCGCTCCTGGGGTGACGATGGAGGGCCGCTCGGTGACCTGGTGGCGGAGGCGGGACGCGACGACGGGCCGGCGGGTGACCGGGCGGTGCGCCTCGGCCTGGAGAGCATCGGGGCGGGCCTGGCCGAGGGCGATCCCTCCGGATGGACGGTCGACCGGGACACCGTGGCGGCGGTGTCACCTGCTCTCGGTCAGGCGGCGGCCGCCCACGTGCAGGTGATCACCGGCGCTCTCACCTCGGTGGGGGCCGGAGGCGGCGGCGACCGGACCGTCGACCAGCTGAGGGGGCTCGGCTACCTGACCGTGGACCGCGGGGCGGCGGCCGTCGTGGAGACGGCGCTGCGGGACTGGAGCCTGGCCCGGCCCCTGGACCTGGCCGGCACCTCCCCGGACACGCCGCATGCGGCGGTCTCCGTCCCGAGCGCGTACCACGCGGTCCAGGACTACGGGCAGCGGCTGACCTACGCCCTGGACGGGTTCGAGCTCGAGGAGGAGGCGGAGGACAAGGAGGCGCTCTGGAACTGGACGGCGGGTCTGGCGCTCGAGCTGCTCTCCTACGCCCCTGTCGCACCTCTGGCCGTCGCGGCGGACGTCGTCGGCGCGTACGGCCCCATCCTGCTCGACGTGGACGGCACGTTCGACCAGGAGGCGGACCGCGGGCTGCGGTTCGACGCCGCGGGCGCGGCGAGGGATGCGCTGGCGATGTTGCCCCCGGACCGGGCCGCCCAGGCGCACGCCGTCGAGGCCCAGGCCGAGGCCGCGTTCGGACGCACCGCCCATGCCCTCGGGTCCCCGGCGGCCCCCCGGTCGCCCGAGGAGGACTGGGCCGGCGCCACGCGCGACCTGATCACGGGCGGGCTCGCCGACAAGGCGACGGAGGAGGTCATCGGGAACGCCGAGCGCCGTCGTCCCTTCGGCGGACTGCTGCCCGGCAGGCGATGACGCCGTGATTCACCCGATCGGTGACTGCTCGCCAATGTCTAGTGACTCACAGTGACGACGCGAGGTTTTGTCACCCGTTCGTGATCTTCGATGCTTGTCCAGTCGGGTGACGGGAAGCAATGTCTCCAGCGCGGTCCGTACTGAGACGCTCTGTCCCCGCGCGTAGGTGGCTGCCGCAGACAGCGGTCATTCATGCCTAGGAGGCGTCGTGGGAAACAACGTTCAGTCTGGTTCGACCTCGGTTCGCGGTGCCAAGTGGAGCCGCGGTGCCAAGTGGAGCCGTGGTGCCAAGTGGAGCTTCGTCCAGGCGGGCTGAACCGCCCGTCGTCGCAGCACCCGTAGGCGGCCGGTCCCGGACCGGCCGCCCGGGGGGCCGACACCCCGGTCTCACCCCTCCGAGTCGATGACGCTTGTCCCGGCCCGGCCCGCTGTTAGCCTCGGCGCGCCCTACTTCCCGGCGGAGATGCAGGTACGCGTGGCCGAGCAGAACGACCGCATGCCTACCCGGCCACTGCGGCTCAGCCCGTGGACCGTTGCCTGGATGGGGCTGGCCGTCGCCGTGCCCGTGTCCCTCTGGGTCCTGGTCCCGCGGGCCGAGACCGTCGACCCGCTCCACCTCGTCGCCGTCTTCGTCGGCCTGGTGGTCGCGGAGTCCCTCAACGTCGACTTCGAGTTCCGCAAGCAGGGCTTCTCGTGGTCCCCGAGCGAGCTGGCCTTCGTGATGGCACTGGCGTCCGTCGGGGGTGCCTGGACCGCGCTGGCCTGGGCGGTCGCCGTCGGGCTCGTCTCCCTGGCGCAGGGCTATCCACCGCCGAAGGCCGTCTTCAACGTCACCGTGGTGGTCCTGGAGGCGTCCGCCGCGGTCGCCGTCCTCGGGGTGCTGCCGGCGGGCGACGTCTCCGACCCCGGCGCCTGGGTCCCCTATCTCGCGGCCGTTCTGACCGGCAGCGTCCTCGGGGTTGCCCTCATCGCCGCCGCCATCACGGCGACGCAGGGCTACCCGGGCCGCACGCTGTGGGCGTCGATACTCATCCCGGTCCTCCTGGTCGGCCCGCTCTCCGTGGTCGTCGGCCTGGCGGTGCTGGTGCTGGTCGACGCGACCCCGTGGGCCTGGCTCCTGATCGGGCCGCTCGTCGTCGCCCTAGCTCTGCTCTACCGCCGCTTCGCCGCGGTCACCCGCGAAGGCCGGACCGTCGAGCGGGTCTACGACTTCGCGCGTCGCGTGGAGCAGGTGTCGCCCGACGAGGACGGCACGCGGCAGATCGTGCAGGCCGTCCGTGAGCTGCTCAACGCCGACCGCGTCGCCCTGTGGCTGCCCCCCTACCTCGACGAGGAGCCCCGGCTGGTCGTGGTCGCCGAGAACGGCGCGGTCTGGTACGACGGCCCGGGCGACCCGGACGACGTCCTCCGTCGGCGTGCCGTGGCCTCGGCCGACGGGCCCGTCCACGTGTCCCTCGGCCGCGCCGATGGCGAGGAGGCGGCGGCCCTGAACCGACGGGGGGTCTCTGACCTGCTCGGCGCCGCGGTCATGACCGCCGCCGGGGAGCCCGGTTACCTGGAGGTCTGCGACCGGCGCAGCGACATCATCTCCTTCGGTGACAGGGACCGGGTCGCACTCGACTCCATGCTCACCCACGTCAACGCGGCGATCCGGCACCAGCAGCTCCTGACCCAGATCCGCTACGACGCCGACCACGACCGGCTCACCGGGCTCCCCAACCGCCAGCGTCTGGCCGCCGAGATCGACCAGCTGTTGTCGGTCGACCCGGCCACCGCGCGGGCCGGGCTGATCCTCGCGGCGCTGGGCAACTACACCGAGGTCACCGACACGCTGGGGCACGCGGCGAGCGACGAGCTCCTGCTGGTCACCGCCGGCCTGCTGCGGGAGCACGCCCCGCCGCAGGCCGTGGTGGCGCGGATGGAGGGCGAGCAGTTCGCCGTGCTGCTCCCGGGCCTGTCGCTGCAGGCGACGGAACGGGCCGCCCGGCGGCTGCGCGAGGCCGCCTCGACCCGTGCGCGCGTCGCCGGCCTGGACCTGGAGGTCACGCTCACCATCGGGGTCGCCGCGGCACCGGTGCACGGCACGGACTCCGGGATGCTCATGCAGCGGGCCGACGTCGCCCTCCTGGCGGCAGCCGACTCCGGCGGCGTGGCCAGCTACCACCCGGTGCTCGACCAGCAGAGCCTGCGCCGCCTCCAGCTGGGCACCGAGCTGGAGCAGGCCATGGCCGACGGGCAGATCGGCGTGGTCTTCCAGCCGATCATCGACGCCCAGACCTCCGACATCGTCTCGGTCGAGACCCTCGTGCGCTGGGCGCACCCGCGCTACGGGGCGATCCCGCCCGACGACTTCATCCACCTCGCCGAGCAGATCGGCCGCATCGGCGCGGTCACCGACCACGTCCTCGACCTCGCGCTGGCCCGCTGCCGGCGCTGGCTGGACCAGGACATCGCGCTGTCGGTGGCGGTGAACCTCTCGGCCCACTGCCTCACCGAGCCGGACCTGGTCGCCCGCGTGCGGCGCGCGCTGCAGCGCCACGGGGTGCCGGGCGAACTGCTCACCCTCGAGCTGACCGAGGGCAGCGTCGTCGACGACTCGGTCCGCGACAGCACGGTGCTGGCCGACCTGCACGCCCTCGGCCTGCGCCTGTCGATGGACGACTTCGGCACGGGGTACTCGTCGCTGTCCCAGCTGCGCCAGCTGCCCATCGACGAGGTCAAGATCGACAAGTCCTTCGTCCTGGGCATGTCGACGAGCCAGGGGGAGTCCTTCATCGCCCGCTCGATCATCGAGCTGGCGCACAACCTGGGGCTGCGCGTGGTCGCCGAGGGCGTCGAGGACGAGCTCACCCGCAACCTCCTGGCCGACATGGGCTGCGACAAGCTCCAGGGCTTCCTGGTCAGCCGCCCGCTGCCCGACGACCGGCTGGAGAGCTGGCTGCTGGCGCGCACGGGGGTCCGGTCGGCCGCGCCGGGAGCGGCGCACCGCCGCTTCTTCGTGCGGACCTGACGAAGGGCCCCGCGGAAGGACCCCGCGCCCGCCCACCACTCGCGAGCTCGCGGCGGGGCCCTGACGCGAGGCCGTTCCAGCCCGTCGCGCGCCTCGCTCCGGGCCCCTGCAGGGGGGCCGAAGGGCGTCAGGTACAGTTCTCGTCGACTCTTCGAGCACGCCCCTTTAGCTCAGTCGGCAGAGCGTCTCCATGGTAAGGAGAAGGTCTACGGTTCGATTCCGTAAAGGGGCTCGTACAACATGACCCACCGGTCCTGTCGCCAGACCGGGCCGCGACGGTCACCCGGCGGTGTAGCTCAGCCTGGTAGAGCAAGCGGCTCATAATCGCTGTGTCACCGGTTCAAGTCCGGTCACCGCTACTCCCGACGGACCCCGGCCTCCCGGGGTCCGTCCGCACGTCAGCAGCATCGCGCCGGCACCGGCCGGCGTGCCCGACAAGGCTAGGAGCACTCCCCGTGGCAGCCACCGACATCCGTCCGAAGATCACCCTGGCCTGCCAGGAGTGCAAGAACCGCAACTACATCACCCGCAAGAACCGGCGGAACGACCCCGACCGGCTCGAGCTGATGAAGTACTGCCCGCGGGAGCGCAAGCACACGCTGCACCGCGAGACCCGCTGACGCGGGTCCGCAGCAGAGCCGAGGGCGGGGGCATGGCGCTGGACCGGGAGCTGGTCGGGCGCAGCTACCCGCCCTCTGCCGTCTACGAGGTCGGCCGGACGAAGATCGCCGAGTTCGCCACCGCGATCGGTGCGGACGACCCGGTGCACCGCGACGTGGCCGCCGCCCGTGCGGCCGGTCATCCCGACGTCATCGCCCCGCCCACGTTCGCCATCGTGGTCAGCCTCGAGGCCGCCTTCGTGGTGCTCGGTGATCCCGACGTCGGGCTCGACTACAGCCGCGTCGTGCACGGCGAGCAGAAGTTCGCCCACCACCGTCCGATCCGCGCCGGTGACCGGCTGGTCGCCACGACGACCATCGACGCCGTCCGCAGCGTCGCCGGCAACGACCTGCTGACCACGCGTGTCGACCTGGCGACCGAGGACGGCGAGCCCGTCTGCACCGCGACGTCGATGCTTGTCGCCCGGGGCACCGCATGAGCGCGCCGGCGCCCGAGGTGGGCACCGAGCTGCCCGAGCTCGTCGTCCGCGTCACCCGCGCCGACCTGGTCCGGTACGCCGGGGCCTCCGGCGACTTCAACCCGATCCACTGGAGCGACCGCGTCGCGACGTCGGTCGGGCTGCCCGGTGTGATCGCCCACGGGATGTTCACCATGGGCATCGCCGCCCGCGCGGTCACCGGCTGGACCGGCGATCCCGCTGCCCTCGTGGAGTACCACGTGCGGTTCGGCCGTCCGGTCGTCGTCCCCGACGACGACGAGGGCGCCGAGGTCACGGTGCGTGGCAAGGTCGGTGCGCTGCTGGACGACGGCCGCGTCCGGCTGGACCTCACGGTCACCAGCGCGGGCGAGAAGGTCCTCTCGCTCGCCCGTGCGGTCGTCCGCCTGGCATGACCGGGCAGCGGGCGGTCGCCGCGGCCGCCGCGCTGCTGCTGCTGCCCGGGTGCACGTCCTTCGCCGACACGGTGCCCCAGCGGCAGGCGAGCGCCGACTCCCCGGCCGCGGAAGCGCCCGAGGACGAGGGCTGCCCCGCCGAACGGGCGGAGCCCGACCCCGACCGGCCCGAGGTGCGCCTGGACTTCCGGCTGGCCGACGACCGGCGCAGCGTCACCGGGACCGAGACCGTCGTGTTCACCCCCGACCTCGACGTCCGCGAACTGGTCTTCCGCCTCGTGCCGAACGGCCCGGACTCGGCGCCGGCCGGCAACCGCCTGGCCGTCGACGGGGTGCGCGGGCACGACGTCGCCGGCGGAGGGTACGAGACCGCGGGCGCCGCGGACCCCGGCGGCCTGTACGTCGTCGACCTGCGGGACGAGCTGGCGGCGGGGGAGTCCACCGAGGTGGAATTGGACTTCACCCTCACGCTGGGAACCGAGGCCTTCGACCGATTCGGCGTCGACGGCGACGTCTCCTGGTGGGCCAGCGGCGCGCCGCTGTTGGCCTGGGAGCCGGGCGTCGGCTGGGCGCGGGACCCTTTCGTGGACCTCGGCGGCGAGACCGCGACGAGCCCCGCCGCCGACACCGTCGTCACCGTCTCCGCGCCGGAGGACCTCACCGTGCTCATGACCGGCGCCCGGTCGGAGCCCTCCGCCCCCCGCGACGGCCGCCGGACGTGGACGGCGGAGGAGCCGGTCGCCCGCGACGTGGCGGTGGCCGCCGGACCGTTCACCACCAGGGAGGTCACGACCCCCGGCGGAGTGCGGGTCACCACCGGGGTGCTGCCCGGTGCGAACGTGCCCGGCGACCAGCTCAGCGTCTGGACGACGACCGCGATCGCCGACCTGGAGACGTTGCTCGGGCCCTTCCCCTACCGCACGCTGACCGTCGCGCTGCTCCCCGACCACGGCGGCGGCATCGAGTACCCGAGCATGATCCTCGAGGCCACGCCCAGTCGTGAGGTCCTGGTGCACGAGGTCGCCCACCAGTGGTTCTACGGCATGGTCGGCAACTCCCAGTTCCGCGACCCCTGGCTGGACGAGGCGTTCGCGTCGTGGGCCGAGGCCGTCGTCGACCCGGGGTCCGGGCTGGTGTCCGAGGAGGCGCTGACCCTGCCCGGACCGGTCGGGGCGACCATGGCGGAGTACGCGAGCGACGGCAGGTACTTCCGGCTCGTCTACGACAAGGGCGGCGCCGCCCTGCTCGCCGCTCAGCGTGCCGTGGGAGAGGAGGCCTTCGCGGCCGCCGTCCGCTGCTACGTCGACGCGACGGCGTGGACCATCGCCACGCCGTCCGACGTCTACCGGGCCCTCGACGACCTGCCCGCGGCGCTGGACGTGCTCGTCGACGCCGAGGCCCTGGGGAAGGACGACATCCCCCGCTGAGGCCCCCGGAAGGACCCCGTCCTCCTCACCGCTCGCACGCTCGCGGTGAGCCTCCGGACGGGGCCATCGACCGTCGTGAGCCCAGGGCGGGACCCGAGAGGGGGCTATCCGGCCGAGCCCAGCAGCCGCTGCATGCGCGAGACGCCCTCGACCAGGTCGTCGTCGCCGAGGGCGTAGGACATCCGGAGGTAACCGGGGGTGCCGAACGCCTCGCCCGGGACGACGGCGACCTCGGCCTCCTCCAGGATCAGCTCGGCGAGCTCGACGCTCGTCTCCGCCGTCCGCCCGGCGATCGGCCGCCCGAGCAGCCCCTTCACGGACGGGTAGACGTAGAAGGCACCCTGCGGCTCGGGACACGCGACGCCGGGGATCTGCCGGAGCATCGCGACGATGGTCCTCCGGCGCCGGTCGAAGGCCTGCCGCATGGCCTCGGCCGCCGAGAGGTCGCCGCTGAGTGCGGCGACCGCGGCGGCCTGCGACACGTTGGCCACGTTCGACGTGGCGTGCGACTGCAGATTGGTCGCGGCCTTCACCACGTCGGTGGGACCCACCATCCAGCCCACCCGCCAGCCGGTCATCGCGTAGGTCTTGGCCACGCCGTTGACGACGACGCAGCGATCCACGAGCTCGGGAACCAGCACCGGCATCGACGGCGCGGTGGCCCCGCCGTAGACGAGGTGCTCGTAGATCTCGTCGGTGAGCACCCACAGCCCGTGCTCCACCGCCCAGCGACCGATCTCCTCGACCTGTTCGGCCGGGTACACCGCCCCGGTGGGGTTGGACGGGGAGCAGAACAGCAGGACCTTGGTGCGGGACGTCCGGGCGGCCTCGAGCTGCGCGGCCGACACCAGGTAGCCGCTCTGCTCGTCGGCCACCACGGGCACGGGCACCCCACCGGCCAGCCGGATCGCCTCGGGATAGGTCGTCCAGTACGGCGCGGGGAGGAGGACCTCGTCGCCGGGGTCGAGCAGCGTGGCGAACGCCTCGTAGACCGCCTGCTTCCCGCCGTTGGTGACGAGGACGTTGGCCGGGGTCGCCTGCAGGCCGGAGTCGCGCGCGGTCTTGGCGACGATCGCCTCTTTCAGCGCCGGGAGGCCTCCGGCCGGGGTGTAGCGGTGCATGGCCGGCTGGTGGCAGGCGGCGATCGCCGCCTCGACGATGTAGTCCGGGGTCGGGAAGTCCGGTTCCCCGGCGCCGAAGCCGATGACCGGCTTGCCCGCAGCCTTGAGCGCCTTCGCCTTCGCGTCCACCGCGAGCGTCGCCGACTCGCTGATCGCGGCGATGCGGCGGGAGATGCGGGCCCCGCCCGTGGGGACGGCGGACGGGGTGGCGGACTCCGAGGAGACAGCGGTCATGGCCCCATCGTGTCAAAGACCGAGCGTCCGCATCGACTGAACGCCGGAGCCCCGACGCGGGAGCCTCGATGCCGGAGCCCCGATGCCGGAGCCTCAACGCCGGAGCCGGACGTGGGCCACCGACGCCGAGGGGGCGAACTCCACGCACCGCCAGTCGTCCGGTGCCGCGCCCAGGTCCCCGAACAGGCGTTCCCCGGACCCCAGGAGCACGGGGACGACCGCCACGTGGAGCTCGTCGAGCAGCCCGGCCGCCAGGTACTGCCGCACGGTCGACACACCGCCGCCGAGCCGGACGTGCGCACCGCCGGCCGCCGCACGGGCCTGCTCGAGCGCCGCCTCGATGCCCCCGGTGACGAAGTGGAACGTGGTGCCGCCCGCCATGGCCACGGGGTCGCGCGCGTGGTGGGTGAGCACGAAGACGTCGTGGTGGAAGGGCGGGTCCTCGCCCCACCACCCCCGCCAGTCCGACACCCCCCAGTCGCCGCGGACGGGCCCGAACATGTTCCGCCCCATGACCGTGGCCCCCACGCCTTCCTCGCCGCGCGCCCGGAAGCGCCGGTCGACGTCGGTGGCCGCCTCGTCGAAGATCCACTCGTGCAACCGCTCGCCGCCGGCCCCCAGCGGCTGCTGCCCGCTCTGGTCCGGACCCGCCCCGTACCCGTCGAGTGAGATCGAGAAATTGTGCACCCTGAGTTCGCCCATGCCAGGAGGACCGCGGGCCGGCCGCCAAGTCATCGGAGAGCGGCCGGGTCGGAGGACGTTGGCTGTCGGGCGGTGCGGTCCCGTACACTGGCCGTCCTGGGGCAGCTGACCCCGCCACCGGCGTGCCCCGGAACCTCCCCGAGGCTCCGCGCTGCCGTGGTGAGGCGGGCGGTCCCGGGCCCGGCTTGGGTGCAAAGCCCAGGGCATAGGGGTGTAGCTCAATTGGCAGAGCAGCGGTCTCCAAAACCGCAGGCTGCAGGTTCAAGTCCTGTCACCCCTGCCACCGCACGACAGGAACCGACCGCGGCCGCTCACCGGAGCGGCCTCCACCACGAGGCGAGCGAGGCGCAGTGAGCGACGAGAAGCCGGGACGCGAGGACGACGCTCGCGACGCCGAGCTCACCGACGAGCAGCTCGACCGCGAGGCTCCCGGCGTCGACGACGCCGGCGAGCTCGAGGCGGCGGAGGACGAGCTCGCCGCCGAGGCGGCGGCCGACGAGGACAAGGTCGTCGCGACGCCGGCCAGGCGCCGGCGCGGCCGGATCACCGCCGACGACGAGGACGACGACGAGCCCGCTCCCGCGCGGGCGCGCCGGCCCGCCGCCTCCCGGCCGGCCGGCCACCCGGGGTCGGGCACCCGCTCCCGGGCCGCCGCCGAGCGGGCCCGCGGGGAGAGCGAGCAGAAGCGCTCGCTGGCCCGGTTCCTCCGCGAGGTCGTCGCCGAGCTGCGCAAGGTGATCTGGCCGGGTCGCCGGGAGCTGATCACGTACACGACCGTGGTGATCGTGTTCGTGGCGTTCATCGTCGCGCTGGTCGCGGGGCTGGACCTGCTCTTCGCCCAGGGCGTGATCGCCGTCTTCGGCTGACCTCCGCCCGCGCCTGCACGCCACCTGACTAAGGAAGAGACACACCTGTGACCGACCCCCGCGAGCCCTTCGAGACCGCCACCCCGGTCGAAGGCGTCACCGCCACCGATCTGGACGACCCGCGCGCGGAACAGCGCGGGACGACCGACGTCGAGACCGGTGCCGGCGAGCCCGGTTCGGCCGAGGGGTCCATCGACACCGCCGACCTCGACACCGCGACCGAGGTCTCCGACGTGACGCCGCAGATCGAGGGCGGGGAGCCCGACAGCCTCGTCACCGACCCGCTCACCGCGCCCGCGCCGGCATCGGACGTGGCGGCCGAGGAGGACGAGGACCCGGTCGAGGCGATGAAGAAGGCGCTGCGACGCGCGCCCGGCGACTGGTACGTCGTGCACTCCTACGCCGGCTACGAGAACAAGGTGAAGACCAACCTCGAGGCGCGGATCCAGTCGCTGGACGTCGAGGACTACATCTACCAGATCGAGGTGCCCACCGAGGAGGTCACCGAGATCAAGAACGGCAAGCGCGCGCAGGTCAACCGCAAGGTGCTACCGGGCTACCTGCTCGTCCGCATGGAGCTCAACGACGAGTCGTGGGGCGCGGTCCGCAACACCCCCGGGGTCACCGGCTTCGTGGGGGCCACCTCCAAGCCCTCGCCGCTGACCATCGACGAGGTCGTCAAGATCCTCGTGCCCGCGACCACGCCGCAGGCGGCCCGGGCCACGGGCGGCGACGCGACCACGACCGCCGCGACGCCCGCCGCCCCCGTCGTCGACTTCGAGATCGGCGAGTCGGTCACTGTCATGGACGGGCCGTTCGCGACCCTCCCCGCCACGATCAACGAGATCAACGCCGAGCAGCAGAAGCTGCAGGTGCTGGTCTCCATCTTCGGCCGCGAGACCCCGGTCGAGCTGTCGTTCAACCAGGTCCAGAAGCTGTAGCAGAAGGACCCCGGTGCCCCCCGACCCTCGCTCCGCTCGGGCCGGGTCCCTGCACCGGCGCCATTTCAGCCAGACCACGAAGGAAGAAGAAGGAAATGCCACCCAGGAAGCGGTTGACCGCGGTCATCAAGCTCCAGATCAACGCCGGCGCGGCGACCCCCGCCCCGCCGGTCGGTCCGGCGCTGGGCCAGCACGGCGTCAACATCATGGAGTTCTGCAAGGCGTACAACGCCGCGACCGAGTCGCAGCGCGGCAACGTCATCCCGGTCGAGATCTCGGTCTTCGAGGACCGGTCGTTCACCTTCGTCACCAAGACCCCGCCGGCCGCGCGCATGCTGCTCAAGGCCGCCGGTGTCGAGAAGGGCTCGGGCGAGCCGCACAAGACCAAGGTCGCCACGGTCACCCGTGACCAGGTCCGCGAGATCGCCCAGACCAAGATGGCCGACCTCAACGCGAACGACCTCGACCAGGCCGAGAAGATCATCGCCGGCACCGCCCGGTCGATGGGCATCACCGTCACCGGCTGACACCAGCCCAGCAGCACCAGCCAGAACAGTGGGAGGGCCACGCCGGGCCCGTTCACCACACGACCGGGGCGAGAGCCTCCGGAGAGGACAGAATCATGGCGAAGCACGGCAAGAAGTACCGCGAGGTCGCCGCGAAGGTCGACCGCGAGAATCTCTACAGCCCGCTGCAGGCGGCGAAGCTGGCGAAGGAGACGTCGCCGACGTCCTACGACGCCACCGTGGAGGTCGCGATGCGCCTGGGTGTCGACCCGCGCAAGGCCGACCAGATGGTCCGCGGCACCGTGAACCTTCCGCACGGCACCGGCAAGACCGCCCGCGTCATCGTCTTCGCGACCGGCGACAAGGCCGCCGAGGCCGAGGCCGCCGGCGCCGACGTCGTCGGCTCGGACGACCTGATCGAGCGCATCCAGGGCGGTTTCCTGGACTTCGACGCCGCGATCGCGACGCCGGACCAGATGGCCAAGGTCGGGCGGATCGCCCGCATCCTCGGCCCGCGCGGTCTGATGCCGAACCCGAAGACCGGCACCGTGACCCCCGACGTCGCCAAGGCCGTCAACGACATCAAGGGCGGGAAGATCAACTTCCGCGTCGACAAGCAGGCCAACCTGCACCTGGTCATCGGCAAGACCTCCTTCGACGAGGCCAAGCTGGTCGAGAACTACGCCGCCGCCCTCGACGAGGTGCTCCGGGCCAAGCCGTCGTCGGCCAAGGGCCGGTACCTCAAGAAGGTCACCGTCTCCACGACCATGGGCCCCGGCATCCCGGTCGACCCGAACCGCACCCGCAACATGCTGGCGGACGAGCCCACCGCCTGAACGAGGACCCCGCCCTCCCCACCCTTCGCACGCTCAGGGCGGGACCCGGGACGGAGCCGTTCCAGCAACTCACGAGGCCCCGTCGCGCGCTTGCGCGGCGGGGCCTCCGTCGGTCCTCCGGCGATATGTGCGCGCTCGTCCCCCTCAGCCCCTCGATGGGGACGAGCGCGCAGATCTCCCGCGCAGTCGGTCGGCGCTGCTACGGTCCCCGCCGTGCCGCACCGGTAGCGGCTCCCGACCACTGCGCCGCCGTGGCGCTCGGCCCTGGAGTCCTGCCGTGTCCGATCCCGTCGTCCGCCCCTTCCGCCGCGCGGACCGCGACCAGCTCACCGTGCTGGTCAACGCGCACATCTCGACCGTCGTCCCGGGGTGGGCGGTGTCCACGGCGGTCCTGCTCGCGCAGATCGAGCGGGATCCCGCCCAGTACGTCACCGACCCGTGGGTCGACGACCGCGCCACCCTGGTGGTCGATGTCGCCGGCCGCCTCGTCGCCGCTGCGCACCTGCGTCGCTACCGCAGCGATGCGGACGTCGCACCGGACTGGCGGGGTGCCGGCGAGATCGCCTGGCTCGTCTGCTGGCCGGCACACGAGCTGGCCGGCGAGGCTCTGGCCGTGGCCTGCGTGCGGTCGCTGGCCGCCTGGGGCGTGCGGCGGTGCTTCGCCGACGGCGACCTCCCCACGCCGGCCACCTACGGCGTCCCCGACGCCTGGCCGCACGTGGCCCGCGTGCTCGCCGCGGCCGGATTCGACGGCGGGACGGCGCGCGAGGAGGTCCAGCTGGCGGGCGGCCTGGACGACGTGCCCGAGCCGGGGCCGGCACCGCTGCCGGGACTGGTGATCCGCCGGGTCGTGGGCACCTTCGGGGCCCGGTTCGACGCGGTCCTCGACGGCGAGGTCGTCGGCTTCGCCGAGGCGCAGGACGACCACACCCGGGGCGGCAGCCTCTCCCGTCTCGACGGCTGGGCCGACCTGGCAGAGCTGCACGTGGCCGAGCGGGTGCGGGGCCAGGGGATCGGCACCTGGCTCGTGCAGCACCTCGTGGCGTGGCTCCGGCTCGGCGGCACGAGCCGCTTCCTCGTGGCCCTGGCCGGCGAGGACCTCGAGCTCGAGCCCTGGTTCGCCCGGTTCGGCTGGCGGCGGACCGGGCGCATCAGGCGCGGATGGGAGCGCCCGCACCGGTGAGCCCGGCGGCGGCTACCGGCACCGGGGAGACATCGCGTACTCTTGTCGGCGTTCCCCCCAAGACCGCTGGTCGTCGCACGTCCGCGTGCGATCGAAGGTCCCGGAGTTCCGGGCGGCCCGCGCAGGAGGACGGTTCGATCGGCGGACGCACCTGTCCGCCCTCGCCCCGTGCGCCCTGCGCCGGGGCGTTCCTCGTCTCCGGGCCGGTCGATCGCCCCTCGCGGTCATGACGCAGCCGTGCACCGGCCGGTGGTCGCCCGACAGACGAGAGGAGGCCCATGCCCACCCAGGCGAAGGCCGCGGTGATCGACGAGATCACCGAGCGGTTCCAGAACTCGAGTGCGGCCGTGCTCACCGAGTACCGCGGGCTCACCGTGGCGCAGCTGACCCAGCTGCGTCGTTCCCTCGGCGCGGGCAGCAGCTACGCCGTCGTCAAGAACACCCTGACGAAGCGGGCGGCGGACGAGGTCGGTTTCTCCGACCTGGCCCCGCTGCTGAACGGTCCCACCGCGATCGCCTTCATCGAGGGCGACCCGGTCGAGGCCGCCAAGGCCATCCGTGACTTCGCGCGCGCCAACCCGCTGCTCGTCGTCAAGGGCGGCGTGGTCGACGGCCGCACGGTCGACGCCTCCGAGGTCACGCGCCTCGCCGACGTCGAGCCCCGTGAGGTCCTGCTGGCCAAGCTCGCCGGCGCGATGAAGGGCAACCTGACCAAGGCTGCCGGGCTCTTCCAGGCCCCGCTGTCCCAGGTCGCCCGCCTGGCCGCCGCGCTGCAGGAGAAGAAGCCCGCCGACGACGCCGCTCCCGCGGCCGGCGACGAGACTCCCGCCGCCGACACCGCTGCTGCTGACACCACCCCGGCCGCCGAGGCCACCGACGACACTGCTGCCGCCGACACCGCGGCCAGCGACGACTGATCCACCCAAGGAGAGAATCATGGCCAAGCTGTCCACCGCGGACCTGCTCGACGCGTTCAAGGAGATGACCCTCCTCGAGCTGTCCGACTTCGTGAAGCAGTTCGAGGAGACCTTCGAGGTCACCGCCGCCGCCCCCGTGGCCGTCGCGGCCGCCCCCGCCGCCGGTGGCGGCGGCGGTGGCGGCGAGGAGGCCGCTGCCGAGCAGGACGAGTTCGACGTCATCCTCGAGAGCGCCGGCGACAAGAAGATCCAGGTCATCAAGGAGGTGCGCGGCCTGACCTCGCTCGGCCTCAAGGAGGCCAAGGACCTGGTCGACAACGCGCCGAAGCCGGTCCTGGAGAAGGTCGCCAAGGACGCCGCTGACAAGGCCCGGGCCGCCCTCGAGGGCGCCGGCGCCACCGTCACCGTCAAGTAAGCGGAACGACCCGGCGCCCTCGGGCCGCCTGCAGGGTCCGGCCGCGAGCTCGCGAGCGGTGGGGGGCAGGTGGTCCTTTCGGGCCGGGGCCGTTCCATCGCGTCACCAGGGGCCGTTCCTGGAACGTCGGCTAGCCGTTCCATCGCGTCTCCAGTTCCACCGCGTCACCAGGGGCCGTCCTCCTCCGGGAGGGCGGCCCCTGCTGCGTTCCATCGGTCAGGTGAACCTGACCGGCCGTCGCGGCCACTACCGGGAGGTCGGGGTCACAGATACCGCGTGACGCACGTAACCTCCGGCGAGCACGGTCGTTACTGGTGAGTAGGTGCTGACGAGGACGTCCAGATGCGCGAGACGTCCGGACACAGGAAGATTCCGGGGCTCGCCGTGGCGGCGGGGGCTGGGAACCGGCAGAGCAGCCGGAGTGGAGGTCGGGCGGTCGTGGGTGTCGCGGTTGACGTCGAGGGGCTGACCAAGTCGTTCGGCAGCCAGAACATCTGGAGCGACGTCACGCTGACGCTCCCCCCGGGCGAGATCTCGGTGCTGCTGGGCCCGTCCGGCACCGGGAAGTCGGTGTTCCTGAAGTCGCTGGTGGGTCTGCTCAAGCCCGAGAAGGGCTCGATCGTCATCAACGACACCGACATCGTGCGGACCAGCGAGCACAAGCTCTACGAGATCCGGAAGCTCTTCGGCGTGCTTTTCCAGGACGGCGCCCTCTTCGGCTCGATGAACCTCTTCGACAACATCGCCTTCCCGCTGCGCGAGCACACGAAGATGAGCGAGTCGGAGATCCGGCGGATCGTCCTCGAGAAGATGGACATGGTCGGTCTCCAGGGCGCCGAGGGGAAGCTGCCCGGTGAGATCTCCGGCGGCATGCGCAAGCGCGCGGGGCTGGCCCGGGCCCTCGTGCTGGACCCGGAGATCATCCTGTTCGACGAGCCGGACTCCGGCCTCGACCCGGTCCGCGTCGCCTACCTCAACCAGCTCATCGTCGACCTCAACGCCCAGATCGACGCCACCTTCCTGATCGTCACGCACGACATCGGCACCGCCCGCACCGTGCCGGACAACCTGGGCCTGCTCTTCCGCAGGAACCTGGTCATGTTCGGCCCCCGGGAGCAGTTGCTCACCTCGCAGGAGCCGGTCGTACGGCAGTTCCTCAACGGCCGTCGTGAGGGCCCGATCGGCATGAGCGAGGAGAAGGACGTCGCCCAGGTCGAGGCGGAGATGGCCGCGCTGGAGGCCCGCGGCGGCGACGCGCACAACGGCGTCGGCCCGAAGGGGGCCACCGGTGGGGACGCCGTCCCGCCGCAGCTGGAGCCGACGGAGGGGCTGCCCGTGCGGAAGGCGGCCCGGCGCCGCCAGGAGCGCGTGGCCCGCATGCTGCACGAGTTCGACCCGGACACCGCCGCGGCGATCCGGGCCTCGCTGCCCGAGGACCTGCTGGCCCAGGCCGACGCCGGCGTCTTCGCGCCCACCCACGGAACCGGCGGCCGGCACTGGGCACCCGAGGCCGACCAGCACCCGACCGGCACCACCGCCACCGCCGTGCTGCCCCGGCAGGGAGGTGAGGGGTGACGGCGACCGACCAGCCGAAGGCCCCCGGCCTGCTCGACGGGAAGTTCTCGCCGGCCCGGCCGCTCGCCGCCAGCGGCAACCTCTTCGCCTTCGCGCTCGACGTGGTGAAGGCGCTGCCGAAGCGCCCCTTCCAGATCCGCGAGTTCATCCAGCAGGCCTGGTTCATCGCGAGCGTCACGATCATCCCGACCGCGCTGGTCGCGATCCCCTTCGGTGCGGTCATCGCCCTGCAGCTCGGTTCGCTGACCCGCCAGCTGGGCGCCCAGTCCTTCACCGGCGCCGCCTCGGTGCTCGCCGTCCTCCGCGAGGCCAGCCCCATCGTCACCGCGCTGCTCATCGCCGGCGCCGGGGGTTCCGCGATCTGCGCGGACCTCGGCGCCCGCAAGATCCGCGACGAGATCGACGCGATGGAGGTGCTGGGCATCAGCCCCATCCAGCGCCTGGTCGTGCCGCGCGTGCTGGCCGCGATGCTGGTCGCCGTCCTGCTCAACGGCCTGGTCAGCGTCGTCGGCACCGCGGGCGGCTACTTCTTCAACGTCATCCTGCAGGGCGGGACACCCGGCGCCTACCTGGCGTCGTTCAGCGCGCTGGCCCAGATCGAGGACTTCTGGGCCTCGGAGACCAAGGCGCTGGTGTTCGGGCTCATCGCCGGCATCGTCGCCTCCTACAAGGGCCTCAACGCGGGTGGCGGGCCCAAGGGCGTCGGTGACGCGGTGAACCAGTCCGTGGTCATCACGTTCATCCTGCTGTTCGCCGTGAACCTGGTGCTCACCGCCATCTACTTCCAGCTCGTCCCGCCGAAGGGGCAGTGATGGCGCTCCTCTCACCCGGTGACCGGGTCAAGCTCGGCCTGCGGCGTCTCACGCGCGCGGGCAGGCGGCCCCTGGACACCCTCGACGACCTCGGGGACCAGCTCGGCTTCTACGGCCGGGCGCTGGCGTGGACCCCCCGCACCCTCCGGCGCTACAAGAAGGAGACCGCCCGGCTCCTGGCCGAGGTCACGTTCGGGACCGGCGCGCTGGCGGTCATCGGCGGCACGGTCGGCGTCATCGCCGCCCTGTCCTTCTTCACCGGCTCCGCCGTCGGCCTGCAGGGCTACGCCGCTCTCGACCAGCTGGGGACGTCGGCCTTCACCGGCTTCCTCTCGGCCTACTTCAACACCCGCGAGATCGCTCCGCTGGTGGCGGGGGTCGCGCTCTCGGCGACGGTCGGCTGCGGGTTCACCGCGCAGATCGGTGCCATGCGGATCAACGAGGAGATCGACGCCCTCGAGGTCATGGGCGTGCCGTCGCTGCCGTTCCTGGTGACGACGCGCATCGTCGCCGGCTTCATCGCCGTGATCCCGCTCTACGTCCTGGGGCTGCTCACCAGCTACTTCGCCACCCGGATGATCGCGACCCAGGCCTACGGCCAGTCGGCGGGCACCTACGACCACTACTTCAACCTGTTCCTGCCGCCCGAGGACGTGCTCTGGTCGTTCCTCAAGGTCCTGGTCTTCGCCGTGGTCGTCATCCTGACCCACTGCTACTACGGCTACCGGGCCGGCGGCGGACCGGCGGGCGTGGGCATGGCGGTCGGCCGCGCCGTGCGCTTCTCCATCGTGGCGATCAACGTCATCGATCTCTTCCTGTCCCTGGCCATCTGGGGCTCGACGACGACCGTCCGGATCGCGGGGTGACGCTGCGATGAGAACGAGAGGACAGATCATCCGGACCCGGCTGCAGGGGCTGGCGTTCCTCGTCGTCCTGGCGCTGCTGCTCGGGCTGTCCGTGGCCACCTACAACAACGCCTTCACCGAGGTCGCGCGGGTGACGCTGGAGACGGACACCGCGGGGAATCAGCTGCAGGAGGCCTCCGACGTCAAGGTCCGGGGCGTCATCGTCGGTGAGGTCCGAGAGGTGGAGGCGAGCGCCGAGGGCGCGAGGATCGACCTGGCCATCAGGCCGGAGTACCTCGACCAGATCCCCGCCGACGTGACCGCGCGGCTGCTGCCCAAGACGCTCTTCGGCGAGCGCTTCGTCGCGCTCCAGCTGCCTGAGGACCCGGGGGAGGAGCGGTTGGCCGACGGCGACGTCATCGGCCAGGACCGCACCGAGAACGCCATCGAGCTGCAGCGGGTGATCGACGACACGCTCCCCCTGCTGCAGGCCGTGCACCCCGACGACCTCTCCTTCACGCTGGGCGCCGTCGCCGACGCGCTGCGGGGGCGGGGCGACGACCTGGGCGCCAACCTGGCCGCCACCGGGCAGTACTTCGGCGAGATCAACACCGTGCTCCCGCAGCTGCAGGCCGACATCTCCGGCCTCGCGGACCTCGCCGAGACCTACGAGGGCACGGCCGACGACCTGCTCGCCGTCCTGGACAACCTGGCCGTCACGAACACGACCGTGGTCGACCAGACCGAGCAGCTGCGCCGCACCTTCACCGTCGGCGCGAGCTCGGCGAACGGAACGGCGGGATTCCTGGAGCGGAACGAGCACAACCTCATCTCGCTGGCCGAGACCTCGCGGCCGGTGCTCGGGCTCTTCGCGGAGTTCTCGCCGGTCTACCCGTGCCTGCTCGAGGGGCTCGCCCGGTCCGTCCCCCGGATCGGGGAGACGTTCGGCGCCGACGGCGACCCCTCGCTGAACCTGAACATCCAGTTCACGATGCCGCCGCGCAACCACTACCAGCCCGGTGACCAGCCGGTCTACGTCGACGACGCCCCGCCGGACTGCCGGGGGCTGGACGACATCGACACCGAGATCGCCCAGGCGCAGGCCGGGGAGTACTACTGCCCCTACCCCCTGGCCGACGGCGTCGAGTCGCCCGAGAGCGCGGAGCGTCCCGAGCCCGCGTGCTACGAGGGCGGGGCCGACGACGGCGGCAACCCGGACAACGCGCCCACCGCACGGTCGGGCCGCTCGCTGCCCGACGTCCTGGCCGGGTCCACGGCCGAGCTGGACTTCGTCCGGAACATCCTCGCGTACCAGGCCGGCACGCGGCCCACGGAGGTGTCCGACCTGGGTGCGGCCAGCCTGGCGCCGATCCTCCGCGGGAAGAGCGTGATGCTGCGATGAACGGCCAGTTGAGAGGGCTCGCCGGCCCGCTGGTCAAGCTGGTGGTCTTCGCCCTCGTCACCATGATGGCCGCCTACGTGCTGGTCACGACCATCACCAACGCGGGCTACGGCGAGCAGCTCACCTACCGCGCGCAGTTCACCGACGTGGCCGGACTGGTCGAGGGGGACGAGGTGCGCATCGCCGGCGTGCGCGTCGGTCAGGTGGTCGGCATCGGCCTGGGCGAGGCCACCGACCGGCCGGTCGCGGAGGTGGAGCTGGAGGTCAGCGCCGACGTCCCGCTGCCCGCGGCCGTCGAGGCGACCATCCGCTACCGCAACCTGGTCGGCCAGCGGTACATCGCCCTCACGGAGGGCGAGGGCTCGTCGGGGGACACGCTCGAGGACGGGGCGGTCATCCCGCTGGCCCGGACGACGAACGCCCTCGACCTGACGGTCCTCTTCGGGGGCTTCCAGCCGCTCCTGCAGGCGCTGTCACCGGCGGACATGAACCGGGTGTCGTTCGAGATCATCCAGGTCTTCCAGGGCGAGGGCGGCACCATGGAGAGCCTGCTGGCCCACGTGGGCTCGCTGACCAGCAGCCTCGCCGACCGGGACGAGGTCATCGGCAGCGTCATCGACAACCTGACCACCGTGATGGGCACGCTGGCCGCCCGCGACCAGCAGCTGTCGGACCTCGTGGTCAGCCTGCAGGAGTTCGTCACCGGGCTGGCCGGCGACCGCGAGGCCATCTTCGACTCCCTGCAGACCATCGACCAGCTCGCTGCCTCCACCACCGGCTTCCTGGCGGAGGCCCGCGCGCCCCTGGCCGCCGACATCCAGGCCCTGGGCGAGCTCTCCGGCAATCTGGCCGACACCGGTGACCTGGTGGAGCGGTTCCTCCAGACGGCTCCGGTCAAGATCGACCTGACCACGCGGACGGCGATCAACGGCAGCTGGTTCAACTTCTTCATGTGCCGCGCCGGGGGCACGGTGACCCTGCCCGCCGCCGGTCCGGACGGGAAGCCGGTCGCCGAGGAGTTCGACTTCGACAGCGGAGCGGAGGGCTGCAGCTGATGGCCCGCCAGTCCAAGAACTTCCGCGACCGCAACCCGGTCGCCGTCGGCGCGGTCAGCCTGACCGTCATCGCCGTCCTCGTGTTCCTGGCCTTCAACGCGCAGTCGTTGCCGATCATCGGTGGCGGCACCGTCTACCGGGCGCAGTTCTCCGAGGCCGCGGGCCTGCAGCCCGACGACCCGGTGCGGGTGGCCGGCGTGAAGGTCGGCACGGTGGAGGGACTCGCGCTCGAGGACGGCGCGGTGACGGTCGAGTTCCGGGTCAAGGACGCGTTCGTGGGCGACCGGTCCGAGGCGGCCATCAAGATCGAGACCGTGCTGGGGGCCAAGTACGTGGCGCTGGTGCCGCGCGGGTCCCGGCCGCTCGACCCCGACGAGCGCATCCCCCTGGACCGCACGGCCTCCCCGTACGACGTCGTCGAGGCGTTCGCCGACCTGTCGTCGACGGTGCAGGAGATCGACACCGCCCAGCTCGCCTCGAGCTTCGAGGTGCTGTCGGAGACCTTCGCCGAGACCCCGGAGGAGGTCCGCACCTCGCTGCAGGGGCTGGCCCGGCTGTCGGACACCATCGTCTCCCGCGACGCCCAGCTGCGTGAGCTGCTGTCGGCGACCCGTGACGTGACCCAGGTGCTCGCCGACCGCAACGGCGAGTTCACCCAGCTCATCCTCGACTCCAACACCCTGTTGCGGGAGGTCCAGGAGCGGCGGGAGCTGATCGACTCCATCCTCACCAACACCCAGGAGCTCGCCGAGCAGCTCTCCGGGCTGGTGGCCGACAACCGCGAGACCCTCACGCCGGCGCTGCAGCAGCTGTCCCGGGTGACCGACATCCTCTCGCGCAACCGCGCCGCCCTCGCCCAGACGGTGAACGAGCTCGCCCCCTTCGTCCGGGTGTTCACCAACACCCTCGGCAACGGCCGCTGGTTCGACAGCTTCGTCAACGACCTGCTGCCCACGCTCGTCGGCGCGGCCGTCTGCACCGCCGGGGAGACGCCGGCGACCGGCTGCACCCCGGGAGGACAGGAATGAGCGGGGCACTCCAGCGCGGTGTCGCGCTGGCCGCGGCCCTGGTACTGCTGGCGGCCCTCGGCTGGACGATCCTGCGGCCGGCCGGCAAGTACCGGGTCACCGCCTACTTCACCGAGACCGTGGGCCTCTACCCCGGTTCGGACGTGCGGGTGCTCGGCATCCCCATCGGCACCATCAACGACGTCGTTCCACTGGGCGACCAGGTGCGGGTCGAGATGACCATCGACGACGACTACGACATCCCGGCCGACGCCGACGCGATCGTCCTGGCGCCCTCGCTGGTCTCGGACCGCTACGTCCAGTTCTCGCCGGTCTACGACGGAGGGCCGACGATGGAGGACGGCGACGAGGTCCCCCTCGACCGCACCGCCATCCCCGTGGAGCTCGACGCCGTCTACGACGCCCTCGACGAGCTGTCCGAGGCGCTGGGGCCCGACGGGGCCAACCGGAACGGCGCGCTGTCCGACCTGGTCGACGTGGGCGCGGCCAACCTCGAGGGCAACGGCGAGGCGCTGAACCGCACGCTGACGGGCTTCTCCCAGGCGGTGGAGACCCTGGCCGAGAACCGGGACGACCTCTTCGGTTCCCTCGACGACCTGCAGACCTTCACCAGTGCGCTGGCCACGATCGACGCGCAGGTGAGCCAGTTCAACGACAACATGGCCGCGGTCAGCGAGCTGCTGGCCGGCGAGCGGGAGGACCTGCAGACCGCGGTGGCGCTGCTCACCGACGCCCTGCGCGACGTGGCGGGCTTCGTCCGTGACAACGCCACGCTCCTGACCACCAACGTCGACCGGCTGGCCGACGTCACGCTCGTGCTGGTGCAGCAGCGGGCGAAGCTGGCGGAGGTGCTCGACGTGGCACCGGCCGCGCTGGGCAACCTCGCGCGGGCCTACAACCCCGACTACGGCACCCTGGACACCCGCGACAACGGGCTCGGCTCGGTGAACGCCGAGATCGTCGTCTGCGGGGCCCTGGCCCAGCTCGGCCGGGTCGACCTGGAGGCGGACCTGCCCCTGCCCGACCCGACCGCACCGATCCGTGACTCGGTCGAGCAGATCTGCGCCCGCCTGCTCTCCGGTGACGCCGACGCCAGGGACGGCCTCGACGACCTGAACGGCAACGGCACGCCCGACTACGAGGAGCTGCGCCAGGCCCTCCTCGGCGGGGGCGGCGGTGGCGGCGCTCTGCTGCCCGGGCTGCCCCCGGTGGGTGCCCCGTGAGCCGGGGCCTGCGGCGGGTGGCCGCGCTCGGCGCGGGGATGGTCCTGCTCGGGGGCTGCGGCTTCCGGGGCGCCTACTCGCTGGACCTGCCCGGCGGCGCCGACACCGGCGACGACCCGTACACCGTGCAGGTGGAGTTCCTCGACGTCCTCGACCTGGTGCCGCAGTCCGGCGTCCGGGTCGCCGACGTGCCCGTCGGCCGCGTCGAGTCGATCGAGCTGGACGAGGACGACTGGACGGCGGTCGTCACGATCTCGGTCAACGGCGACGTCGAGCTGCCGGCCAACGCGGTGGCGGCCATCCAGCAGTCCTCCCTGCTCGGTGAGAAGTACGTCGAGCTCGCCCCCCCGGGCAACGAGGAGCCCGAGGGCCGGCTGGGCCACGACGACCGCATCACCCTCGACCGCACCAACCGCAACGTCGAGGTGGAGGAACTGCTGGGGGCGCTGTCGCTGGTCCTCAACGGCGGCGGGCTCGCCCAGCTGCAGACGATCAACCGGGAGCTCGGCGAGGCCCTGGAGGGCAGGGAGGCGGAGATCAAGGACACCCTCGCCCAGCTCGACACGTTCATCGGCGGGCTCGACGAGCAGAAGGCGGAGATCAACCGGGCGCTGGACCGCGCGAACGAGCTCGCCGCCACCCTCGCCTCCCGCACCGCGACGATCGAGAACGCCCTCGACACCATCGGTCCCGGCCTCGAGGTCATCAACCAGCAGCGCGACCTGCTGGTCTCGATGCTCGAGGGCCTGGCCCGGCTGGGCGACGTCGGGACCAGGATCATCCAGCAGTCGGCGGCCAACACGGTGGCGGACCTGGAGCTGCTCCAGCCGATCCTCACCCAGCTGGCGGCGGCGGGGCCCGACCTCGGCCGGTCCCTGGAGCTGCTGCTCACCTATCCCTTCCCCGACAGCTCCCTGTCCGCCCTGAACTACCGCGAGGCGCAGTCGGGCGGAGTCGCGCTGTTCACCAACATGACGGCCACGGTCGACCTCGACCTGACCCACGTCCTCTGCCGGTACGTCGTGGACCAGAGCGGCGCGGTCCGCGAGCTGCCGCTGGAGGAAGCCCTGGCCCAGGGCAGGTGCGGCGTCGAGACCGGGGGGAGCGAGGGGGCGGCCGGGAGCTCCGGCGGACCGCGGTCCACCGCGACGACGTCGGGCGGGCCCTCGGTCCTCGACGGCGTCGAGGGCCGGCTCGTCCCGCGGGGGACCGGCGCCGAGCAACCCGGAGGCCGCCTCGGTCTGCCGTCCGCTCCGGGGGCGGGGCAGTGATCACCCGCAGCACCAGACTCAAGCTCCTGGCCTTCGCCACCCTGGCCGTGCTCGGCACGGCCTACCTGGGGTTCACGTACGTCGGCCTCGACCGCGCCCTGCTCGGCGGGGGGTACGAGGTGGCGGCCGACTTCCGGGACTCCGGTGGCATCTTCGTCAACGCCGAGGTGACCTACCGCGGCGTCGAGGTCGGCCGGGTCACCGGCATGGAGTTGGTGGACGACGGGGTACGGGTCACCCTGCGGATCGACCCGGGGACCGAGCCGATCCCCGCCGACACCGACGCCGTCGTGGCGACGCGGAGCGCGGTGGGGGAGCAGTACGTCATCCTGCGGCCGAGCAGTGCCGGGAAGCCCTTCCTCGACGACGGCGCGGTCATCCCGCAGGAGCGCACCAGCATCCCGATCCCGGTGGAGCAGATGCTGCTCAACCTCGACGAGTTCGTGGGGTCGATCGACCAGGAGAACCTGCGGATCGTGATCGAGGAGCTCGGGAAGGCCTTCGAGGGGGCCGGTGAGGACCTGGGCCGGCTCATCGACAACGGTGACCTCCTCCTCGCCCGCGCGGAGGAGTCGCTGCCGCAGACGCTGCGGTTGATCACCGACGGCCAGACGGTGCTCGACACCCAGCGCGACAGCCGCTCGGCGATCCGCCAGTGGGCCGCGGACCTGCGGCTGTTCACCGACACGCTGGTCGAGATGGACCCCGACCTGCGCAGCATCGTGGTCGACGCCCCGGATGCGGGGGAGGCCCTGCAGGGGCTGGTCGAGGACGCCGGCCCGGGCCTGGGGTCGCTGGTGCGCAACCTGGACATCCTGAACGGGGTCCAGATCCCCCGGCTGGACGGCATCCGTCAGATGCTGGTCACCTATCCGGACGCCGTGACCGGCGGGTTCACCGTCGTCCGGCAGGACGAGGACGGGAAGCTGCGCTCCCACTTCGGGTTCGTGCTCAACGCCGGCGAGCCGCACGCCTGCACGACCGGCTACGTGCCCACCGAGAGCATCCCCAGCACGGGCGCGGCCGAGACCGTCGACACCGACGCCGTGCGGTGCCGGGTCATCAACGGCGTCGATCCGGAACCGGGCGACGGCTACGACGAGAACGGGTCGAACATCCGCGGCGAGCAGAACATCGGCCGGGACGGCGGCCGCGGGGTGACCACGCCGCAGGAGGAGGTGGAGGGCAGCAGCCCGCTGTCGCCCACGGCGCTCTCGGCGCTGGTCGGGCGGCTCGTGCACGCCAGCCCCATCGCCACCGCCACGCGCTGACCGGTATGACGGCGGCCCACACCATCGGAGGACCCCTCACCGTCGGGGGCCTTCGCATCGTCCAGGAGCAAGGAGAATCGCGCAGGTGACGAGCGAGACGCGGGCACGCGCGCGGGAGGAGGACGTCGTGGTCTCCGCCGGTCCCGGCGACGGATCCACCGGAGTTGCCGACGCCGGGCCATCCGAGGGGAGCGCCGGGGTGTCCGGGGGCGCCACCGACGACGGTGCGGGAGGCTGGGGACGGATCCCGGTCCGGCCGGTGCCGATCCTCACGGTGCTGCTCGTGCTCCTGCTCGGAGCGGTGGCCTTCCTGTGGTCCACCCGCCCCGGGGAGTCGGCCGTCCGCACCGGCGACTACGCCGAGGCGCTGCAGGCGGCCCGCTCGGGCGTCGTCGACCTCACCTCCTTCGACTACCTGACGCTGGACGACGACATCGAGCAGGCCCGCCGCGTCTCCACCGGCGACCTCCGCGAGGAGTCGGTGGCCCAGCTCGACGAGCGGCGGCAGGAGATCACCGACCTGCGGGCCGTCGTGAACACCGAGGTCGTCGGCGCCGGGGTCACCCGTGCCGACGGCGAGGACGCCACGGTGCTCCTGATCATCCAGTCGACGCAGGAGAGCGCGGCCACCCCGCAGGCGCAGGTCGTGCGCTACCGCATCGAGGTGACGCTGGAGAAGTCCGACGGCCGCTGGCTGCTGTCGGGGATCAAGGGAACGGAGGCGCCCGGCGATGACTGATCTCCCCGGCGGCCCCGCCCCCGACGACCGCCCGCGCCCCGCCCCCCGCCCGCGTCCCGGTGCGGCCGGCCGGCCCACGCCGCGACCGCGGGTGGCCGGGAGCCGGCGCGACCGCGACGACCCGGCCGACGCCGCCCGCACCTCGGCCCGGCCGGCACCCGGCCCGCGGTGCGCGCCCGCCGGGGCGGACGGCGACCGCGTCGCCGTCCGCTCCACCGCGACGGCCCGGCCGCGGACGGCGCGCCCGGCCGGCACGTCGTCGTCAGGCGACCGCTCGGCCGCGGGGGCGATCGGATCGGCCACCAGCGCACGGCGGCGGTTGCCCGCCCTGG
The DNA here is from genome assembly GCF_042682525.1 of Blastococcus deserti. Classification (NCBI taxonomy): domain Bacteria; kingdom Bacillati; phylum Actinomycetota; class Actinomycetes; order Geodermatophilales; family Geodermatophilaceae; genus Blastococcus; species Blastococcus deserti. The sequence goes on from NZ_JBHUHP010000001.1 coordinate 235,156, forward strand.
TGCTGGTCCTGGCGCTGCTGTGCGTGCTGGCGGCCGCCGGTGCCGGCCTCCTGCTGTGGCAGCGGCTGAACCCGGCGTACGTGGACTCGTCGATCTTCGCCGCGGCCCGCAGCGGGATCGAGGCGGTCTACGCCTACGACTACGAGGACTCCGAGGGCAGCGTGGAGGGCAAGCTCGCCGTCCTGACCGGTGAGCTGCGGGACCAGTACGAGCGGGACCTCTCGGAGGGCGGGATCATCGACACCTACGAGCAGGTGTCGGCCACGACCCGCTACGAGGTGCTCGACGTCGGGCTGCAGCAGGTCAACGAGGCGCAGGACACCGCGACCCTCGTGGTGTTCGGGCAGTACGTCGTCGAGTCGGTGAACAGCGGCACCCAGCCCGCCCCGGAGGGGTCGGAGTGCCAGGTGACCCCCGGCGGCGCGCAGTCGTGCACGCAGACCGTCCGGGTCAGCCTCGTCGACGTGGACGGCGACTGGAAGATCAGCGAGCTGACCCTGCTCACGACCAGCTGAGGAAGGACCCCGGCCCCCTCCGGAGGCTCGGCCCGAGCGTGCGAGGGCTGAGGAGGAGGGGGTCCTTTCTCTCGCAGGCTCGGGGTGGGACCCGGGAGGGGGCCTGCCGCCCGAGCCCGCTCCGGCGGGACCCGGGGCGGCGCCGTCCACAAAATGCGCGGCGTGGCATTCCGGATGCGGGCCTCCGGCTGGCATCATGGTTGCGCACGCCCACTGCGGCCCCGCTCGACGGGACGCGGTCCCCGGGATGTGGCGCCGGTCGCACCGGCCCCCCGACGTGGACATCGCGCTCGAGCAGGGGTAGGGTCTCCTGTTGCGCTGCCCTCTGACTGCCTGCCCGCCGAGACGGGTCACCAGGGGTGCCCGGGAGCAGTCCCGAGCACCGGTCGACCCCTTCGTGCACGCCCCATCGGTCAGGTCCAGACGGACAGCCTCGCCATTACCGACGACGACCCAGGACGACCCCGCACTTACCGCCCGCACGTCGTGAGGTCCTTGGAAGGACGCATCTTGGCAGGCTCTCGCCCCACCAGCATCAACCCCAGCACCACTCCTGACAACGCCACAGTGTCCGGCACCACCCGCACCACCCCGCAGACGCCTCAGCCCGGCACCCGCACCGGCGAGGCCGACCAGCAGAAGATCCCCGGAGCCCCGCTCCGCGTCTCCTTCGCCAAGATCAACGAGCCGCTCGAGGTCCCGGATCTGCTGGCCCTGCAGACCGCGTCCTTCGACTGGCTGATCGGCAGCCCCGAGTGGCGGGCCACCCTGCCCCCCGAGGAGCAGGCCGACGCCGTCGGCGGTCTGGCCGAGATCCTCGAGGAGATCTCGCCGATCGAGGACTTCAGCGGCTCGATGTCGCTGTCCTTCTCCAACCCGCGCTTCGAGGACGTCAAGGCGTCCCTCGAGGAGTGCAAGGACAAGGACATGACCTACGCGGCGCCGCTGTTCGTCACCGCCGAGTTCATGAACAACACCACCGGCGAGATCAAGAGCCAGACGGTGTTCATGGGCGACTTCCCGATCATGACGAACAAGGGCACCTTCGTCATCAACGGGACCGAGCGCGTCGTCGTCTCCCAGCTGGTCCGCAGCCCGGGCGTCTACTTCGACAAGACCCTGGACAAGACGTCGGACAAGGACGTCTACAGCGCCAAGGTCATCCCCAGCCGCGGTGCGTGGCTGGAGTTCGACGTCGACAAGCGCGACACCGTCGGCGTCCGCATCGACCGCAAGCGCCGCCAGCCGGTCACCGTGCTGCTCAAGGCGCTCGGCTGGACCGAGGACCGCATCCGCGAGCACTTCCAGTGGTCGCCGACCGTGCTGGCCACCCTGGAGAAGGACCACATCGCCGGGCAGGACGAGGCGCTGCTGGACATCTACCGGAAGCTGCGCCCGGGCGAGCCGCCGACGCGTGAGTCGGCCCAGGCCCTGCTGGAGAACCTCTTCTTCAACCCGAAGCGCTACGACCTGGCGAAGGTCGGCCGCTACAAGGTGAACAAGAAGCTCGGCGTCACCGTGCCGCAGGGCACCAGCACGCTGACCGAGGACGACATCGTCGCCACCATCGAGTACGTCGTGCGCCTGCACGCCGGCGAGCCCGAGCACGGTGTCGACGACATCGACCACTTCGGCAACCGCCGCCTGCGCACCGTCGGCGAGCTGATCCAGAACCAGATCCGGGTCGGCCTGTCCCGCATGGAGCGCGTCGTCCGCGAGCGGATGACGACCCAGGACGTCGAGGCCATCACGCCGCAGACGCTGATCAACATCCGGCCGGTCGTCGCCTCCATCAAGGAGTTCTTCGGCACCAGCCAGCTGTCCCAGTTCATGGACCAGACCAACCCGCTCGCGGGCCTGACCCACAAGCGCCGCCTGTCGGCGCTGGGCCCGGGTGGTCTGTCCCGCGAGCGGGCCGGCATGGAGGTCCGCGACGTGCACCCGAGCCACTACGGCCGGATGTGCCCGATCGAGACGCCGGAAGGCCCGAACATCGGCCTGATCGGTTCGCTGTCGGCCTTCGGCCGGGTCAACGCCTTCGGCTTCATCGAGACCCCGTACCGACGGGTCCAGAACGGCGTCGTCACCGATCAGATCGACTACCTGACCGCCGACGAGGAGGACCGCTTCGTCGTCGCCCAGGCCAACTCGCCGCTGGACGCCCAGGGCCGCTTCGCCGAGGATCGCGTCCTGGTCCGCACCAAGGGTGGTGAGGTCGACTACCTCGCTCCCGAGAACGTGGACTACATGGACGTCTCGCCGCGGCAGATGACCTCGGTCGCGACGGCGATGATCCCGTTCCTCGAGCACGACGACGCCAACCGCGCGCTCATGGGCGCGAACATGCAGCGCCAGGCCGTGCCGCTGCTGCGCAGCGAGGCGCCGCTGGTCGGTACCGGCATGGAGCTGCGTGCAGCGGTCGACGCCGGCGACGTCGTCGTGGCCGAGAAGGCCGGTGTGGTCGAGGACTCCACCGCCGACTACATCACTGTGATGGCCGACGACGGCACCCGGCAGACCTACCGCCTGCTGAAGTTCCGCCGCTCGAACCAGGGCACCTCGATCAACCAGTCCCCGGTGGTCGAGGAGGGGCAGCGGGTCGAGGTCGGCCAGGTCATCGCCGACGGTCCGTGCACCGACCAGGGTGAGATGGCGCTGGGCAAGAACCTGCTCGTCGCCTTCATGCCGTGGGAGGGCCACAACTACGAGGACGCGATCATCCTGTCGCAGCGCCTCGTGCAGGACGACGTCCTGTCCTCGATCCACATCGAGGAGTTCGAGGTCGACGCCCGCGACACCAAGCTCGGTGCCGAGGAGATCACCCGGGACATCCCGAACGTCTCCGAGGAGGTCCTGGCCGACCTCGACGAGCGCGGCATCATCCGCATCGGTGCCGAGGTCGTCCCCGGCGACATCCTCGTCGGCAAGGTCACCCCCAAGGGCGAGACCGAGCTGACCCCGGAGGAGCGGCTGCTCCGCGCGATCTTCGGTGAGAAGGCGCGCGAGGTCCGCGACACGTCGCTGAAGGTCAAGCACGGCGAGTCCGGCAAGGTCATCGGCGTCCGCGTGTTCTCCCGCGAGGACGGCGACGAGCTGCCCGCCGGCGTCAACGAGCTGATCCGGGTCTACGTCGCCCAGATGCGCAAGATCTCCGACGGCGACAAGCTCGCCGGGCGCCACGGCAACAAGGGCGTCATCTCGAAGATCCTGCCGCAGGAGGACATGCCGTTCCTCGAGGACGGCACCCCGGTCGACATCGTGCTCAACCCGCTCGGTGTGCCCGGCCGCATGAACGTCGGCCAGGTGCTCGAGACCCACCTCGGGTGGGTCGCCAAGCAGGGCTGGCAGGTCGAGGGCGACCCGGAGTGGGCGGCCAGGCTGCCCGAGGCGGCGCGGTCGGCGGCGCCGGGCACCCGCACGGCGACCCCGGTGTTCGACGGCGCCAAGGAGGACGAGATCGTCGGTCTCCTCGGCTCGACGATCCCCAACCGCGACGGCGACCGGATGGTCAAGGAGACCGGCAAGGCGCGGCTGTTCGACGGCCGGTCCGGGGAGCCCTTCCCCGAGCCGATCTCCGTGGGCTACGTCTACATCCTGAAGCTCCTGCACCTGGTCGACGACAAGATCCACGCCCGGTCGACCGGCCCCTACTCGATGATCACGCAGCAGCCGCTGGGTGGTAAGGCGCAGTTCGGTGGGCAGCGCTTCGGTGAGATGGAGTGCTGGGCGATGCAGGCCTACGGCGCGGCCTACGCGCTGCAGGAGCTGCTCACCATCAAGTCCGACGACATCCTGGGCCGCGTCAAGGTCTACGAGGCGATCGTCAAGGGCGAGAACATCCCCGAGCCGGGCATCCCGGAGTCGTTCAAGGTGTTGCTCAAGGAGCTCCAGTCGCTCTGCCTGAACGTCGAGGTGCTGTCCGGCGACGGCCAGGCGATCGAGCTGCGCGACACCGACGACGAGGTCTTCCGGGCCGCGGAGGAGTTGGGCATCGACCTCAGCCGCCGGGAGCCCTCCAGCGTCGAGGACGTCTGATCGGTGACCGGCCGGCCCCGAGCACCGGGGCCGGCCGGCACCTCCTCACTTAGACACAGAAGTTCCGTAACGAGCCCCGGAAAGGGGTCATTCACTTGCTGGACGTCAACTTCTTCGACGAGTTGCGCATCGGCCTGGCCACCGGCGACGACATCCGCCAGTGGTCGCACGGTGAGGTGAAGAAGCCCGAGACCATCAACTACCGGACTCTCCGTCCGGAGAAGGACGGTCTCTTCTGCGAGAAGATCTTCGGTCCCACTCGGGACTGGGAGTGCTACTGCGGCAAGTACAAGCGGGTCCGGTTCAAGGGCATCATCTGCGAGCGCTGCGGCGTCGAGGTGACCCGGGCCAAGGTTCGTCGTGAGCGGATGGGGCACATCGAGCTGGCCGCGCCGGTCACCCACATCTGGTTCTTCAAGGGCGTCCCCTCGCGCCTGGGCTACCTGCTCGACCTGGCGCCCAAGGACCTCGAGAAGATCATCTACTTCGCGGCCTACCTGATCACCTCGGTCGACGACGAGGCGCGCCACCGCGACCTCCCGACCATCGAGGCCGAGATCAGCGCCGAGAAGCACAACCTCGAGACGCGTCGCGACGCCGACGTGGAGGCCCGGCAGCAGAAGCTGGAGGCCGACCTCGCCGAGCTGGAGGCCGAGGGCGCCAAGTCCGACGTGCGCCGCAAGGTGCGCGAGGGCGGGGAGCGCGAGATGCGCCAGCTGCGCGACCGCGCGCAGCGGGAGATCGACCGCCTCGAGGAGGTGCTCGACACCTTCCGCAAGCTGGAGGTCAAGCAGCTCATCGCCGACGAGGGCCTCTACCGCGAGCTGCGCGATCGCTTCGGTGAGTACTTCGAGGGTGGCATGGGCGCCGCGGCGCTGCAGAAGCTGCTTGCCGACTTCGACCTCGACGCCGAGGCCGCCTCGCTGCGCGAGACCATCCGCAGCGGCAAGGGCCAGCGCAAGCTGCGGGCCCTCAAGCGGCTGAAGGTCGTCGCGGCGTTCCAGCAGACCCGCAACTCGCCCATGGGCATGGTGCTGGACTGCGTTCCGGTCATCCCGCCGGACCTGCGCCCGATGGTGCAGCTCGACGGTGGCCGCTTCGCCACCAGCGACATGAACGACCTGTACCGCCGCGTGATCAACCGGAACAACCGGCTCAAGCGGCTGCTCGACCTCGGCGCGCCCGAGATCATCGTGAACAACGAGAAGCGGATGCTCCAGGAGTCCGTGGACGCGCTGTTCGACAACGGCCGCCGCGGCCGGCCGGTCACCGGCCCGGGCAACCGTCCCCTGAAGTCCCTGAGCGACCTGCTCAAGGGCAAGCAGGGCCGGTTCCGCCAGAACCTGCTGGGCAAGCGCGTCGACTACTCGGGCCGTTCGGTCATCGTCGTCGGCCCCCAGCTGAAGCTGCACCAGTGCGGCCTGCCCAAGCAGATGGCGCTGGAGCTGTTCAAGCCCTTCGTCATGAAGCGGCTGGTCGACCTCAACCACGCGCAGAACATCAAGTCCGCCAAGCGGATGGTGGAGCGCGCGCGGCCGGTCGTGTGGGACGTGCTCGAGGAGGTCATCACCGAGCACCCGGTGCTGCTGAACCGGGCGCCGACGCTCCACCGCCTGGGCATCCAGGCCTTCGAGCCGCAGCTGGTCGAGGGCAAGGCCATCCAGATCCACCCGCTGGTCTGCACCGCGTTCAACGCGGACTTCGACGGTGACCAGATGGCGGTGCACCTGCCGCTGTCGGCCGAGGCGCAGGCCGAGGCGCGGATCCTGATGCTTTCGTCGAACAACATCCTGTCGCCGGCCGACGGTCGCCCGATCACCGCGCCGACCCAGGACATGGTGCTGGGTCTGTACCACCTGACGACCCTGGTCGCCTCGCCGGCCGAGGCCGACGGTGGCCAGCCGCGCTCGTTCTCGTCGACCGCCGAGGCGATCATGGCGTACGACAAGGGCACGCTGGGTCTGCAGGAGCGGGCGCTCATCCGTCTCGACGAGGTCTTCGGCGTCGACAACGGCTCGATGAACCCGCCGTGGGAGCAGCCGGAGGACTGGGCGCCGGGCGCGCCCGCGACCGTGCTCACCAGCCTGGGCCGGGTGCTCTTCAACGAGGCCCTGCCGGAGGACTACCGCTTCGTCAACTACCAGGTGCCGAAGAAGGAACTCGGGGCGATCGTCAACGACCTCGCCGAGCGCTACCCCAAGGTGCAGGTCGCGGCGACGCTGGACGCCCTCAAGTCGGCGGGCTTCCACTGGGCCACCCGCGCGGGCATCACGATCGCCATCGACGACGTCGTCACCCCGCCGGCGAAGCAGGCGATCCTGGACCGGCACGAGGACGAGGCCGCCAAGATCGAGCGCCAGTACGAGCGCGGTGTCATCACGGACGCCGAGCGTCGTGGCGAGCTCATCGAGATCTGGACCCGCGCGCGGGCCGAGGTCAGCCAGGCGATGGTGGACAACTTCCCGACCACCAACCCGGTCTGGGTCATGGTCAACTCGGGCGCCCGAGGCAACATGATGCAGATCAGCCAGATCGCCGGTATGCGTGGTCTGGTCGCCAACCCGAAGGGCGAGATCATCCCGCGGCCGATCAAGGCCAACTTCCGGGAGGGTCTGTCCGTGCTGGAGTACTTCATCTCCACGCACGGTGCCCGCAAGGGTCTGGCCGACACGGCGCTCCGCACCGCCGACTCCGGCTACCTCACCCGCCGGCTGGTCGACGTCTCCCAGGACGTCATCATCCGCGAGGAGGACTGCGGCACCGAGCGTGGCGTCGTCATGCCGATCGGCACGGTCCTCGACGGTCGGGTCACCCGTGACCCGCACGTGGAGACCAGCGTCTACGCCCGCGCCCTGGCCACCGACGTGGTGGCCGAGGACGGGACGGTCATCGCGCAGGCCAACTCCGACCTGGGGGACGTGCTCATCCAGACGCTGATCGACGCCGGTGTCTCGGAGGTCAAGGTCCGCTGTGTCCTGACTTGCGAGTCGCTGCTGGGCACCTGCGCCACCTGCTACGGCCGCTCCCTGGCGACCGGCAAGCTGGTGGACGTCGGCGAGGCGGTCGGCATCATCGCCGCCCAGTCGATCGGTGAGCCCGGCACCCAGCTGACGATGCGCACCTTCCACACCGGTGGTGTCGCGGGTGAGGACATCACCCACGGCCTCCCGCGCGTGGTGGAGCTCTTCGAGGCCCGCGTCCCCAAGGGCAAGGCCCCGATCGCCGAGCTGGCCGGCACCGTCCGGATCGAGGACGGCGAGCAGTTCCGGAAGCTGACCATCACCCCGGACGACGGCTCCGACGAGGTCGTCTACGACAAGCTGTCGCGTCGCTCGCGGCTGCGGGTCGAGGACGGCGCCCACGTCGAGGTCGGCGAGCAGCTCACCGAGGGTGCGGTGGACCCGCACGAGGTGCTGCGGATCATGGGCCCGCGCGAGGTGCAGCTGCACCTGGTCCGCGAGGTCCAGGAGGTCTACCGCAGCCAGGGCGTGTCGATCCACGACAAGCACATCGAGGTGATCATCCGCCAGATGCTCAAGCGGGTGACCATCATCGACTCGGGGGCCACGGAGTTCCTGCCGGGTGCGCTGGTCGAGCGGACGCTGTTCGAGACCGAGAACCGCCGCGTCGTCGCCGAGGGCGGCGAGCCGGCCTCGGCCCGTCCGGTGCTCATGGGCATCACCAAGGCCTCGCTCGCGACCGAGTCGTGGCTGTCGGCGGCCTCCTTCCAGGAGACGACGAAGGTGCTCACCGACGCCGCGATCCAGGGCAAGAGCGACAGCTTGCTCGGGCTCAAGGAGAACGTGATCATCGGAAAGCTGATCCCGGCGGGTACGGGTATCAGCCGCTACCGGAACATCACGGTCGAGCCCACCGAGGAGGCCCGCGCGGCCGTCTACACGATGGCCGGCTACGACGACGGGCAGTACTACAGCTCGGACGTCTTCGGTCAGGGCTCCGGCGAGGCCGTGCGCCTCGAGGAGTACGACTGGCGCGGCTGATCCCCGCTCAGTGACCAAAGGGCCCCCAGGTCTTCGGACCTGGGGGCCCTTTGGTGTCCCGCGCCCCGACGCCCTACGGTACGAGAGCCGCCGTGCAACCGCGAGAGCCGCGGTGCGGGGCGGCGCCCGCGGCTGTGCAGCGGCTTCAGGGCTGTCGCTCGCCCCGTGGGTCCTGCTCGATCTTCTGCTGGAGGGGCGCGCACGGCGGCGGAGTCAGCACGTGCGCCGTCGGGCGTGAGCGAGAGCCGCACGCGGCTGCGGGAGTCCGGATGGCGGGCTCCGGCGGGCGGGGCCGGCCTCGGCGGGGTTCGCCGCCTCGGCAAGGTGCGCCGCCGCCGCGAGGTGCGTCAGGTGCCCGCTGCCCGGAGCACGTGGAGTGCCGCGAACAGGCCTGCCCAGGACGGCGCCGTGTAGCCCCGGTTGCGCGCTCCCAGGGCTGCGCGCACCGCCGGAGTCCCCGCTCGGGAGCTCAGCCCGCCAGCCGCTTCATGGTCTCGACGGTGCGCAGGCGGGCCTCGCGGCTCCCGTCCAGCGGCTGCAGCATCAGCGTCGTCACGCCGGCCTCGGCGAACGCGGCGATCCGCTCGGCGACGTAGGACTCGGGGCCGATCAGCGAGGCGGCGCGCACCAGGTCGGCGGGCACCGCCGCGGCGGCCTCGTCCTTGCGCCCGTCCAGGTAGAGGTCCTGGATGGTCTTCGCCTCGTCGGCGTAGCCGTACCGGACGGCGAGGTCGTTGTAGAAGTTCTTGCCGCGGGCGCCCATGCCACCGATGTAGAGCGCGAACGACGGGCGGACCAGGTCCAGCAGCGGCTCGACGTCCTCGCCGATCGCGACGGGGACGCCGGTGATGATCTGCAGCGGACCCAGCTCCGGGTCGCGCTGGGCCCGCCCTGCTGCCAGCGAGTCGCCCCACACCGACGCCGCCTTCTCCGGGACGAAGAAGATCGGCTCCCAGGCCTCGGCGATCTCGGCGGCCAGTTCCACGTTCTTCGGGCCCAGCGCGGCGAGCATGACCGGGATCCGCTCCCGGACAGGGGTGTTGATCAGCTTGAGCGGCTTGCCCAGCCCGGTGCCCTGATCGGCCGGCAGCGGCACCGTGTACTTCTTGCCCTGGTGGTCGAGCCGCTCCCGGCGCCACACCCGGCGGCAGATCTCCACGACCTCGCGCGTGCGCTGCAGTGGAGCGTCGTAGGGGAGACCGTGCCAACCCTCGATGACCTGGGGACCCGAGGCGCCGAGACCGAGGGTGAACCGGCCGCCGGAGACGAAGTCGAGGCCGGCCGCCGTCATCGCGGTGAGGGCCGGCGTACGGCTGTAGATCGGGAGGATGGCGCTCAGCAGCTCCACCCGCTCGGTCACCGCCGCCAGGTAGCCGAGCTGGCTTACCGCGTCGAACGTGTACACCTCGGCGACCGCCGCGATGTCGAGACCCGCGGACTCGAGATCGCGGATCTCGGCTGCCGTCTCCTGGAACCCACCGCTGTAACTGGCCTGGATGCCGATACGCATTCGCGCAGGCTACCGACCAGGCTCACCGTCCCTGCTCAGAGCGGGCGGACGACCCCGATCACCTCGGTCACCACGGGGACGCCGTCGACGTCCCCGGGCACGCGCGGCGCCGCCGACGCGTCGGTGAGGTCGACCTTCACCACGTAGTCGCTCTTGCGCCGGGCCAGGCCGATCCCCACCACCCCGGGGTCGCCCGACAGCCGCTGGGCCAGCCTGCTCTTGGCGGCCCTCGCCGCCGCCCGGTCGGTCATGTGCCCATGGTGCCTCGCCGCGAGGCGAGGGGACAGGCGCCCGGTCCCCGTTCACCCCGGAGACCCCCTCCGCAGGTGCCCTCTCATGGTCTGCCTGACGCCCCGCGGTGCTCGTGGGCAGGGCTTCCCACCGGGCAGGGCGAGCTCTCCGTCAGCGGGCGACCCACTCCACGCCGAGGACCCTCAGCACCGTGGCCAGCGGGTTGGCGAACGTGACCCCCGTACCGGCTGCTCCGCCGGTCTCGCTGCCGGCGAACAGCAGCGCGATCGGCGCCCGGTCGCGGCTGCGCCAGATCACCGAGCCGCTGTCACCTCCGGCGCTGAAGGCACCGGTCCGGCCGCCGATCTCGATCTGGTCGTCGAAGCGGTACAGGGCGTCGTCGTACTGGACGGCGACCCCGTCCACCTCGACGGCGCTGATCCGGCCCACCGTGTGCCCCGTGGTGCGACCGATCTTCTCCACCGCCTCCTCCGCATCGATGTCGAGGCTCTCGGGCACCGAGCTCAGCAGGGGGCCGCCGGGCAGGTTCCCCGGATCGGCCGCCACCCCCGCGTCGAGCGGGGCGACCGCGGCGTCGACGAGGTTCGGCCTGCCGGGCTCCAGGCGGTCGAACGCGGCGAGCGTGGCCACGCGGTCGCCGGGGCCCCCGCCGTCCGCCGGGCCCGGCTGCAGGACCGCATCGCCCACGGCAGCCGCGTTGCTGGCGGCGAGGACGTGGTTGTTGGACAGGACCGCCAACCCGGTGCCGCCGCGCACGAAGCCGCCGAGGGTGCCGGCGCTGACGGTCGGGTGGGCCATCGAGAGCCCGGGGCGCAGGGGGCGCACGCGCCGCTGCAGCTCGTCGGGGGAGGTGAGGGACCGCACGGGACCGATCACGCGCACGTCCACCTCCTCCTCGGCCGCCCGGCCGAGGTCCGGGAGCAGGGCCCGGTCGGCGTCCCGCTGCAGGCGCACGGCCACGCGGGCGCCGTACTCGGTCGGGCTCAGGCCGACGGCGATCCACGGGAACGGTGCGTCGTACGCCTGAGGAGCGCGGTCGGCCTCGGCCGCGGACGGGAGGCGTTCGAGGATGCGGGCCTTGAGCTCGCGGGCGGCGTCGGGATCCACGGGTCCTCCGGGGGCAGGGAGAGGGGGCATGGCGGACGCTAGGGCGCGGGTACGACGTTCCCGTTCGCCGCGCGGCATACTCCCCGTCGACCGCCGCGCCGGGTACCGTGACGTCGCCGCCGGTGATCCCCGGGGGCGCCTCGGGCGGCCGGGAAGGACGACGGCCGCGGTGACGTCGGTCCCGGTGTCGTCCGCCCCGGCAGTCGACGGCTGGGCGTCGGCCGCCGTGTGTGAGGGACCCGGCTTTGACCGGCCTCCGGAGCGCGGGTATCGTGGTCAGCTGTGCCCAGGATGCCCTGGGCCTGCTCCCGTTCGCGGTGCGCCTGGGTGACCAGAGGTTGATGCCTCCCGGCCACCGGGGTCCGCCTCCTGGCCGTGTGATCGACATGCGAGTGATCGACATGGTGGCCGGAAGGTGGCGGCGCCGAGTCGCGAGGGGCGACCGAGTCCGGCTCGCTTCCATCGGCCGGTCCAGGGGAGGGCGACACGCCCGACCGCGTGGACCGGACGGTGCCTGGCGGGCAGGATCGGGGAGCCCGGCAGGACCGGCACCCCGCACCACCGCACGCAGCACGGCCCGCAGAGCACCACGGCAGAGCACCACGGCAGAGCACGACGCAGTCCGCAAGGAACCGAGAGCACCACCCAGCGCAGGTAGGAGATCCAGGCCACCCATGCCCACGATCAACCAGCTGGTCCGCAAGGGCCGCGAGGACAAGGTCGAGAAGACCAATACTCCGGCGCTGAAGGGTTCGCCCCAGCGCCGCGGAGTCTGCACGCGCGTGTACACGACCACGCCGAAGAAGCCGAACTCGGCGCTGCGGAAGGTCGCGCGCGTCCGCCTCACCAGTGGCATCGAGGTGACCGCATACATCCCGGGCGTCGGCCACAACCTGCAGGAGCACTCGATGGTGCTCGTGCGCGGCGGCCGTGTGAAGGACCTGCCGGGCGTGCGCTACAAGATCATCCGCGGCTCGCTGGACACCCAGGGTGTCCGCAACCGCAAGCAGGCCCGCAGCCGTTACGGCGCGAAGAAGGAGAAGAGCTGATGCCGCGCAAGGGCCCCGCGCCGCGCCGACCGCTGGTCGCCGACCCGGTCTACCAGTCGCCCCTGGTCACCCAGCTGGTGAACAAGGTGCTCGTCGACGGCAAGCGCTCGGTCGCCGAGGCGATCGTCTACGGCGCTCTCGAGGGCTGCCGCGCCAAGAGCGACACCGACCCGGTCGTCACGCTCAAGCGCGCCCTGGACAACGTCAAGCCGGCCCTCGAGGTCCGCAGCCGCCGTGTCGGTGGCGCGACCTACCAGGTCCCGGTCGAGGTCCGTCCCTCGCGGAGCACCACGCTCGGTCTGCGCTGGCTCATCCAGTACAGCCGCGCGCGCCGCGAGAAGACGATGACCGAGCGCCTGATGAACGAGCTGCTCGACGCGAGCAACGGCCTCGGTGCCGCCGTGAAGCGGCGCGAGGACACCCACAAGATGGCCGAGTCGAACAAGGCCTTCGCGCACTACCGCTGGTAAGTCGCCAGCGCCCGCCGTCGGCGGGACCCCGGGGCGCTTCCAGATGTCCTTCTGGAAGGCATAGGCCCCGGCACCCGCACACGGACCCGTAACGAAGAGGAGTAGGAGATGGCCGCCAAGGCCCAGCTCGCCAAGACCCGCAACATCGGGATCATGGCGCACATCGACGCCGGCAAGACCACGACGACGGAGCGCATCCTCTTCTACACCGGCATCACGTACAAGATCGGTGAGGTCCACGACGGCGCGGCCACGATGGACTGGATGGAGCAGGAGCAGGAGCGCGGCATCACCATCACGTCGGCCGCGACGAAGTGCACCTGGAACGGCTACGACATCAACATCATCGACACCCCCGGGCACGTCGACTTCACCGTCGAGGTGGAGCGGTCCCTGCGGGTGCTCGACGGTGCGGTCGCGGTCTACGACGGTGTCGCCGGCGTCGAGCCGCAGACCGAGCAGGTCTGGCGGCAGGCCGAGAAGTACGGCGTCCCGCGCATGTGCTTCGTGAACAAGCTCGACCGCACGGGTGCCGACTTCTTCCGCTGCGTCGACATGATGGTCGAGCGCCTGGGCGCCAACCCGCTCGTGCTGCAGCTGCCGATCGGTGCCGAGGCCGACTTCGTCGGTGTCGTCGACCTGGTCCAGATGCGCGCGCTCACCTGGCGCGGCGAGACCAAGATGGGCGAGGACTACACCATCGAGGAGATCCCGGCCGAGCTCGCCGACCAGGCGGCCGAGTACCGGGAGAAGCTGCTCGAGGGCATCGCCGACTTCGACGACGAGCTCATGGAGGCCTACCTCGGCGGCGAGGAGATCTCCGTCGAGCGGCTGAAGGCGGCCATCCGCAAGGCGACCATCGCCGCGCAGGTCAACCCGGTGCTCACCGGGACGGCGTTCAAGAACAAGGGCATCCAGCCCCTGCTCGACGCGGTCACCGACTACCTCCCCAGCCCGCTGGACGTCGAGGCCATCGTCGGCACCGCGCTCGACGGCGAGACCGAGGTCCTGCGGCACGCCGACGAGGACGAGCCGTTCTCCGCGCTGGCGTTCAAGATCCAGACCGACCAGCACCTGGGCAAGCTGACCTACGTCCGCGTGTACTCCGGCAAGCTCGACGCCGGGTCCCCGGTGCTGAACAGCACCAAGGACCGCAAGGAGCGGGTCGGCAAGATCTACCAGATGCACGCCAACAAGCGCGAGGAGCGCCAGGGCGTGGGCGCCGGCGAGATCGTGGCCGTCAACGGCCTCAAGCAGACGACGACGGGTGACACCCTCTGCGACCCGCAGAAGCCGGTGATCTTGGAGTCGATGACCTTCCCCGCGCCGGTCATCTCGGTGGCCATCGAGCCCAAGACCAAGGGCGACCAGGAGAAGCTCGGCACGGCGATCCAGAAGCTGGCCGAGGAGGACCCGACCTTCCAGGTCAAGCTCGACGAGGAGACCGGCCAGACGGTCATCTCCGGCATGGGCGAGCTGCACCTGGAGATCCTCGTCGACCGCATGCGGCGCGAGTTCAAGGTCGAGGCCAACGTCGGCAAGCCGCAGGTGGCCTACCGCGAGACCATCCGCAAGGCGGCGGAGAAGGTCGACTACACCCACAAGAAGCAGACGGGTGGGTCCGGCCAGTTCGCCAAGGTCCAGGTCACCATCGAGCCCCTCGAGGTCACGGCCGACGGACCGACCTACGAGTTCGAGAACGCCGTCACCGGTGGCCGCATCCCGAGGGAGTACATCCCGTCGGTCGACCAGGGCATCCAGGACGCCATGCAGTACGGGATCCTGGCCGGCTACCCGATGGTCGGTGTCAAGGCCACCCTGATCGACGGCCAGTACCACGAGGTCGACTCCTCGGAGATGGCGTTCAAGATCGCCGGCTCGATGGTCTTCAAGGAGGCCGCACGCAAGGCCAGCCCGGCCCTGCTCGAGCCGATGATGGCCGTCGAGGTCGTCACCCCCGAGGACTACATGGGTGACGTGATCGGCGACCTGAACTCCCGGCGCGGAACCATCCAGGCGATGGAGGAGCGCTCCGGCGCCCGCGTCGTCCGGGCTCTGGTCCCGCTCTCGGAGATGTTCGGCTACGTGGGCGACCTGCGCAGCCGCACCCAGGGACGGGCGAGCTACACCATGGTGTTCGACTCGTACGCCGAGGTCCCGGCCAACGTCGCCAAGGAGATCATCGCCAAGGCGACCGGCGAGTAAGCCGGACGGCGGGCCGAGTCCTTCCGACGAGGCCCGTCCGTCCACCGAGCACTGCCCACCCCGAGCACGCGCACGACCGCGAAAGACACGGAGAGAGGAACCCAGTGGCCAAGGCCAAGTTCGAGCGGACCAAGCCGCACGTCAACATCGGCACCATCGGGCACATCGACCACGGGAAGACGACGCTGACCGCGGCGATCACCAAGGTCCTGCACGACAAGTACCCGGACCTCAACGAGGCGTCCGCCTTCGACCAGATCGACAAGGCGCCCGAGGAGAAGGCCCGCGGCATCACGATCTCGATCGCGCACGTCGAGTACCAGACCGAGGCGCGTCACTACGCGCACGTCGACTGCCCCGGTCACGCCGACTACATCAAGAACATGATCACCGGTGCGGCGCAGATGGACGGCGCCATCCTGGTGGTCGCGGCGACCGACGGCCCCATGCCGCAGACCAAGGAGCACGTCCTCCTGGCCCGCCAGGTCGGCGTTCCCTACATCGTGGTGGCCCTCAACAAGGCCGACATGGTGGACGACGAGGAGATCCTCGAGCTCGTCGAGCTGGAGGTCCGCGAGCTGCTGTCCGAGTACGAGTTCCCGGGCGACGACGTCCCCGTGGTCCGCGTCTCGGCGCTCAAGGCCCTCGAGGGCGACGCCGAGTGGGGCGACAAGCTCATGGAGCTGATGAACGCCGTCGACACCGCGATCCCGGAGCCGGAGCGCGACATCGACAAGCCGTTCCTCATGCCCGTCGAGGACGTCTTCACCATCACCGGTCGTGGCACCGTCGTCACCGGTCGCGTCGAGCGCGGCATCGTCAAGGTGAACGAAGAGGTCGAGATCGTCGGTATCCGCGAGGGTTCGACGAAGACCACCGTCACCGGCGTGGAGATGTTCCGCAAGCTGCTCGACCAGGGCCAGGCCGGTGACAACGTCGGTCTGCTCCTCCGCGGCATCAAGCGCGAGGACGTGGAGCGCGGCCAGGTCGTCGTGAAGCCCGGCTCGATCACCCCGCACACCAACTTCGAGGGTTCGGTCTACATCCTCTCGAAGGACGAGGGTGGCCGTCACACGCCGTTCTTCAACAACTACCGTCCCCAGTTCTACTTCCGGACGACGGACGTGACCGGCGTGGTGACCCTGCCCGCCGGCACCGAGATGGTCATGCCCGGCGACAACACCGAGATGACGGTGGAGCTCATCCAGCCCATCGCCATGGAGGAGGGCCTCCGGTTCGCCATCCGTGAGGGTGGCCGCACCGTCGGCGCCGGCCGCGTCACCAAGATCCTCAAGTAAGTCCCCACGGGCAGGCGGCG
>NZ_JBHUHP010000001.1:251655-292099 GCF_042682525.1 Blastococcus deserti
CCCCCCCCGCCTGCTCCCGGGTCCGCCCGGACCCAGCCCGGCTACAGACTTTCGATCGGCAGGAGCAGAGAACAGCGATGGCGGGACAGAAGATCCGCATCCGGCTGAAGGCCTACGACCACGAGGCGATCGACGCCTCGGCGCGACGCATCGTCGAGACGGTCACCAAGACCGGAGCGCGCGTGGTCGGCCCCGTGCCGCTGCCGACGGAGAAGAACGTGTACGCGGTGATCCGTTCGCCGCACAAGTACAAGGACTCGTTCGAGCACTTCGAGATGCGCACGCACAAGCGGCTCATCGACATCCTCGACCCGACGCCGAAGACGGTCGACGCGCTCATGCGCATCGACCTCCCGGCCTCGGTCGACGTCAACATCCAGTAAGGGCAGTCAGCAGACATGGCGAGCACATTTCGCGGTCTTCTCGGCGAGAAGCTGGGGATGACCCAGGTCTTCGACGAGAACAACCGCCTCGTGCCGGTGACCGTCGTCAAGGCGGGCCCGTGTGTGGTGACCCAGGTGCGCACCCCCGAGGTGGACGGCTACTCGGCCGTCCAGCTCGGATTCGGCGAGATCGACCCGCGCAAGGTGAACAAGCCCGAGGGCGGGCACTTCACCAAGGCGGGCGTCACGCCGCGGCGACACCTGGTCGAGCTGCGCACCGAGGACGCCGGCGACTACACGGTCGGCCAGGAGCTGACCGCGGACGTCTTCGACGGCGTGGCCAAGGTCGACGTCATCGGCACCAGCAAGGGCAAGGGCACCGCCGGTGTCATGAAGCGCCACGGCTTCCGTGGCCTCGGCGCGGCGCACGGCACCCAGCGCAAGCACCGCCACCCCGGATCCATCGGTGGGGCTTCCACGCCGGGCCGCGTGTTCAAGGGCCTGAAGATGGCCGGCCGCATGGGCGCGGTCAAGACGACCACGCTGTCGCTGGTCGTGCACAAGGTCGACGCGGAGCGGGGGCTGCTGCTCATCAAGGGCGCCGTCCCGGGTCCGAAGGGTGGCCTCGTCCTCGTCCGCTCAGCGGTCAAGGGTGGCCCCGTGGGGAGTGACAACAAGTGAGCCAGTCGATCGAGACGCGCACCGACCGCCAGGTCGACGTGCGCACCCCGGCGGGGGAGACCTCCGGCAGCGTCACGCTGCCCGGTGAGCTGTTCGACGCCGACGCCAACGTCTCCCTGATGCACCAGGTCGTCGTGGCGCAGCTGGCCGCGGCCCGTCAGGGCACCCACGCGACCAAGACGCGTGGTCAGGTCAGCGGCGGTGGCACCAAGCCCTACCGGCAGAAGGGCACCGGCCGGGCCCGTCAGGGTTCGATCCGCGCGCCGCAGTTCGCCGGTGGTGGCACGGTCCACGGCCCGCAGCCGCGCGACTACACGAAGAAGACGCCGAAGAAGATGAAGGCGGCCGCGCTGCGTGGCGCGCTGTCCGACCGGGCCCGCGAGGGCCGGGTCCACGTCGTCTCGGCCTTCGTCGACGGCGACGCCCCGAAGACCAAGGCCGCCCTGGCGACCCTCGAGGCCGTCACCCGGGCCGCCAAGGTCCTCGTGGTCCTCGACCGCGACGACGTCCTCAACTGGGTCAGCCTGCGGAACCTGCCCCAGGTGCACCTGATCGAGGCCGGACAGCTCAACACCTACGACGTGCTCAACGCCGACGAGGTCGTCTTCACCGAGACCGCGCTCGCCGAGTTCGTCGAGGGCCGCCGCGGAGCCGCCGGCACCAAGCCGGACCTGGCGACGCACGTGACCCCCGGTGGGGTGCCGTCGATCGCGCCGGCCGAGGGCGAGGGCACGGTCGAGGCCGTGACCGGCGCCGAGCCGGCCCCGGCCGAGAAGGCCGCTGCCAAGAAGGCCCCCGCCACGGAGGCCGCCACCCCGGAGGAGGCCGCCCCGGCCACCGCCGAGGAGGCCGCCAAGGCCCCCGCCGAGCTGGCCGACGTCGCCGACGCCGGGCCGGACGCGCAGGCGCCCACCGAGGACGGCACCACCGACGCGAGCACCGAGGAGAAGGCATGAGCGTCCGCGACCCCCGGGACGTCCTGCTCGCCCCGGTCATCTCCGAGAAGAGCTACGGGCTGCTGGACGAGAACCAGTACACGTTCATCGTGCTGCCCGAGGCGAACAAGACCCAGATCAAGATCGCGGTCGAGCAGATCTTCGACGTGAAGGTCGTCGGCGTGAACACCATCAACCGCCCGGGCAAGCGCAAGCGCAGCCGGGGCACGCGGATGGGCAAGCGCAAGGACACCAAGCGCGCCATCGTCTCGCTCGCCCCCGGCAACCGCATCGAGATCTTCGGCGGCCCGGGCGCCTGACCGCGCCCGGACTCCACGGACCAGAGATAGAGGACTGAGTCAGCAATGGCTATCCGCAAGTACAAGCCGACGACGCCGGGCCGCCGCGGCTCCAGCGTCGCCGACTTCGCCGAGGTCACCCGCGACCATCCCGAGAAGTCGCTGGTCCGGCCGCTGCACGGCCGCGGTGGACGCAACGTCCACGGCAAGGTCACCGCGCGTCACCAGGGGGGCGGTCACAAGCGTGCCTACCGGCTGATCGACTTCCGCCGGGCCGACAAGGACGGCGTGCCGGCCAAGGTCGCGCACATCGAGTACGACCCGAACCGCACCTCGCGGATCGCGCTGCTGCACTACGCCGACGGCGAGAAGCGCTACATCATCGCCCCGGCGCGGCTGAAGCAGGGCGACACGGTCGAGTGCGGGCCCTCGGCGGACATCAAGCCGGGCAACAACCTGCCGCTGCGGAACATCCCGGTCGGCACCGTCGTTCATGCCATCGAGCTCCGCCCGGGTGGCGGGGCCAAGATCGCCCGTTCCGCGGGTACCAGCGTCCAGCTGGTCGCCCGTGAAGGCCGGTTCGCGCAGCTGCGCATGCCGTCGGGCGAGATCCGCAACGTCGACGTCCGCTGCCGCGCGACCGTCGGCGAGGTGGGCAACGCCGAGCAGTCGAACATCAACTGGGGCAAGGCCGGCCGGATGCGGTGGAAGGGCAAGCGCCCGACCGTCCGCGGTGTGGCCATGAACCCCGTCGACCACCCGCACGGTGGCGGTGAGGGCAAGACCTCCGGCGGTCGCCACCCGGTGAACCCGAAGGGCAAGCCGGAGGGCCGGACGCGCAAGCGGAAGGCCAGCGACGCCCTGATCGTGCGCCGCCGGCGCACCAACAAGAAGCGCTGAGCAGGTAGCTAAGAGGAGCCGACTGACATGCCACGCAGCCTGAAGAAGGGCCCGTTCGTCGACGACCACCTGCTCGCCAAGGTGGACGCACAGAACGCCAAGGGCACCAAGAACGTGATCCGCACCTGGTCGCGTCGCTCGACGATCATCCCGGACATGCTCGGCCACACGCTGGCCGTGCACGACGGCCGCAAGCACGTCCCGGTCTTCGTGACCGAGGCGATGGTCGGGCACAAGCTCGGCGAGTTCGCGCCCACCCGCACCTTCCGTGGGCACGTCAAGGACGACCGCCGCTCGCGGCGGGGCTGACCAGGTAGAGAGAGACTCAGATGACTTCCCAGTTGGGACAGGAGGCGCCGGTCGCCCGGGCTACGGCCCGGTTCGTCCGCGTGACCCCCATGAAGGCCCGCCGGGTGGTGGACCTGATCCGCTACCTGCCGACCGATGAGGCCCTGGCGCTGCTGCGCTTCGCCCCGCAGAGCGCGAGCGAGCCGGTGGCCAAGGTCGTGGCCAGCGCGGTGGCCAACGCCGAGCACAACCTGCAGCTCGACCCGGGTGCGCTGGTCGTCAGCGCCGCCTACGTCGACGAGGGCCCCACGCTGAAGCGGATCCGTCCGCGCGCGCAGGGCCGGGCGTTCCGCATCAACAAGCGGACCAGCCACATCACCGTCGAGGTCAGCGAGGCGGCCGCCAACGCCGGCCTCGCGCAGAAGGCGCGCAAGGCCCGCCGCGACACCGGCCAGTCCGGTACGTCGGACCGGGTGAGCGCCACCCGCCAGCAGAGCAGCAACACGAGGGGAGGGACCCGCTAGTGGGTCAGAAGGTCAACCCGCACGGGTTCCGTCTCGGGATCACCACCGACTACAAGTCCCGGTGGTACGCGGACAAGCTGTACAAGGACTACGTCAAGGAAGACGTCGCGATCCGCAAGCTCATGTCCAAGGGCATGGAGCGGGCCGGCATCTCCAAGGTCGAGATCGAGCGCACCCGTGACCGGGTCCGCGTCGACATCCACACCGCCCGGCCGGGCATCGTCATCGGCCGTCGCGGCGCGGAGGCCGACCGCATCCGCGGCGAGCTCGAGAAGCTCACCGGCAAGCAGGTGCAGCTGAACATCCTCGAGGTCAAGAACCCCGAGTCCGACGCGCAGCTGGTCGCCCAGGCCGTCGCCGAGCAGCTGTCCAGCCGGGTGAGCTTCCGCCGGGCGATGCGCAAGGCCATGCAGTCGGCCCAGCGCAGCCCGCAGGTCAAGGGCATCCGGGTGCAGTGCTCGGGCCGCCTCGGCGGTACCGAGATGAGCCGGTCGGAGTTCTACCGCGAGGGCCGGGTGCCGCTGCACACGCTCCGCGCGAACATCGACTACGGCATCTACGAGGCCCGCACCACCTTCGGCCGCATCGGCGTGAAGGTGTGGATCTACAAGGGTGACGTCAGCGGCTCGCGTGCCGAGCGGGAGGCCCTCGAGGCGCTCGCCGCCCGTCAGCAGCGCCGTGAGCGGGCCCAGCGGCCGCAGCGCCGCTCCGGCTCGTCGGGCACCACCGCCGGTGGCACCGAGGCCGGTCGCGCCGCCGCCGAGACCACCGAATCCGTCGTGGCGCAGACCTCCGGCGAGGTCGCGCCCGAGACGACCGTCGCCGAGGTCGCCGGCCCCGAGGCCACCGCGGCCGTCGAGCAGACGGCCACCGAGAACACGGAGAGCTGAGCGATGCTCATCCCACGGCGCGTCAAGCACCGCAAGCAGCACCACCCCGACCGCAGCGGCCGGGCCAAGGGCGGCACCGCCATCAACTTCGGCGAGTACGCCATCCAGGCCCTCGAGCCGGCGTACGTGACGAACCGGCAGATCGAGTCGGCTCGTATCGCCATGACCCGGCACATCAAGCGTGGCGGGAAGGTGTGGATCTCGATCTACCCGGACCGCCCGCTGACCAAGAAGCCGGCCGAGACCCGCATGGGTTCCGGTAAGGGTTCGCCGGAGTGGTGGGTCGCCAACGTCAAGCCCGGTCGCATCATGTTCGAGCTGTCCGGTGTCGCCGAGCCCGTGGCCCGCGAGGCCATGCGTCGCGCCATCCACAAGCTGCCCATGAAGTGCCGCTTCATCACGCGTGAAGGAGAGGTGTGATGGCCGCCGGTCTGACCGCTCCGGAGCTGCGCGAGCTCTCGGCCGACGAGCTCGCCTCGCGGCTGCGCGAGTCCAAGGAAGAACTGTTCAACCTGCGGTTCCAGGTGGCCACCGGCCAGCTGGACAACAACCGGCGACTGCAGACCGTCCGTCGTGACATCGCCCGGATCTACACGATCATGCGCGAGCGCGAGCTGGGTCTCTCGGTCGCCCCGAACGAGGGTGTGGCATGAGCGAGCCCCAGCAGTCGACCGGTCCCGGTCTGGCCGGGCGTGGCTACCGCAAGGTCCGTGAGGGCCTCGTGGTCAGCGACAAGATGCAGAAGACCATCGTCGTCGAGGTCGAGGACCGCGTGAAGCACGCCCTCTACGGCAAGGTCATCCGCCGGACCAACAAGCTGAAGGTCCACGACGAGCAGAACGTCGCCGGCATCGGCGACCGCGTCCAGATCATGGAGACCCGGCCCACGTCGGCGACCAAGCGCTGGCGGCTCGTCGAGATCCTCGAGAAGGCGAAGTAAACAGCCGGCCCTCCGGGGTCGTCCCAGGGGCGAGTACCCTGGACGCTTGGCGCGCACCGCACCTCTCACCGGGTGCGCGCGCCGCATCCCGGTACCCGTGCTTCGGACGCACCGGCGGCATCCGCCGCCGGTGCGTCCGCACGCCGGTACCGGACAGCCGGTTCACCGATCCGGCCCGGCTGTCACCACTGAGATTTGGGAGTTGGACGTGATCCAGCAGGAGTCGCGACTGCGAGTCGCCGACAACACCGGTGCGAAGGAGATCCTCTGCATCCGGGTGCTCGGCGGTTCCGGGCGACGCTACGCGGGCATCGGCGACGTCATCGTGGCGACCGTCAAGGACGCGCTGCCCGGTGCCGGGGTCAAGCGGGGTGACGTGGTCAAGGCCGTCGTCGTCCGCACGGTGAAGGAGCGTCGTCGTCCCGACGGTTCCTACATCCGCTTCGACGAGAACGCCGCGGTCATCATCCGCGACAGCGGCGACCCGCGCGGTACGCGCATCTTCGGCCCGGTGGGCCGCGAGCTCCGCGACAAGCGCTTCATGCGGATCATCTCGCTCGCACCGGAGGTGCTGTGATCATGGCTGCCAACAACGGCAGGACGCCGTCCATGAAGGTCAAGAAGGGTGACACCGTCCTCGTCCTGTCCGGCAAGGACAAGGGTGCGAAGGGGCGCGTCATCGCCGCCTACCCGAAGGTCCAGCGCGTGCTGGTCGAGGGCGTGGGGCGCGTGAAGAAGCACACCCGCATCAGCTCGACCCAGCGCGGCGCCCAGCAGGGCGGGATCGTCACGCAGGAGGCGCCCATCCACGTGAGCAACGTGATGGTGATCGACTCCGAGGACAAGCCGACCCGGGTCGGCTACCGCAAGGACGACAACGGCCGCAGCATCCGGGTCTCGCGGCGCACCGGTAAGGACCTCTGAACGTCATGAGCGCACCCACGCGTGAGCTGCCCCGCATGCTCGCCCACTACCGCGAGACCATCGCGCCGGCGCTGCAGTCGGAGTTCAGCTACGAGAACGTCATGCAGATCCCGCGCCTGACGAAGATCGTCGTCAACATGGGCGTCGGCGAGGCCACCCGCGACGCCAAACTGATGGACGGCGCCGTCCGCGACCTGACCGCCATCACCGGTCAGAAGCCGGCCGTCGTCCGGGCCCGCAAGTCCATCGCGCAGTTCAAGCTGCGCGAGGGCATGCCGATCGGCGCCAAGGTCACCCTGCGCGGAGACCGGATGTGGGAGTTCCTGGACCGGCTGCTGTCGCTGGCCCTGCCCCGCATCCGTGACTTCCGTGGCCTGAACCCCAAGCAGTTCGACGGCCACGGGAACTACACCTTCGGCCTCAACGAGCAGTCGATGTTCCGCGAGATCGATGTCGACAAGATCGACCGGCCGCGCGGTATGGACATCACGCTGGTCACCACCGCCACGAACGACGAGGAGGGCCGCGAGCTGCTCCGCCAGCTCGGCTTCCCCTTCGCCGGCCAGCCCGTCGTGACCACCATCCGCTGAGCCGGTAGGAGAAACCAATGGCCAAGAAGGCTCTGATCAACAAGGCGGCCCGCAAGC
This sequence comes from Blastococcus deserti, assembly GCF_042682525.1. Lineage (NCBI taxonomy): Bacteria > Bacillati > Actinomycetota > Actinomycetes > Geodermatophilales > Geodermatophilaceae > Blastococcus > Blastococcus deserti. The sequence continues at coordinate 259,067 of NZ_JBHUHP010000001.1, forward strand.
CTAAGTTCGCGGTCCGCGGTTACACCCGCTGCCAGCGGTGCGGCCGTCCGCACTCCGTCTTCCGCAAGTTCGGCCTCTGCCGGATCTGCCTGCGGGAGATGGCTCACGCGGGGGAGCTCCCGGGCGTGCGCAAGTCCTCCTGGTGAAGGACCCGGCTGCCCCCCACGACACGCTTCGCGCGCCGCGGGTCCCTGCAGCCGGGCCGTTCCAGCAAGTCACCAACCGAGCACCACTGATCGCCGAGAGGCCCAGCGCCAAGTCTCCGGGACCCAGCGCACGAGGAACCGCGGCGAGAGAGGCACCACCACCATGACGATGACCGACCCGATCGCGGACATGCTGACGCGGCTGCGGAACGCCAACCAGGCGTACCACGACAGCACCGTGATGCCGTCCTCGAAGCTGAAGACGCACATCGCGGAGATCCTCCAGCAGGAGGGCTACATCGCGGGCTGGACGGTGAAGGACGTCGAGAAGGACGGCTCCACCTTCAAGCAGCTGCAGATCGACCTGAAGTACGGCCCCAACCGGGAGCGGAGCATCGCCGGCGTCCGGCGGGTCTCGAAGCCCGGTCTGCGGGTGTACGCGAAGTCCAACTCGCTGCCCAAGGTCCTGGGTGGTCTCGGCGTGGCGATCATCTCGACCTCCACCGGGCTGCTGACCGACAAGCAGGCGAACAAGAAGGGCGTGGGCGGGGAAGTCCTCGCCTACGTCTGGTAAGGGAGCGAACGACAATGTCACGGATCGGACGACTCCCCATCGCCGTGCCCGCCGGTGTGGACGTCACCATCGACGGCCAGACGGTCAGCGTGAAGGGGCCGAAGGGCACCCTGAACCACACCGTGGCGGCGCCCATCACGGTGGAGCGCGACGAGGACGGCACACTGCGCGTGCAGCGGCCCAACGACGAGCGCCAGAACCGCGCTCTGCACGGGCTCTCGCGGACGCTGATCGCCAACATGATCACCGGCGTCACCGAGGGCTACACCAAGACCCTGGAGATCGTCGGTGTCGGTTACCGCGTCCAGGCTCGCGGCTCGGACCTCGAGTTCGCCCTGGGCTTCAGCCACCCGGTGCCGGTGAAGGCCCCGGAGGGCATCACCTTCGCCGTCGAATCCCCCACCCGCCTGCGGGTGAGCGGGATCGACAAGCAGCAGGTCGGCGAGGTCGCGGCCAAGATCCGCAAGATCCGCAAGCCGGACCCGTACAAGGGCAAGGGCGTGCGGTACCAGGGCGAGGTCGTCAAGCGCAAGGTCGGGAAGACGGGTAAGTGATGGCAACCGCAACTACTCCCACGAACGGGAAGTCCGCCGGCGGCCACAAGCCGGTCGGCACCGACATCAGCACGGCGCGCCGTGTCTCGCGGCTGCGCCGCCACAACCGGTTGCGCAAGCGCGTGGCCGGCACGCCGGAGCGTCCGCGCCTGGTCGTCAACCGGAGCTCGCGGCACATCCACGTGCAGCTGGTCGACGACACGGTCGGCCGCACGCTGGCCAGCGCGTCGACGATGGGGCTCCGCGGCGCGGAGGGCGACAAGTCGGCCCTGGCGCGCCAGGTCGGCGCCCTCATCGCCGACCGGGCCAAGGCCGCCGGCATCTCCGCGGTCGTCTTCGACCGCGGCGGGAACCGGTACGCCGGGCGGATCGCCGCCCTGGCCGAGGGTGCCCGCGAGGGTGGGCTGGACTTCTGATGAGCAGCATCGCCAGCACCGTGAACACGCAGATCGAGAGGGACGTCTGATGCCAGGACCACAGCGACGCGGCGGCGGCGCCGGCGGCGGCAACGACCGCCGTGACCGTCGTGACGGCGGGCGGGGCCCGGGAGGCGCGCCCGCCGAGAAGAGCAACTACATCGAGCGCGTGGTCGCCATCAACCGCGTGTCCAAGGTCGTCAAGGGCGGTCGGCGCTTCAGCTTCACCGCCCTGGTGATCGTGGGTGACGGCGACGGCAAGGTCGGTGTGGGCTACGGCAAGGCCAAGGAGGTGCCCGCGGCGATCGCCAAGGGTGTCGAGGAGGCCAAGAAGCACTTCTACAGCGTGCCGCGCATCGCCAGCACCATCCCGCACCCGGTGCAGGGTGAGGCGGCGGCCGGTGTCGTGCTGCTCAAGCCGGCCAGCCCGGGTACCGGTGTCATCGCCGGTGGCCCGGTTCGTGCCGTCCTCGAGTGCGCCGGCATCCACGACGTGCTCTCCAAGAGCCTCGGGTCGTCGAACCCGATCAACATCGTGCACGCCACGATGCAGGCGCTCAAGGAGCTCGTCCGCCCCGAGGAAATCGCGGCCCGTCGTGGCCTTCCCCTCGAGGACGTCGCCCCGGCCGCCATGCTCCGCGCTCGTGCTGGTCAGGGGGTCTGAGATGGCACAGCTCAAGGTCACCCAGGTCAGGTCGTCGATCGGCTGCAAGCAGAACCAGCGGGACACGCTGCGTTCCCTCGGTTTGAAGCGGATCCACGACTCGGTCGTCCAGGAGGACCGTCCCGAGATCCGCGGGATGGTCGCGACGGTGCCGCACCTCGTGCGCGTCGAGGAAGTCTGAGGAAAGACTCGCTATGACACTGAAGGTTCATCACCTGCGTCCGGCCCCGGGCGCCCACACGGCCAAGACGCGAGTCGGCCGCGGTGAGGGCTCCAAGGGCAAGACGGCCGGTCGCGGTACCAAGGGCACCGGGGCGCGCGGCAACACCCACGCGCGGTTCGAGGGTGGGCAGACGCCGCTGCACATGCGGCTGCCCAAGCTCACCGGGTTCACGAGCCCGAACAAGGTCGTGTTCCAGGTCGTCAACCTCGACCGCATCGCGGCCCTGTTCCCGCAGGGCGGCCCGGTGAACCCGGACACGCTGGCCGATGCGGGCGCGGTCCGCCGCGGCCACCCGGTCAAGGTCCTGGGCACCGGCGACCTCGGCGGTGTCAAGGTCGACGTCCAGGCGCACGCCTTCTCCGCGTCCGCCGCCGAGAAGATCGGCGCCGCCGGCGGCAGCACCACCCGCATCTGAGAGAGGACCCCCCTGCCCCCCGCCACTCGCGAGTTGCGGCTGGCCCCGGCAGGGGGGCCTTCTGCTGCCGGTCCTGCACCACGGCCCCGCCCAGAGGCTCGCCGCGAGCTCGCGAGCGGTGAGGGGGGCGGGGTCCTTCCATTGCTAACCTCACACGACCGACTCGGGGAGGGCACGTGCTGCAGGCGTTCGCCGCGGCGTTCCGGACGCCAGACCTCCGGCGCAAACTGCTGTTCTCCCTGGCGATCATCGCCGTGTACCGGCTGGGTGCCGCGGTGCCGGGGCCGGGCGTCTCCGTGGAGGCGATCAACAGCTGTCTCGAGATCGCGCAGGCCTCCGACCAGCGCGACATCTACTCGCTGGTCAACCTGTTCTCCGGCGGCGCGCTGCTGCGGCTGAGCGTCTTCGCGCTGGGGATCATGCCTTACATCACGGCGAGCATCATCGTGCAGCTGCTGGTGGTCGTGATCCCGCGCTTCGAGCAGCTGAAGAAGGAAGGGCAGTCGGGTCAGGCCAAGCTGACCCAGTACACCCGCTATCTCACGATCGCCCTCGCCGTCCTGCAGAGCACCGGCATCATCGCCCTGGCCCGCAGTGGGCAGCTGTTCCCCGGCTGTCCCGAGTCGATCATCCCGTCGGACTCCGTCTGGTCGACCGTCGTCCTGGTCATCGCGCTCACGGCCGGCACCGCGCTGATCATGTGGCTCGGTGAGCTCCTCACCGAGAAGGGGATCGGCAACGGCATGTCCGTGCTGATCTTCACCTCGATCGCCGCGCGCATCCCGGCCGAGGGTGGCGCGATTCTGCAGACCCGCGGCGGTGTGGTCTTCGCCGTCGTCTGCGCCTTCGCCCTGGTCATCATCGGCGCGGTCGTGTACGTGGAGCAGGCCCAGCGCCGCATCCCCGTGCAGTACGCCAAGCGGATGGTCGGACGCCGCATGTACGGCGGGACGTCCACCTACCTGCCGCTGAAGGTCAACCAGGCCGGCGTCATCCCGGTCATCTTCGCCTCGTCGCTGCTCTACCTCCCGCAGCTGATCACCCAGCTCCAGGGCAGCGAGACCGGTCCGGTGCGGCGGTTCTTCGAGAACTACATCATCGACCAGAGCAGCCCGGTGCACGTCGCGTTCTACTTCGGCCTGATCGTGTTCTTCACGTACTTCTACGTGTCGATCACCTTCAACCCCGAGGAGCGGGCCGACGACATGAAGCGCTACGGCGGCTTCATCCCCGGCATCCGCCCGGGCCGCCCGACCGCTGAGTACCTGCAGTACGTACTGTCCCGGATCACCCTGCCGGGATCGATCTACCTGGGGACGGTGGCGGTGCTGCCCAACCTGTTCCTGTCGATCACGCAGGAGGGGCAGAACCAGAACTTCCCGTTCGGCGGGACGGCGGTGCTGATCATGGTCGGAGTGGGGTTGGAGACGGTGAAGCAGATCGAGACGCAACTCAACCAGCGCAACTACGAAGGGTTCCTGAAGTAGTGCGCGTGGTGCTGCTGGGGCCTCCCGGAGCGGGCAAGGGCACCCAGGCGCAGATCATCGCCGGCAAGCTCGGCGTCCCCGCGATCTCGACCGGCGACATCTTCCGCGCCAACGTGAGCGGGCAGACGGAGCTGGGCCAGCAGGCCAAGACCTACATGGACGCCGGTGACCTGGTGCCCGACGAGATCACGGTCGCCATGGTGAAGGACCGCCTGGCCGAGCCCGACGCCAAGGGCGGCTTCCTGCTGGACGGCTTCCCCCGCACCATCGCGCAGGCCGAACAGCTGCGCTCGTCGCTGTCCGAGCTCGGCCAGGCCCTGGACCGGGTGCTGGAACTGGTCGTGGACGAGGAGGAGCTGGTCCGTCGGCTCTCCGGCCGCCGGATGCTGGTGGACGGCCAGATGGTCCAGCGCGACGACGACAAGCCCGAGACCGTGCGGCGCCGCCTGCACGTCTACCAGGAGCAGACCGCGCCCCTCTCCGGGTTCTACGAGGGGGAGGGGCTGCTGGCCCGCATCGACGCCATCGGCGAGGTCGAGGAGGTCACGGCACGGGCGCTGCGGGCGCTCGGCGTGGCCGACGACGAGCGGCCGGGCGCAGACTGAACGAGCGGGAGCGGGGACGGCGATGACCTCGAGAATCCTGGGTCGCCTCCCCCTGCTGGCGAAGTGGAGTGGACGCATGATCCAGATCAAGACACCGCACGAGATCGAGCTCATGCGTGGAGCCGGGCTGGTCGTGGCCGGCGCGATCAAGGCCGTCCTCGCCGAGATCCGCCCCGGCGTGACGACCGGCGAGCTCGACGCGGTCGCCGAGGACCACATCCGGACCGCCGGCGCCGTCCCGTCCTTCCTCGGCTACCACGGGTTCACGGGCAGCATCTGCGCCTCTATCAACAACGAGATCGTCCACGGCATCCCGGACCGCCGGCGCGCGCTCGCCCAGGGCGACAACATCTCGATCGACTGCGGTGCCATCCTGCACGGCTGGCACGGCGACTCGGCGGTCACGGTGACGGTGGGAGAGCCGTCCGCCGAGGACGCCGCGTTGCTGGACGTGACGGAACGGTCCATGTGGGCCGGGCTGGCGAGGGCCGTCGCGGGTGGACGGCTGACCGACATCAGCTCCGCCGTCGAGCACACCATCACCGCCGAGTCCCATCCGTACGGGATCGTCGACCACTACGGCGGGCACGGCATCGGCACCGAGATGCACCAGGACCCGCACGTGCTGAACTACGGCCGGCCCGGCCGCGGCCCCAAGCTGGTCCCGGGCCTGGCCCTGGCCATCGAGCCGATGGTCACGGTGGGCGACCCGGCGACGGTGGAGCTCGAGGACGGCTGGACCGTCGTCACCAAGGACGGGTCGCGCGCCGCGCACTTCGAGCACACGGTGGCCATCACTCCCGAGGGCCCGTGGGTCCTCACGGCGGAGGACGGCGGCGTCGCCGGCCTGGCCCCGTTCGGCATCACCCCCCGCACCTGAGGCCCCCTCCAGAGGCTCGGCCCGAGCGTGCGAGGGCTGAGACGATGAGGGGGTCCCTCCGGCCGTCCTCCCCGCCCACGCACGCTCGGGGGACCGGGAACGGGTTCCGCCCCGAGCGGCCGGGGGAGGTGGGTCCTTCCTCACCCCCGGGGCGGGTTGGAGACCAGTGGTGCCCCGGGGTACCATGTTCTGTGGCGCTAGCGCCGTCCCGTCGTCGTGCTGTGGCCGCGTGACGCGGGACGCCCTCGCGAGAGCGCCGAGAGAAGTACTGCACCACCTGTTCTGCAATCACCGAGCGCGTCCAGTCGGTCTCCGGCGTGTGCGCGCAGCGACAAGCGACGGTGACCAGTACCACCGAGTCAGGGAGCGCGTTCAAGGCATGGCGAAGAAGGACGGGGCCATCGAGGTCGAGGGTCGCGTCGTCGAGCCGCTGCCCAACGCGATGTTCCGGGTCGAGCTGCAGAACGGGCACCGGGTGCTCGCCCACATCAGCGGCAAGATGCGGCAGCACTACATCCGCATCCTGCCCGAGGACCGCGTGGTCGTGGAGCTCTCGCCCTACGACCTGACCCGCGGTCGCATCGTCTACCGCTACAAGTAATCGCTCGGCCGCGTCGTGTCCTGGGAGTCCCCGGGCAGGCAGCGGTCGGCACACGATCTGAGGAATGAGGGGCGGCACCGGTGAAGGTCCAGCCGTCGGTGAAGAAGATCTGCGACAAGTGCAAGGTGATCCGCCGGCACGGCCGGGTCATGGTCATCTGCGACAACGCCCGGCACAAGCAGCGCCAGGGCTGAGGGAGTTCCTGAACATGGCACGACTGGCCGGCGTCGACCTCCCCCGCGAGAAGCGGATGGAGATCGCGCTCACCTACATCTATGGCATCGGCAAGGCTCACGCCAAGGAGACCTTGGCCGCGACCGGCGTCAGCCCGGACCTGCGGGTCAAGGACCTCGGCGACGAGGACCTGCTGAAGCTGCGCGACTACATCGACGAGCACTTCCGCGTCGAGGGTGACCTGCGCCGCGAGGTGGCCGGTGACATCCGCCGCAAGGTGGAGATCGGCTGCTACCAGGGTCTGCGTCACCGCCGCGGGCTCCCGGTCCACGGTCAGCGCACCCGCACCAACGCGCGCTCCAGCAAGGGCCCGCGCAAGACCATCGCCGGCAAGAAGAAGGCCGGCAAGAAGTAAGGACCACCCTTCCCCCCGCGCCTCGCAGGCTCGGCGCGGGCCCCTGAAGGGTGGCCGTTCCATCTGGCCACGAAGTAAAGGAACGAAACAGACTTATGCCTCCCAGGGCTCGCACCGCGGCCGGCGCCAAGAAGGTCCGCCGCAAGGAGAAGAAGAACGTCGCCCACGGCGCGGCGCACATCAAGAGCACGTTCAACAACACGATCGTGTCGATCACCGACCCGAGCGGGAACGTGATCAGCTGGGCCTCCGCCGGCCACGTCGGCTTCAAGGGCTCGCGCAAGTCCACGCCGTTCGCCGCGCAGATGGCTGCCGAGAACGCCGCCCGCAAGGCGCAGGAGCACGGCATGCGCAAGGTCGACGTCTTCGTCAAGGGCCCCGGCTCCGGCCGTGAGACCGCGATCCGCTCGCTCCAGGCCACCGGCCTCGAGGTGGGTCAGATCCAGGACGTGACGCCGCAGCCGCACAACGGCTGCCGCCCCAAGAAGCGCCGCCGGGTCTGACCGGCCACTGACGAGACGAAACAGGAGTATTTGACGTGGCCCGTTACACCGGAGCCGACTGCCGCATGTGCCGGCGCGAGAAGATGAAGCTGTTCCTCAAGGGCAGCAAGTGCGAGTCCCCGAAGTGCCCGATCGAGATCCGGCCGTACCCGCCGGGCGAGCACGGCCGTGGCCGCAGCAAGGACAGCGAGTACCTGCTCCAGCTCCGTGAGAAGCAGAAGGCCCGCCGCATCTACGGCGTCCTCGAGAAGCAGTTCCGCGGGTACTACGAGGAGGCCAACCGCAAGACCGGCAAGACCGGTGAGGTCCTCCTCCAGATCCTGGAGTCGCGGCTGGACAACGTCGTCTACCGGGCCGGCTTCGCCGAGTCCCGCGACATGGCCCGCCAGCTGGTCCGCCACGGCCACATCCGCGTCAACGGCCGCAAGGTGGACATCCCGTCCTACCGGGTGAGCGAGAACGACATCATCGAGGTCGCCGAGAAGTCGCGCCGGATGCTGCCGTTCGAGATCGCCCAGGCCCGCGCCGGCGAGCGGCCCGTGCCGCCGTGGCTGGAGGTCATCAGCAGCCAGCTGCGCGTGCTCGTGCACAGCATCCCGGCCCGTCAGGTCATCGACACCCCGGTCCAGGAGCAGCTGATCGTGGAGCTCTACTCCAAGTAAGCAGAAGGACCCCACGAAGGACCCCCCGCCCCCCACCGCTCGCACGCTCGCGGTGGGACCCTGCGAGGGGGCCACGGCTCCGGCGGGCGGACAGATGCCCGCCGGAGCCCGCACCACCCCCTCACGGCGTCATATGGCGGGCGCCGGAGGACCCGAAGGAGAACCACCATGCTCATCGCACAGCGCCCCACCCTGACCGAGGAGACGATCTCCGAGCAGCGCTCGCGGTTCGTCATCGAGCCGCTCGAGCCGGGCTTCGGTTACACCCTCGGCAACTCCCTGCGCCGCACGCTCCTCTCCTCGATCCCCGGCGCTGCTGTCACCAGCATCCGCATCGAGGGCACCCTGCACGAGTTCACGACCGTGCCGGGCGTCAAGGAGGACGTCACCGAGATCATCCTGAACCTCAAGGGCCTGGTCGTCAGCTCCGACTCCGACGAGCCGGTGACCATGTACCTGCGCAAGCAGGGCCCCGGTGAGGTGACCGCCGCGGACATCGCGCCGCCGGCCGGTGTCGAGGTGCACAACCCCGACCTGCACATCGCGACCCTCAACGGCAAGGGGCGGCTCGAGATCGAGCTGGTCGTCGAGCGGGGCCGCGGCTACGTGCCGGCGCCGCAGAACAAGCAGCCCGGCCAGGAGATCGGCCGCATCCCGGTCGACTCGATCTACTCGCCGGTCCTCAAGGTCACCTACGCCGTCGAGGCGACCCGCGTCGAGCAGCGCACCGACTTCGACCGCCTCGTGGTCGACGTCGAGACCAAGCCGTCGATCGCCCCGCGCGACGCCATCGCGTCCGCCGGCTCGACGCTGGTCGAGCTGTTCGGCCTCCTGCGGGAGCTCAACGTCGAGGCCGAGGGCATCGAGGTCGGGCCGAGCCCGGCCGAGGCCGCGGACATCGCGAACTTCTCGATGCCGATCGAGGACATGGACCTCACCGTCCGGTCCTACAACTGCCTCAAGCGCGAGGGCGTGCACACCGTCGGGGAGCTCGTCACCCGCTCGGAGGCCGACCTGCTCGACATCCGCAACTTCGGGGCCAAGTCGATCGACGAGGTCAAGATGAAGCTGGCGGCCATGGGTCTCGCGCTCAAGGACAGCCCGCCCGGGTTCATCCCCACCTCCGTCGAGAGCTACGACGAGGGCTACGAGACCGACGCCTACCAGCAGCACGGGTACGACGCCGAGGTCGAGTACAGCGACGGCTCCTACCAGGAGACCGAGCAGCTCTAGAAGGACGCCGTGCCAGCGCCCGCAGGGGCCGCCGGGCGGTGGGGTCCACCCGCCGCCCGGCGCCCGCCCCCGGGCGGCCACACTGGACGTGAGCACCACCGCACCACCAGCACGACCCGGACGACGCACCACCACGGATGCAGCCGAGCACGCAGCGCACGGCCGCTCGAGGAAGGACCGACATGCCCACCCCCACCAAGGGCCCCCGTCTCGGCGGGTCCCCCTCGCACGAGCGGCTGATGCTGGCCAACCTGGCCACCTCGCTGTTCGAGCACGGGCGGATCACGACCACCGAGACGAAGGCGAAGCGCCTGCGTCCCCTGGCCGAGAAGCTGGTGACCTTCGCCAAGCGCGGTGACCTGCACGCGCGTCGTCAGGTCATGACGACCATCCGGGACAAGGACGTCGTCCACACCCTCTTCGCCGAGATCGGCCCCCGCTACGAGAACCGGCCCGGTGGCTACACCCGGATCACCAAGGTCGGTCCCCGCAAGGGCGACAACGCGCCGATGGCGGTCATCGAGCTGGTCGAGGCCCTGACAGTGGGCCAGCAGGCCGTCGGCGAGGCCGAGCGCGCCCGCGGCACGACGTTCGCGTCCGGCGCCGGTGCGGCCGCCGCCTCCGGTGAGGTCACGGCCGACGCGCTCGAGGACGCCGACGCCGACGCCGGCGATGCGGTCGCGACCGACGCCGAGTCCACCGACGCGGAGTCCGGCGACGAGGCGGTCGCCGCGGACGGTGCCGACGCCACCGGGACCGACACCGACGCGGTGGCCGCCGACGCGGAGTCGCCGGCCGACGCCGAGGGCACGGACGGCGCCAAGTGACCGACCCCGAGGCCCCGGTCCCGGCGGACGACAGCGACACGGCGCCCCAGCCGGGTACCCCGGGCGAGGGCGGCAACGCCGGAGCGGTGGGCGTGCGCGCCGGTGGCGGCGACCAGGGGGCGACCCTCGAGGGCGAGACCACGGGCCCCGGTGGGGACACCTCCCCGGCCGTGACCGACGGCTCGGTCGACCAGGAGGCGCAGCAGGTCGTCACCGACCTGTACAACCCCGACGGTTCGCGCCAGGACGACGGCGCCGTTGAACCGGAGCCGATCCGGCAGAACGCCGCGATCGTCGACGACCCGGCCCTGTCGCCCGAGCTCGCCGCGGCCGCCGCGGCGGAGATCGAGGCCGCCGAGCTCAGCGACGCCGCGACCTCAGGCACCCTGTACCAGGGGGGCGACGCCGCTCCCGACCCGCAGTGAGCGGTCGCTGATCGCCACGCAGCACCCCGACGAGCCCGTCACCGGCAACGGTGACGGGCTCGTGCGTCTTCGACTGGCCGTCAGCTACGACGGCACGCAGCTGCACGGGTGGGCGCGGCAGCCCGGCCAGCGCACCGTCCAGGGCGAGCTGGAGCAGGCGCTGTCGATGGTGCTGCGCGTCCCGGTGAACCTGACCGTGGCCGGCCGGACCGACGCGGGGGTCCACGCGACCGGGCAGGTGGCCCACTGCGACGTATCGGCGGAGGTCTGGCGGGAGCACGAGACCCGCCTCGTGCGGCGGCTGCGCGGCGTGCTGCCGCCCGACATCGCGGTGCCCGCCGTCGTGCGGGCGCACCCGGACTTCGACGCCCGCTTCAGCGCGCTCGGCAGGCACTACGTCTACCGGCTGACCGACCACCCCTCCGGCCCGCCACCGCTGCGCCGCGCCGACACGGTGGGGTGGCCCCGGTCCCTGGACGCCGAGGCCATGGCGGAGGCTGCGGGGCTGCTCCTCGGCGAGCACGACTTCGCCGCCTTCTGCCGGCGCCGCGAGGGAGCGACGACGATCCGCACCCTCCTCGCCCTCGACGTGGTGCGCGAGGGCGGGCTGATCACCGTGGCCGCGTCCGCCGATGCCTTCTGCCACTCGATGGTCCGCAGCCTCGTCGGGGCGCTCCTCGTCGTGGGCGAGCGCCGGCGCCCGCCGCAGTGGCCGGCCGCCTTGCTCAGCCGTACCGAGCGGGCCGGCGACGTGCCGGTGGCGCCGGCCGGCGGGCTCACCCTGGTCCACGTCGACTACCCGGTGGACGAGGAGCTCGCCGCCCGTGCCCTGGTGACCCGCGCCCGGCGCGGCTAGCCGCCACGCGCGGCCGCGACCGCCTGCGCGAGCGGGGTCGGGCCGCCGGTCAGTTCCAGCACGGTGCCGTCGAGGTCGGCGTCCAGGAGGGCCACCACGACCGCGGCGACGTCGTCCCGCGGGACGCTGCCGCGCTCCACCTGGCGCCCCAGGCTGACCCGGCCGGTCCCGGGGTCGTCGGTGAGCCCGCCGGGCCGCAGCACCGTCGTCCGGAGGGCGGACCGCGCGAGCAGGTCCTGCTCGGCCGCGAGCTTGGCCCGGAGGTAGGCGGTGAAGACCTCCTCCATCCCCTCGGGACGGCGGCCGTCGGCGACGGCGTCGACGCCCATGGAGGACAGGAGGAGGTAGCGCGTCACCCCCGCCCGCTCGGCGGCGTCGGCGAGCAGGACGGCGGCCGCCCGGTCGACGGTGTCCTTGCGCGCCGCTCCGCTGCCCGGGCCGGCCCCCGCGGCGAAGACCACGGCATCGGCGCCGGAGAGCGCGGCCGCCACCTCGTCGGCCGAGGCCGCCTCCAGGTCGAGGACCGCCGGCTCCACCCCGTCGGCGACCAGGTCGGCCGGGTGGGCCGGATTGCGCACGATGCCGACGACGGTGTCGCCACGGGCGGACAGCAGGCGGCCCAGGCGGCGGGCGACCTGCCCGTGGGCCCCGGCGATGACGATGCGCACGCAAGCCGCCCTACCCGCCGGAGGGGCGGCCCCACACAGGTGCGCCGGCTCAGCCCCCGGGGTGCACGTCGATGACGATCCGGCCCGGGTCGGTCAATGCGTAGGCACGGAACGGCAGCTGGCCGCCGTGGATGCCGATCAGGACCTCCTCGTTGCCGCCGGAGAAGCCCGTCGTCCGGGCCTCGACGATCGGCCCGGGGTTCGCCGAGACCCGCGACCGCGACTGCCCGCTCGGCGGCGTGCCGGTCCGCAGCCGGACCCGCAGGACCGCGTCACCGGCGACGTCGACCGGCGCGCCGTCCGGGCCGACGGCCTCGGCGTAGCCGACGGTCCACTCGGGGACGCCGTTGCCGCCGAGGTCCACGACCAGCCGGGACAGGCCGTTCTGCCCGGTGAGCCGGAGACCCTTGATGTGCATCTGACCTGCCTGATCGTCGTCGGAGCCGGGCTGGGCCGGGCCGCCGTCCTCGCCGGTGTCGGCGGGGGACGAGGCGTCCGGGGACTGCGCGTCGGTGGGAACGGGGACCGAGGACGGGGCCGGTGCGCTGCTGGGGGGCGCCGGCGCCGAGGTCGTCGGTCCTGCGGGACTGGCGACGCCCGGCGTCACGTCGGTGCAGGCGGTCATGAGCACGGCCGCGGACGCCAGCGCGACGAGACGGGAACGGTGGGGCATCGGTCCTCTCCTGCGGGGGTGGGCCGAGGCTAACGGCTCAACCGGGTTCCGTGGGGGGCTGGAAGCGCGGCAGCACCGGCGGACGGGGTCGCGCCTCCTCGGAGGGTGGGGCCAGGGCGCGGGCACGGGCCAGGTCGGCCGGGGTGTCGCAGTCCAGCCACGGTGGCGGCCGGCCGGGTGCCACGATTGGCCGCAGGCGGCGGACGGCCAGCGGCGCGAGCACCCTGCGGAGGGACGTCGGCCCGGTAGCAGCGGCGACGGCCGATCGGAGGGCCGCCGTCCGCCAGGCACCCAGCAGGTACTGGTCGCGGCCGGAGTCGTCGACCACCAGGACGCCGTCGCCGGTGAGGCTCTCCCGGAGCCGACGCACCAGGTCCGCGGTCACGAACGGCAGGTCCCCGGCGAGCACGACGACGACCTCGGTGCCGACCTCGGCCAGCCCGGCGCGGACGGCGGCCACCGGGCCACCGCGGGGTGGCTGCTCCCGGACGACGACGACACCAGGGGGAACCGGCTGCGGGGGGCCCACGACGATCCGCTCGTCGGCGTCGCGGACCGCGGCCAGGACGGTCGCGAGCATCGGTCGGCCACCCACGACCAGCTGCGGCTTGGCCTGCCCGCCCAGGCGGGCCGCCTTGCCGCCCGCCAGCACCACGGCGGTGTACGGCGGCAGCGGGTCCACCGCGTCACCGTAGGGCCGGCACGTGGGTACCGTCTCGCGCGTGGGACGAGTCACCAGCCGGACACCGGTGCTGCGCATCCGCGGTCCGCAGCACACCACCCGGCCGGACACGGTCGCGGCCGAGGAGCCGCTGGAGATCCGGCTGGCCGGTTCACCGCTGGCGGTGACGATGCGGACGCCCGGGGAGGACTTCGACCTGGTGCACGGCTTCCTCGCGACCGAGGGCGTGATCGGCGGGCACGACGACGTCGCGGGGCTGCGGTACTGCGACTCGGTGGACGCCGACGGCCGCAACACCTACAACGTCGTGGACGTCGACCTCGCGCCTGGCGTGCCGGTCCCGGACACCGGTCTGGAGCGGAACTTCTACACGTCCAGCTCCTGCGGCGTCTGCGGCAAGGCCAGCATCGACGCGATCCGCACGAAGACGGCCTACGACGTGGCCGCCGACGCGGCGCGGGTACCGCTGGAAGTGCTGTTCGCCCTGCCGGACCGGCTGCGTGCCGAGCAGCAGGTGTTCGAGAAGACCGGCGGTCTGCACGCCGCCGGGCTGTTCACCGCGGCCGGTGAGCTGGTGGCCCTGCGGGAGGACGTCGGGCGGCACAACGCCGTCGACAAGGTGGTCGGTGACGCCGTCCGGACCGGTCGGCTGCCCCTCTCCGGCCACGTGCTCATGGTCAGCGGCCGGGCCAGCTTTGAGCTGACCCAGAAGGCGGCGATGGCCGGCATCCCGGTGCTGGCCGCGGTCTCGGCGCCGTCGTCCCTCGCCGTGGAACTGGCCCGCGAGGTCGGTATCACGCTGGTCGGCTTCCTCCGGGGCGACGGCTGCAACGTCTACACCCACCAGGAGCGCATCGTCCTGCCGGAGTGAGCGGCCCCGTCCCGCCGCGGGCCTGCGAGGGTGGGGAGGACGGAGTCCTCCCTCAGTGGTCTCCGCCGCGGAGCTGGCTCACGACGTGGGGGAGCAGCGGGCCGAGCACCGCCAGGGCGTCCCGGACGCCCCCGGTCGAGCCCGGCAGGTTGACGATCAGGGTCCGTCCCGCCGTCCCGGCCAGGCCGCGGGACAGCACCGACGTCGGCACCCCCTGCTCCGCCCCGTACCGGCGCACCGCCTCGGCGATCCCCGGCGCCTCCCGCTCCAGCACCCGGCGGGTGGCCTCCGGCGTGACGTCGGTGGGCGACAGACCCGTACCCCCGGTCGTCAGCACGACGTCGAAGCGGGCGTCGACCGAGGCGCGCAGCACCGCCTCGAGCTCGTCGACGTCGTCGGGTCGCAGCCTCGGGCCTTCGACGTCGAAACCGAGGCCCTCCAGGCCCTCGACGAGCAGGCGGCCGCTCCGGTCCTCGTAGACGCCGGCGAACGCCCGGTTGGACGCGGTGACCACGACGGCGCGGGCGTCGGCGGGGAGGTCGCTCATCTGGTCCACACCCCGCTCTTCCCGCCGGACTTCCGGAGCAGCCGGACGTCGGTGATCGAGGCCCGTGGGTCGACGGCCTTCACCATGTCGATCATCGTCAACCCGGCGACGGTCACGGCGGTGAGCGCCTCCATCTCCACCCCGGTCCGGTCGGCGGTGCGTGCGGTCGCGGTGATGTCGATGCCGTCGTCGGCCACCTCGACGTCGACCGTCACGCCGTGCAGGGCGATCGGATGGCACAGCGGCACGAGGTCCGGCGTCCGCTTCGCCCCGGCGATCCCCGCGATCCGCGCGACGGCCACCGCGTCGCCCTTCGGCACGCCCCGCCCGCGCAGCAGCTCGATCACCTCCGGGCCGACCAGCACCCGCCCGGCCGCGGTCGCCTCCCGGGCGGTGACGGGCTTGGCGCTGACGTCGACCATGCGCGCCGCGCCGGTCTCGTCGACGTGCGTGAGCCGGGACTCGCTCATTGCAGGGCTCCTTCGATCAGGAGGACGTCGACGTCGGCGCCGGCGGGCAGGTCGGTGACGTCCTCCGGGACGACGACCAGGCAGTTGGCGCGGGCCAGGTGCGCCACGAGATGGGAACCGGGGCCCCCGACCTGGGAGACGGTCCCGCCGTCGTACCGCCCCCGCAGGAACTGCCGGCGCCCGGCGGGGGAGCGCAGCGGGCCGGTCAGGCGGGCGGGCACGCGCAGGCGGTCGGGGGAGAGGTGTCCCAGCGCGCGCCGCAGCGCCGGCCGCACGAACACCTCGAAGGACACGAAGGCGCTGACCGGGTTGCCCGGCAGCGTCACCACCGGGACGCCGTCCACCGTGCCCGCGCCCTGCGGGCCACCCGGCTGCATCGACACCTTGACGAACTCGACGGTGCCCAGGCCCCGGAAGGCGTCCTTCACCACCTCGTAGGCGCCGGCGCTGACGCCGCCGCTGGTGACCAGCAGGTCCGCCGACGCCAGTTCCGCGCGCACGGTGGCGAGGAACTGGTCGACGTCGTCGGGCACGAAGTGCAGCCGGCGGGCCTCGCCGCCGGCGTCCTCCACCGCTGCGACGAGGAGTCGGGAGTTGGACTCGTAGATCTGCCCGGGGAGCAACGGCTGTCCCGGCGCGACCAGCTCGCTCCCGGTCGACAGGACGAGGACCCGGGGCCGGCGCCGGACGGGTACCGCGCCGACCCCCACGGCCGCGGCCAGGCCGAGCTGCGCCGCACCGAGGGGGCTGCCGGCCTGCAGCGCCACCGCACCCCGGGCGATGTCCTCGCCCGCCATGCGCAGGTGGCTGCCGGGCGGGGGCGCCTCGCGGATCTCCACCACGTCGGTACCGCCGTCGGTCAGCTCCACGGGAACGACGACGTCGGCGCCGGGCGGCAGCGGAGCGCCCGTCATGATCCGGTGCACCGTCCCCGGCGCCAGCGGGACGACGTCGGTCCGCCCGGCCGGGATGTCCTCCACCACGGGGAGGGGGACGGGTGCGGCACGGACGTCGGCCCAGCGCGCGGCGTACCCGTCCATCGCGGAGTTGTCGAAGCCGGGCAGCGCGACCGCGGCGGTCACGTCCCGCGCCAGCACCCGGCCGTGGGCGGCGCCGAGGGGGACCTCCTCCTCGGGAAGGGGCGACAGCAGCGCGGCGACCGCTGCCCGGTGTTCCTCCACTGTGCGCACGGGGCACATCCTGACCGATCGACCCCCGACCGGTTCCGCGAGCGGCCGGGAGCGGACGGAGGAGGGCCCGGATGACCGACGTCGTCGTGCTGGGGCAGATCGGCCGGGACCTGGTCCTCTGGGTGGACGGGCTGCCCGACGCCGGCGGCTCGGTCCGGGCCACGGAGCGCCGCGAGCTGCTCGGGGGCAAGGGGGCCAACCAGGCGGTGGCGCTGGCGCAGCTCGGCGTGCCCGTCGCCCTGGTGGGGGTGGTCGGGGACGACGGGCCCGGCGCCCAGGCGCGGGCGCAGGCGGTGGCCGACGGCATCGACGTCTCCGGCGTGGTGACCCGGCCCGGTACGGCGACGGCGCTCCTCCTGGACCTGGTCGGGAACGGCGGGACGCGCAGGCTGGTCGAGCACGTGCCGGCCGGAGTGCTGCTGACCGGCGACGACGTCGCCGCGGCCGACGACCTGGTCGCCGGGTGCCAGGTGCTCAGCCTCCAGCTCCAGCAGCCCGGGGAGGCGGTGCGGGCCGCGCTGGACCGGGCGCCCGCGGAAGCCGTGGTCGTCACCGACGGTGCCCCGGGCGACGCGGGGACGAGGGCGGCGGTGCTCGCCCGCACCGAGGTCCTCCGCGCCGACGCGGTGGAGGCGACCCGGTGGGTCGGTCGGGACCTGCGCGGCGTGGACGACGCGCGCGAGGCCGCGGCGGAGCTCCTCACGGCCGGGCCCCGGCTGGTGTCGCTGGCCGCGGGCGAGGCGGGCGACGTCGTCGCCTGGCGGGCCGGGCCGGGCCTCGGAACCGCCGCCGGCATGCTCGAGGTCGATCCGCGCTGGGCCGACGGCGACACGGTGGTCCCGCTGCTCGGTGGCCCACCGGTCGACCCCACCGGTGCCGGGGACGCCGCCGTGGCGGCGCTCGCCGCGACCCTCCTGGGTGGCGCCGGCCCCGAGGACGCCGCATGGGCCGCGGCCGCGGCGGCGGCGCTCACGGTGGCCCACGCGGGGGGACGGCCCGAACTGAGCCCCGCTGCGGTGGGGGAGACGGTCCACCGGTACCGGTCGGCCCGGGCGTCCGGCTAGGGTCCGGTGCACGGGTCCTGGGACGGAGGAATGCGTGGCCGAGATCGACCGGATGCTGGCGGCGAACGCCGAGTGGGTCGGGCGGGCACCGGCAGGGCTGCCCGCCCGGCCGGCCCGTGGTGTCGCCGTCGTCGCCTGCATGGACGCCCGCATGGACGTCTACCGGCTGCTGGGCCTGGCCGTCGGGGACGCGCACGTCATCCGCAACGCGGGCGGGGTCGTCACCGAGGACACGATCCGGTCGCTCGCCATCTCGCAGCACGTCCTCGGGACCCGTGAGGTGCTGCTCGTCCACCACACCCGCTGCGGCCTGGAGGGCGCCGACGAGGAGGCGTTCGCCGCGCAGGTGGAGCAGTCGACCGGGCAGCGGCCGCCCTGGCCCATGCGGGCCTTCACCACGGTGGACGACGACGTGCGCGAGTCGGTGCGGCTGGTCCGGGAGAGCGCCCTCTTGATCGCGACCGAGGTCCGCGGCACGGTCTACGACGTCGACACCGGGGCGCTGCGCACGGTCGTCTGAGCGCACCCGTCCCGAGGTTCCCCCGAGCCTGAGGGGGTCAGGAGGACGGGTCCGTCGACTGGTATCGTGACGGGCTGGCGCGCGCAAGCCGGCTGGTGCCCGCGTGTCGCACCGTCTCCCGTGCTCGGTGAGGCGATCCCACCAGCCATCCCGACGACGACGGAGGACACGAGCGCCGTGCGCACGTACTCACCCAAGCCCGGCGAGATCGCCCGGGCCTGGCATGTCATCGACGCCACCGACGTGGTGCTCGGCCGACTCGCCAGCCAGACCGCGCAGCTGCTGCGCGGCAAGCACAAGCCCCAGTACGCCCCGCACGTGGACGTCGGCGACTTCGTCGTCATCGTCAACGCCGGCAAGGTCGCGCTGACCGGTTCCAAGCGGGACGACAAGCGCGCCTACCGGCACTCCGGTCACCCGGGTGGTCTCAAGACCATCAACGTGGGCGACCAGCTGCGCACCCACCCCGACCGCGTCGTCGAGCGGGCGGTCAAGGGGATGCTGCCGCACAACTCGCTGGGACGGCAGATGCTGTCCAAGCTCAAGGTGTACGCCGGCCCCGAGCACCCCCACGCTGCGCAGCAGCCCCAGACCTTCGAGATCAAGCAGGTGGCCCAGTGACCAGCGCAGCGACCCTGACCGACGCCGACGGGCGTCCCATCCAGACCGTCGGCCGCCGCAAGGAGGCCGTCGTCCGTGTCCGCCTCCTCCCGGGCACCGGCCAGTTCCGGCTGAACGGCCGCAGCCTGGAGGAGTACTTCCCCAACAAGGTGCACCAGCAGCTCATCCGTGAGCCGTTCGTGATCCTGGAGAAGGCCGAGCAGTACGACGTCGTCGGCATCCTCAAGGGCGGCGGCGTCACGGGTCAGGCCGGTGCCCTGCGCCTGGCCATCGCCCGCGCACTCATCGAGGTCGAGGGCGACGACCGTCCCGCCCTCAAGAAGGCCGGCTTCCTCACCCGGGACGCCCGCGTCACCGAGCGCAAGAAGTACGGCCTGAAGAAGGCGCGCAAGGCGCCTCAGTACTCCAAGCGCTGACCCGCAGGCCGTTGGGTCGTCTCTTCGGGACCGACGGCGTCCGGGGTCTGGCGAACGCCGACCTCACGCCGGAGCTGTCCCTCTCGGTGGCACGCGCTGCCGCCGGAGTGCTCGCCGACCGCGACGGGACCTCGCGTCCCGTCGCGGTCGTCGGGCGTGACCCCCGCGCCAGCGGGGAGATGCTGGAGGCCGCGGTGGTGGCCGGCCTGGCCAGCGCCGGTGCCGAGGTGCTGCTCGCCGGCGTGGTGCCCACGCCCGCCCTCGCCTACCTGACCGCCGAGACCGGCGCCGACCTCGGCGTCATGATCTCGGCCAGCCACAACCCCATGCCCGACAACGGGATCAAGCTCTTCAGCCGCGGTGGTCACAAGCTGCCCGACGCGGTGGAGGCGGCCATCGAGCAGACGGTCCTCAGCGGCTCCTCCGACGGTCTGCGGCCCACCGGTGCGGCCATCGGCCGGGTGCGCGCGCTGCCCGACGCGATCGAGCGCTACGCCCAGCACGTCCTCTCGACCGTGGACCAGCCGCTCACCGGCCTCCGGCTGGTCGTCGACTGCGCCCACGGCGCCGCGGCCGGCACGGCCCCCGAGGTCTACCGGCGCGCGGGCGCCACCGTGCACGCGATCGGTGACCAGCCGGACGGCTGGAACATCAACGACGGCGTCGGCTCCACGCACCTCGGTCCGCTGATCGAGGCCGTGCGGCAGCAGGGTGCCGACCTCGGGATCGCCCACGACGGCGACGCCGACCGCTGCCTGGCGGTCACCGCCGAGGGCGAGGTCGTCGACGGGGACGCGATCCTGGCCGTCTGCGCCCTCGCCCTGCACGAGCGCGGCGCGCTCAAGGGCGACACCGTCGTCGCGACGGTCATGAGCAACCTCGGCTTCCACCACACCATGCGCGACGCCGGCATCGCCGTGCGGACGACCGCGGTCGGTGACCGCTACGTGCTGGAGGCGCTCCGGGAGCACGGGCTGAGCCTGGGCGGCGAGCAGAGCGGCCACCTCGTCTTCCTCGACCACGCCACGACGGGCGACGGCCTGCTCACCGGACTGGCGCTGCTGTCCCGGATGCGGGCCACCGGCGCCTCGCTGGCCGAGCTGGCGTCGGTCGTGCAGCGGCTGCCGCAGACGCTCATCAACGTGCCAGTCAACGACCGGCTGGCGGTCGCGGAGAGCGACGCCGTCGCCGAGGCCGTCAACGCCGTCGAGGAGGAGCTCGGCGACACCGGCCGGGTCCTGCTGCGCCCCTCCGGCACCGAGCAGTTGGTGCGCGTGATGGTCGAGGCGCCCACCCAGCGGCAGGCCGACGAGGTGGCGGCCCGGTTGGCGGAGGTCGTCGCCGCGGTCGGTTAGGGACCACGCGGGTGGCCCGTCGCGACGAGGTGGGCCGGAGGCCTCACCCCGGAGTGACGCAGCGGCTCACCGTGACGGACGTGGGCTCCTGGCGGCGGTGTCGTGCGGAGCACGACAGTGTCACTGGCGGGAATGGTTCGTCACCGCCGGTACCCTCGATCGAATGTGCGGCATCGTGGGTTACGTCGGTCCGCGGGACGCCCGGGACGTTGTCCTGGAGGGCCTGCGCCGGCTCGAGTACCGGGGTTACGACTCCGCCGGGATCGCCGTCGTCGCTGACGGCGAGCTGACCTCGGCGAAGAAGGCCGGCAAGCTGGCCAATCTGGAGAAGGTGCTCGCCGAGCGGCCGCTGCCGGCGGCGACCGTGGGCGTCGGGCACACCCGGTGGGCCACGCACGGTGGGCCGACCGACCGCAACGCGCACCCGCACGTCTCCGCCGACGGGAGCGTCGCGGTGGTCCACAACGGGATCATCGAGAACTTCGCGTCGCTGCGCGCCGAGTGCGAGGCCGAGGGCGTGGAGTTCACCTCGGAGACCGACACGGAGGTGGCGGCGCACCTGCTCGCGGCGGCCTACCGGAGGGCTCCGGAGGGACCCGGCCGGTTGGCCGAGGCCATGCGGGCCGTCTGCCGGCGGCTGGAGGGCGCGTTCACGCTCGTCGCCACCTCGGCGCTCGAGCCCGACACCCTGGTCGCCGCGCGGCGCAGCAGCCCCCTGGTGGTCGGGGTGGGCGACGGCGAGTACTTCCTCGGCTCCGACGTCGCCGCGTTCATCGGCCACACCCGCGAGGCCCGCGAGCTCGGTCAGGACCAGGTCGTCGAGATCGACCGCAGGCGGGGTGTGACCGTCACCGACTTCTCCGGCGGCATCGCCGAGCCGAGGGCCTACACGGTCGACTGGGACGCCGCGGCCGCCGAGAAGGGCGGCTACGACTGGTTCATGCTCAAGGAGATCGCCGAGCAGCCGCAGGCGGTCGCCGACACCCTGCTGGGCCGGCTGGGCGGGAACGGCGAGCTGGTGCTCGACGAGGTCCGCCTGTCCGACCAGGAACTCCGCGACATCGACAAGATCTTCGTGGTGTCCTGCGGCACCTCGTACCACGCCGGACTCATCGCCAAGTACGCGATCGAGCACTGGACACGCATCCCGGTGGAGGTCGAAGTCGCCAGTGAGTTCCGCTACCGGGACCCGGTGCTGGACCGCTCCACGCTCGTCGTCGTCATCAGCCAGTCCGGCGAGACGATGGACACCCTCATGGCGCTGCGGCACGCCAAGGAGCAGAAGGCTCGCGTGCTGGCCATCTGCAACGCCAACGGCTCCACCATCCCGCGCGAATCGGACGCCGTCCTCTACACCCACGCCGGGCCGGAGATCGCCGTCGCCTCCACCAAGGCGTTCCTCAGCCAGATCGTGGCCTGCTACCTGGTCGGGCTCTTCCTCGCCCAGGTGCGCGGCATCAAGTACGAGGACGAGGTCGCGGCGATCGTCGACGACCTGCGCCGGCTCCCCGAGGCCGTGTCCGAGGTGCTCACGGGCATGGACGAGGTCCGGGCGCTGGGCCGCTCGCTGGCCGACGCGAACACGATCCTCTTCCTCGGCCGGCACGTCGGGTTCCCCGTCGCGCTGGAGGGTGCGCTCAAGCTCAAGGAGCTGGCCTACATCCACGCCGAGGGCTTCGCGGCCGGTGAGCTCAAGCACGGACCCATCGCCGTCATCGACCAGGGCACCCCGGTCGTGGTGATCGTGCCGTCGCCGCGCAGCCGCGAGTCGGTGCACGGCAAGGTCGTCTCCAACATCCAGGAGGTGCGGGCCCGCGGGGCCCGCACCATCGTGATCGCGGAGGAGGGCGACGAGGACGTCGTCCCGTACGCCGACCACCTGATCCGGGTGCCCCGCACGCCCACCCTGCTGGCGCCCGTGGTGACCACCGTGCCGCTGCAGGTGCTCGCCTGCGAGATCGCCGACACCCGCGGGCTGGACGTCGACCAGCCGCGCAACCTGGCGAAGAGCGTCACCGTCGAGTAAAGGACCGCCCGTCCCCCCACGCCTCGCGAGCTCGGCGCGGGCCCCTGACGGGCGGCCGTTCCAGCACCTCCGCCGCTGACGCGGCAGGATGTTCCCGTGATCATCGGGGTGGGGATCGACGTCGTGCCGGTCGAGCGCTTCGCCGAGTCGCTCACCCGGACGCCGGGTCTGCGCGACCGGCTGTTCACGGCGGCCGAGCAGCACACGCCGAGCGGCAATCCGCGCACGGGGGAGTCGCTGGCGGCCCGGTTCGCGGCCAAGGAGGCGCTGGCGAAGGCATTGGGGGCGCCCGGTGACCTGCACTGGCACGACGCCGAGGTGACCGTCGGTGAGCACGGCCGACCGCACCTGGAGATCCGCGGCACGGTGGCCGGGCGCGCCGCCCAGCTGGGCGTCTCCTCCTGGCACCTCTCGCTGAGCCACGACGGCGGGATCGCCTCGGCCGTGGTGGTCGCGGAGGGCTTCCCCCGGGGCGACACGTGATCGGGCTGTACACGGCGGCCGAGATCCGGGCGGCCGAGGAGCCGCTCCTCGCCGCCGGTCCGGAGGGGGCGCTCATGCAGCGCGCGGCCACGGGGCTGGCGACCGTGTGCCTGCGGATGCTGGGCTCCGCCTACGGGCGGCGGATCACGCTGCTGGTCGGGGCGGGCAACAACGGCGGCGACGCCCTCGTGGCGGGCGCGCACCTGGCCGCCCGTGGCGCCCGGGTGACCGCCGTGCTCCTCGATCCCGGCCGTGCCCATCCCGCGGGTCTGCGTGCGCTGCGTCGCGCCGGCGGCCGCGTGCTGGACCCGACGGCGGAGGACAACGGCCTCGACCGGGCCGACCTCGTCCTCGACGGGATCGTCGGCATCGGCGGCTCGGGCGGTCTGCGGCCCCGGGCGGCGGCCCTCGCCGAGCAGGCGGCCCGAGGACCGGGGCTGCTGGTCGCCGTCGACGTCCCGAGCGGGGTGGATGCCGACACCGGCGCGGTCCACGGAACGGCGTTCGAGGCGGGCACGACGGTCACGTTCGGGGCGGTCAAGCCCGGCCTGGTGGTGGGGGAGGGCAAGGGCTTCGCGAACGAGGTGCGCCTCGTCGACATCGGCCTGGACCTGCCGCCGGCGAGGACCCACCAGCTCACCGACGCCGACGTCGCGCTGCGGCTGCCGTTCCCGCTGCCCGGCGACGACAAGTACAGCCAGGGCGTCGTCGGCGTCGCCGCCGGCTCGTCGGTCTACCCCGGTGCCGCGGTGCTGTGCACCGGTGCCGCCCTCCGGACCCGCCCGGGGCTCGTCCGGTACGCGGGCACGGCCGCGGACGGCGTCCGCGCCGCCTGGCCGGAGGCGATCGTCACCGACGGCCGGCCGGCGGACGCCGGCCGGGTGCAGGCATGGGTGGTCGGCCCGGGCATGGGCACCGACGACGCCGCGGAACGGGTGCTCACCGAGGTACTGGCGAGCGACCTGCCGGTGCTGGTCGACGCCGACGCCCTCACGCTGGCCGCCCGCCGGCCCGGGCTGGTGCGCGACCGCAGCGCCCCGACGGTGCTCACGCCGCACGACCGGGAGTTCGCCCGGTTCGGGAACGAGGTCGGGTCCGACCGCCTGGGCGCTGCACGCGGGCTGGCCGCCGACCTCGGCGCCGTCCTCCTGCTCAAGGGCGAGGCCACGGTCGTCGCCGACCCGAGCGGCACCGCGTACGTCAACGGCACCGGCACCCCCTGGCTCGCCACCGCCGGTACGGGGGACGTGCTGTCGGGGATCGTCGGTTCGCTGCTCGCCACGGGCATGGACGCGGCGGAGGCCGCGGCGGTCGGGGCGCACGTGCACGGCCGGACCGGCCAGCTCGCCGCGGCGCGCGGACCCCTGGTCGCCGGGGACCTGCTGCGGCGGCTGCCCGACGCGATCCGCCGGATCCAGCAGGCGGCCGGGTTCGTCCCGATCGGCCTGGGAGACTCGGCGCCGTGACGAACCGAGCCGCCCGCGCCGAGGTCGTGGTCGACCTGGACGCCATCGCCGCCAACACGGCCGTGCTGCGCGACCGGGTCGGCCGGCCGCTGATGGCCGTCGTCAAGGCCGACGGCTACGGCCACGGTCTGCTCCCCGCCGCCCGCGCGGTGCTCGCCGGCGGCGCCGACTTCCTCGGGGTCGCCGTCCTCGACGAGGCGCTGGCCCTGCGCGCCGCCGGGATCACCGCGCCGGTGCTGTCCTGGCTGCACGGCCCCGGCACCGACTACGCCGCCGCGCTGGTCGCCGACGTCGAGGTGTCGGTCAACGCCGAGTGGGCCCTGGCCGAGGTGGTGGCCGCCGCGCGAGCGACCGGCGTGACCGCGCGGGTGCACCTCTTCGTCGACACCGGACTGTCCCGGGAGGGCGCCACGGCCGCCGACTGGCCGGGCGTGGTGGCCGCGGCCGCCCGCGCGCAGGCCGACGGCGACGTGTCGGTGGTCGGCCTGTGGAGCCACATGGCCTACGCCGACGCGCCCACCCACCCGACCATCGGCGCCCAGGTCCGCGTCTTCGAGGAGGCCGTCGACGTGGCGCGCCGGGCGGGCCTGACCGGCGCCGCGCTGCACCTGGCCAACTCCGCGGCGACGGTCGCCCTGCCGGAGACCTGGTACGACTTCGTCCGCCCGGGCGTCGCGCTGTACGGGCTGGACCCGCTCGGCGGGAACCCGGCCGACCACGGGCTGCGCCCGGCCATGACGGTGCGCGCCTCGATCGCCCTCACGAAGCGGGTGCCGGCGGGGGTCGGCGTGTCCTACGGCCACACCTACTTCCCGCAGACGGAGACGACGCTGGCGCTGGTGCCGGTGGGCTACGCCGACGGTGTCCCGCGCGCGGCGGGGAATTCCGCCCCGGTGCTGGCCGGGGGTGCCCAGCGCACCATCGCCGGCCGGGTGTGCATGGACCAGTTCGTCCTGGACGTGGGCGACGCCGACGTCCACGAGGGGGACGAGGTCGTGCTCTGGGGCCCCGGGGACCGTGGTGAGCCGACGGCGCAGCAGTGGGCCGATGCCGTCGACACCATCCACTACGAGCTGGTGACGCGGATCGGCGGACGCTTCACCCGCCGGTACGTCGGCTCGGCGGGGGCGGTCTGATGGCCCGGCCCACGCGGCCGCCCACGCACGGTCGCGGGCGCACCGCCGGGGTCGTCGGCGCCGCCGTCGGCCTGGCGGCGGCCGGCACCGCGCTCGGTGTGGGGCTGACCCGGATCGCCCGCCGTCGCGTGCGCGCCGCCGAGCTGGGCGCCGCCGGGGAGCGGGCCGCGGCGCTGTCGGCCGCCCAGCTGCGTGAGGACGACCCGCTCGGCACCGCCGGCCGGGCCGCCGACCGGACGGCGCTGGTCCAGGCCGACGACGGGGTGCTCCTGTCGGTCGAGGAGATCGGGCCGCGGGACGCGCCCATGACCGTCGTCTTCGTGCACGGCTACACCCTCTCGATGGCGTCCTGGGCCTTCCAGCGGCGGTCGCTGGCCGCCGAGCTGGCGACGGCCAACGGTCACCGGCCCGACGCCCGCCTGGTCTTCTACGACCAGCGCGGTCACGGCTCGTCCGGCCGCGGGGCGCCGGAGCGATCGACCATCGAGCAGCTGGCCCGGGACCTGGACACCGTGCTCCGGATGCGGGTCCCCTCGGGGCCGGTCGTCCTGGTCGGTCACTCCATGGGCGGGATGACCATCATGGGACTGGCCGCACTGCGACCGGAACTGTTCGGCACGAGGGTCGTCGGTGTCGCCCTGCTGTCCACGTCCAGCGGGCAGCTGGCCGAGCTGACGTTCGGCCTGCCGGAACTGCTCACCCGCGTGCGGGCGGCGGTGTTCCCCGTGGCGGCGTGGACGATGCGGCACCGGCCCGCCTTCGCCGAGCGGACCCGGGTCCTGGCCGCCGACCTCGTCTCCATGGTCACCCGCTCGCTGTCGTTCGCGTCGTCCGACGTGGATCCCGCGCTGGGCCGGTACGTGGACTCGATGATCGCCGGGACCCCGGTGGACGTGATCGCGGAGTTCTACCCGGCGCTGGCCGGGATGGACGAGATCGGCTCGCTGGAGCCGTTGCGCCGGGTGCCGACGCTCGTGCTCACCGGCGACAAGGACAAGATGATCCCGATGGAGCACAGCGAGCGCATCGTGGAGCGGCTCCCGGACGCGCGGTACGTCGTGGTCCCCGATGCCGGGCACCTCGTGCTCCTGGAGAAGTCGGACGAGGTGACCGGCGCCCTTGCGGCGTTCCTCCGCCGGCTCGCGGCGGGCGCATCGGCGCACTGAGGCGCTCATCGGCCGCCGCCGTCACCACCACCGCCGCCCCCGCCCGCGTCGGTGCCCCCGCCCCTGCCTGCGAAGAAGGGATCGGAACGGGCCGCGTCGAGCCGTCGCCGGAGACCCACGGCCCGTTCCTTGGCGGTCGGTACGGGAAAGGCCTCGAAGAGCGAGGCCCGCAGCAGCGCGTCGTCGACCCCGTTCCGACCGTGCAGGGCCACCAGCACGGCACGGCCGCCGGCCCACGCCGGGTCCGTCGGCGGGCTCGCCAGGACGCTCCGCAGCACGCGGCGGCCGGCGGTCGTCGGCACCGGCGCCCGGTTCGCACGACGCAGGACCGTGCCCCACCGGCTCACCAGTCCCTCGGCCACCAGCCGGCGGCCGACGGCCAGGATGCGGGTGTCGTCCCGGAGCCGCCACAGGATCACGTCCACCGAGCGATGGCCGCGGGTGCCGACGGCGTCGAGCACCGCGGCCTCGACCGGGTGCCGGCGGGCCGGCTCCGCGACGGCGAGCTGGCCCGGCGCGTGCACCCGGACGCGGCCGGCCTCGACCATCGCGACGAGGGCGGAGTCGACGAGCCGGGCCAATCCGCCGGCGAGGTAGGCGATGTCGTAGAGGTCCAGGTCGCACGGGCCCAGCGGCGGCGCCGCGCCGGATGTCGTCATGACCGGCCGCCCTTCCGGCGGAGAGGAGAACGCGCCCGCGAGGACGGTCCCACTGGGTGGCGCCCGGGGGAAGCGCCGGAGGGTCCTCGTTAGGGTGCGGGGGTGGCCGACCCCCGACCGCCCCGGTTCGACGCCTCGGCCGACGAGGTGGCCCGCGTCGCGGCCGCGGCACCCGACTGGGCGGCCCTCGCCGCGGCGGCGCGGCCGTGCGTCGCCTGTCCCGAGCTGGCCGCCACCCGGCAGCACGTGGTCGTCGGCGACGTGCCGCTCACCGGACGGCCGCGGTTCGCGCTGGTCGGCGAGGCGCCGGGCGCGCAGGAGGACGAGACCGGCCGGCCGTTCGTCGGCCGGTCAGGCGCGCTGCTGGACGAGCTCCTCGCCGAGGCCGGTCTGGACCGGGCCGAGGCCGCCGTGCTCAACGTCGTGAAGTGCCGGCCCCCGGGCAACCGCACGCCGAAGGCCGCCGAGGTGGCGCGCTGCAGCGGATGGCTCCGGCGCCAGCTCGAGCTGCTCGACCCACCGGTCGTCGTGGCCCTGGGCCTCTCGGCCGCGAAGTGGTTCCTGGGGCCGCGGACGGTCCTGGCGCAGGTGCGCGCCCGGCCGCACCCGGTGGAGGGGCGCGCCGTCTGGGCGACCTACCACCCGTCGGCCGCCATCCGGTTCGGCCCGAACGGCGCTCCGCGGGCCGGGCTGCTGGCCGATCTCACCGCCGTCGCAGGGACGCTGGCGTGAGGCGGGAGCACGTCCTGCCGACACCGGAGGCGACGCACGCCCTCGGCCGGGAGCTCGCCGGGCTGCTGCGGCCGGGCGACCTGGTGGTCCTCGTCGGACCCCTGGGTGCCGGGAAGACGGCCCTCACCCAGGGCATCGGCGCGGGGCTCGGCGTCCGCGAGCCGGTCACCTCGCCCACCTTCGTCATCGCCCGCGTGCACCGGGACGGGCGCGTGCCGCTCCTGCACGTCGACGCCTACCGGCTGGGCGGGGTCGCCGACGTCGACGACCTCGACCTCGACGCCTCGACCGGGGAGTCGGTCACCGTCGTCGAGTGGGGGCAGGGGCTGGTGGAGCAGCTGGCCGACGAGCACCTGGAGATCCGGCTCGACCGGCGCGACGACGACGTCCGGACCGCGCTGCTCGTCCCCCGGGGACCCGGCTGGGAGCAGCGGCTCGCCGCCGCCTGAGTCGACCGGACGGCGGCTCGGTAACGTGGTCGGACGTGCTCGTCCTCGCGCTCGACACCGCCACTCCGACGCTCGTCGCCGGGCTGGCGCGCTGGTCGCCGGGCGCCGGGACGGAGGTCCTCGCCGAGCGCACCCTGCCCTCGGGCAACCGGCACGCCGAGCTGCTCACCCCGGCGATCCAGGACCTCCTGGCCGACGCCGGGACGACGATGGCCGACGTGGACGCGGTCGTGACCGGGCTGGGCCCCGGCCCGTTCACCGGGCTGCGGGTCGGGGTGGTCACCGCCGCGGCGCTCGCCGACGCGCGCGTCCTGCCGGTCGTCGGTGTCTGCTCGCTGGACGCGATCGGCGCGGGAGCGCGGACGGTGGTGACCGACGCCCGCCGCAAGGAGATCTACTGGGCGGCGTACGACGCCGACGGGACCCGCACCGAGGGGCCGGCGGTCGTCCGGCCGGAGGAGCTGGGCCGCCCCGGGCCGTTCGTGGGCGATCCCGCCTTCGCCGCCCGGCTGGGTGCGGAGGTCGTCCCGGCGGACGTGACGACTGCGGGCCTGCTGCGCGCGGCCGGTCCCCAGCTGGCCGACCCCTCGTCGGCCGGGCCGCTGGTCCCGCTGTACCTGCGCCGCCCGGACGCCACCCCGCCGACGGTGATCAAGGCGGTGTCGAAGTCGTGAGCCAGCTCGCGAGCCCGGCACGGGGCGCGGCCCGGCCCGGCAGGCGGCTGACGAGCGCCGGCGAGGACCACGCATGACGGTGACCCTGCGGCCCATGACGGTCGCCGACCTGCCGGCCGTGATGCGGCTGGAGGAGGAGCTCTTCGCCCCCGACACCTGGACCGAGGCGATGTACCGCGACGAGCTCTCCCGTGCCGACACCCGCTACTACCTGGTGGCCGAGTTCGACGTCACCGGGGACGAGGACGAGCCGGTCGGCGGGCCCCCGGTCCTGGTCGGCTACGGCGGGCTCATCGCCTACGACGACGAGGCGCACGTGGCCACCCTCGGCGTCGCCACCGCGCTGCAGGGCGAGGGGATCGGCTCGCTGCTGCTCGACGCGCTCCTGGCCGAGGCGGACAGGCGCAGCCCCGTCGTCCTGCTGGAGGTCCGGGCCGACAACGAGCGCGCCCAGCACCTGTACCGGCGCCGCGGATTCGTCGAGATCGGCCGCCGGCGCGGCTACTACCAGCCCAGCGGCGCCGACGCCGTCGTCATGAGACGCAAGCGGGTGCGGGCCCTGAGCCGAACGGGAGGCGGACGTGGCTGATCGCGTGGGCGGGGAACCGCTGGTCCTCGGCTTCGAGACCTCGTGCGACGAGACCGGGGTGGGCCTCGTCCGCGGGCACACCCTGCTCGCCGACGCCCTGGCCACCTCCGTGGACGAGCACGAGCGCTTCGGCGGGGTCGTTCCGGAGATCGCCTCGCGGGCGCACCTGGAGGCGATGGTCCCGACGGTGCACCGCGCGCTCGCCGACGCCGGCGCGACCATCGACGACGTCGACGCGGTCGCCGTCACCTCGGGTCCCGGACTCACCGGCGCGCTCCTGGTGGGCGTCGCGGCGGCCAAGGCCTACGCGCTGGCGCTGGGCAAGCCGCTCTACGGGGTCAACCACCTGGCCGCGCACGTCGCCGTCGACGAATTGCAGCACGGGCCGCTGGCCGAGCCCTCGATCGCCCTGCTGGTCTCGGGCGGGCACAGCTCGCTGCTGCTCGTGCCCGACCTCGCCCAGGACGTGCAGTCGCTGGGGCGCACCGTCGACGACGCCGCGGGGGAGGCGTTCGACAAGGTGGCGCGCGTGCTGGGCCTGCCGTTCCCCGGTGGCCCGCCGATCGACCGCGCCGCGCGCGAGGGCGACCCGGCGGCGATCGCCTTCCCGCGTGGCCTGACCGGCCCACGCGACCCGGTCTACGACTTCTCCTTCTCCGGCCTCAAGACGGCCGTGGCCCGCTGGGTGGAGGCGCGGCAGCGAGCGGGGGAACCGGTGCCGGTGGCCGACGTCGCGGCTTCCTTCCAGGAGGCGGTCGCCGACGTGCTGACGAGGAAGGCCGTTCGCGCCTGCCAGGACCACGGCGTCGACCACCTGGTGCTCGGGGGCGGGGTGGCGGCCAACTCCCGGCTCCGGGCCCTCGCCGAGGAGCGATGCGCGGCCGCGGGGATCGTCCTCCGCGTACCCAGCCCCCGCCTGTGCACCGACAACGGTGCCATGGTGGCGGCCCTGGGCTCGAGGCTGGTGGCCTCCGGGGTCGCGCCGTCCTCGGCGGACCTGGGCGCCGACAGCTCGCTGCCGGTCGAGGTCGTCAGTCGAAGGACCACCCTTCCCCCCACGCCTCGCACGCTCGGCGCGGGCCTCTGAAGGCCGTTCCAGCACGTCACCAGGCTCGGGGCGAGCCGCCGGACGGGCCTCGGCTCACTGCGGGTCGCAGACCAGCACCGTCGGGGTGCCGGCCGCACGGGTGACCACGACGACGGCCCACTCGCTGCCGGGCCCTCGCAGCTGCCGGGCGAGCGTCTCGGGCTCGACGGGGGAGCCGCGCTTCTTGACCACCACCCGCCCGATCCCGCGGGCGCGCAGGTGCGCCCGCAGCCTCTTGAGGTTGAACGGCAGCACGTCGGCGATCCGGTAGGAGCGCACCCAGGGGTCGTCGGTGCGCGCGTCGGAGGTCAGGTAGGCGATCGTCGGGTCGACCAGCGTCGCGCCGAGGCGCGCGGCGACCGAGGCCACCAGCCCCGAGCGGATGGCCGCCGGGTCGGGTTCGTGCAGCCACTGCCGGACCGGGCCCCACGGCGCCGGCCCGGGGTCCTCCCCGGCGGTCAGCTCGTGCACCGCGCCGTCGCGCACCAGGGTCGCCCGCCGCCATGTCTCCGACACCGCCGGCCCCCACAGCAGGGCCTCGACGATCGAGCCGGCGACCGACACCCACTCGGCCTCCACCCCGGCGGGCACGCGGTCGTGGTCGAGCCCGGGAGCCACCTTGACGACCGTGGCCGGCACGCGGTCGAGCAGGGCGGCCACGGTCGACCAGGGAGGGGACCACCGGTCCGGATCCAGCTGGCGCCGTCCCCCGGCGCGGCGGGCGGGATCGAGCACGGCGGCGGCGCATCCCGCCACCCGCCCGTCCCCGGCGGCGGCCACCAGGTCGACGACGTCGGCGGCGACCACCCGCACCCGATCGGCCACGCCCAGGGCCTCGGCGTTGGCGGCGGTCAGCTCGCGGGCCACCGGATCGCGGTCCACCGCCACCACCGACGCCCCCGCGCGGGCCAGCGCGATCGTGTCCGTGCCCGCCGCGCATCCCAGGTCGGCGACGGTCGAGGAGCCGGCGGACAGCAGCCGCGCGGCCCGCCGGGAGGCCAGCTCCGGGCGCCCGGCCTGCTCCAGGGTGCCGGCGGTCAGGAGGAGGACGTCGGCGTCGGCGCCGAAGACGGGCCGGGCGCGGGCACGCAGGCGGGCGAGTTCCCAGGCGGGGCCGGCGTGCTCCGGGCCCACCTCCCCGCGGAGCCGGTCGAGGCCCGGCAGCAGGTCGACCCCGGCGGCGAGCAGCTCGCCGGCCAGCCGTGTCGCCGCCGTCCCCTCCGGGCCGCGCAGCCAGCGCAGCACGGCGATGGCCGCGTCCTCGGGCAGGTCGTCCGCGAGGTCCTCGGCAGGGTCGGTCGGCACCCGGCAAGCCTGGCGCAGCCCTCCGCTCGCCCACTCGGGGGCCCGGTTGAGCGGCTGGCACTCTCCTGAGTAGAGTGCCAATCGACACGGGCTGGCGCCCGACCCCCGCGACGGCGGGTGCCCGGATCCCGTGCCACAGCATCAGAACATCCACCAGCCGTCCGACACCGAAGGGGGCGTCGCCGACGTGACGACCGCTACCAAGGTCAGCATCAAGCCGCTGGAGGACCGGGTCGTGGTCCAGGCCAACGAGGCCGAGACCACCACCGCCTCCGGCCTAGTCATCCCGGACACCGCCAAGGAGAAGCCGCAGGAGGGCACGGTCATCGCCGTGGGCCCCGGTCGCATCGACGACAACGGCAACCGCGTTCCGCTCGACGTGAACGTCGGCGACGTGGTCATCTACTCGAAGTACGGCGGCACCGAGGTCAAGTACGGCGGCGAGGAGTACCTCGTGCTCTCCGCCCGCGACCTGCTCGCCGTCGTGGAGAAGTAGAAGGACCCCGTCGCCCCCCACCGCAGAA
>NZ_JBHUHP010000001.1:292130-472786 GCF_042682525.1 Blastococcus deserti
GGCGGGACCCGGGACGGGGCCGTCAGCGGGGCCCTGCGACAGGGCCGTTCCAGCACCTCACGAGACCGCCCCGGGCGACCCGATCACCTCGGGCCCCGGGGCGGTTCTCTTTCGCCTGCACGACTGATCGGAAGGGCCCATGGCCAAGATCATCAAGTTCAACGAGGACGCCCGACGCTCCCTCGAGCGCGGCGTCGACAAGCTCGCCGACGCCGTGAAGGTGACGCTGGGCCCCCGCGGCCGCAACGTCGTCCTCGACAAGAAGTTCGGCGCCCCGACCATCACGAACGACGGCGTCACCATCGCCCGCGAGGTCGACCTCGAGGACCCGTACGAGAACCTCGGCGCCCAGCTGGCCAAGAACGTCGCCACGAAGACCAACGACGTCGCCGGCGACGGCACGACCACCGCGACCGTCCTGGCCCAGGCCCTGGTGCACGAGGGGATGCGCAATGTCGCCGCCGGCGCCAACCCGATGGCCTTGGGCCGCGGCATGCGCGCCGCCGTCGACGTCGTGTCCGCCCAGCTGGACAAGGCCGCCACCCCGGTCGAGGAGCGGGCCGCCATCGCCGGCGTCGCCACCATCTCCGCCCAGGACGCCCAGGTCGGTGAGCTGATCGGCGAGGCGTTCGAGCGGGTCGGCAAGGACGGTGTGATCACCGTCGAGGAGAGCAACACGATGTCCACCGACCTGGACGTCACCGAGGGCGTCCAGTTCGACAAGGGTTACCTGTCGCCGTACTTCGTCACCGATCCCGAGTCGATGGAGGCCGTCCTCGACGACGCCCTCGTGCTGCTGGTCAGCGGCAAGGTCAGCGCCCTGGCCGACCTGCTGCCGCTCCTGGAGCGGGTCCTCTCGACCGGTGGCCGTCCGCTCCTCATCGTCGCCGAGGACGTCGAGGGCGAGGCGCTGTCCACCCTGGTCGTCAACTCCATCCGCAAGACGATCAAGGTCGTCGCCGTGAAGTCGCCGTACTTCGGTGATCGCCGGAAGGCCTTCATGACCGACCTGGCCGTCGTCACCGGCGGTCAGGTCGTCAGCGAGGACGTCGGCCTGAAGCTCGACCAGGTCGGCCTGGAGGTGCTCGGCACCGCGCGGCGGGTCACCGTCACCAAGGACGACACCACGATCGTCGACGGCGGGGGCACCACGGAGGCCATCGCCGACCGCGTGGCGCAGATCCGCCGCGAGATCGAGGCCACCGACTCCGACTGGGACCGCGAGAAGCTCCAGGAGCGCCTCGCGAAGCTCGCCGGTGGCATCGGCGTCATCCGCGTCGGCGCCGCCACCGAGGTGGAGCTCAAGGAGCGCAAGCACCGCATCGAGGACGCCATCGCGGCCACCCGCGCGGCGGTCGAGGAAGGCGTCATCCCCGGCGGTGGCTCGGCACTGGTGCACGCTGCCCCGGCGATCGACGGGCTCGACCTCTCCGGCGACGAGCTGACCGGTGCCCGGGCCGTGCGCGCGGCGCTCGACGCCCCGCTGGCGCGGATCGCGGAGAACGCCGGCTTCGAGGGCCGCGTCGTGGTGAGCCGGGTGCGCGAGCTGGGGGACGGTCAGGGCTTCAACGCCGCCACCGGCGAGTACGGCGACCTGACGGCCCAGGGCGTCATCGACCCGGTCAAGGTCACCAAGGCCGCGCTCAGCAATGCCGCCTCCATCGCGGCGATGGTGCTCACGACCGACTCCGCGGTGGTGGAGAAGCCCGAGGAGGAGCACGAGCACGCCGGTGCGGGGCACCACACCCACGGGCATTCGCACGGCGGCCACGGGCACAGCCACTGAGCCGAGCGCTCCGGTGAGTTGATCATCGGCGGGTGGTCGCCTCCGACGGCGTGTCGGGCAGCCACTCGCCGATGATCAACAGCGGGGACACGAAGAGGGCGGGCCCGGAGGAATCCGGACCCGCCCTCTCGTCGTACATGGTCCCGTCCCGGGTCCCGCCCCGAGCTCGCGAAGGGTAGGGGGACGGGGTCCTTTCTCAGACGCCGGCGGCGACGGCGGCCGGCTCGGCGGCGATCAGCCGCGCCCGCTCCTCCTCGCTCATGCCGCCCCAGACCCCGTACGGCTCCCGCACCGACAGTGCGTGCTTGAGGCAGGCGTCGATGACCGGGCACCGCGCACAGACCGCCTTCGCGGCGGTCTGCCGCCGGGCGCGCGCCGGACCACGCTCGCCGTCGGGGTGGAAGAAGAGGGAGGTGTTCTCGCCACGGCACGCGCCGTGGAGCTGCCAGTCCCAGACCTCGGCCACCGGCGTCGGGAGCCTGCGAATGTCGGCCATGTCTCCTCCAGGGCTCGATGAGCCGGAGGGGGGCTGTCCGGCTGCAAGGGGCCCGGTGCCCTTGGCCCTGCATGGTCAAACACGTCGAGATCGCAACTTTTCGCCCGATGTTTCCTCGCCGCCGCCCTCACCCCCGGGAGTGAGGGCCGCTGTCGTAGCCCGGACGTGTCGATCAAGGTGGGTTCTGGACGCGTCGGTTCCGGAGGGAAGTGCACCGGGATCACCCGCCGCGACCAGCGCAGAGGTGGTGGCTCCCGACCGGGGGCGCCACCCGAGCGGCACCGTCCGGGTGTCCCCGGCGGAAGGTCCCGGGCGGCAGCCGGCCGGGGGGAGCGAGGAGCACGGCGTGATCGACGACAGGATGCGGGGGCCGGTCAACGGCGCCACTGTCTGGGTGTACGACGAGCGCCGGCGGGTCCGGGACGACGTCGCGTCACGTCTGGTGGCCCTGCCGTTCGTCGGCCGGGTGGAGGTGGTCGGTGACGCCGCGTCGCTGCTGTCCCGGCTGGCCACCCGTTCGCCCGACGTGCTCATCGTCGGCACCCAGCGCGCCGTCGACACCGGGCTCAGCGCCGCCACCCAGGCACTGCGCGCCTACCCGGGCCTGCCCGTGCTCGTCCTCGGTGCACCCGACGACGCCGAGAGCGTCCGGGCCGCCGTCGCCTTCGGCGCCCGCGGCTACCTCCGGTGGGACGCCAGCCCGATCGAGATGGGCCTCGGTCTGTCCCGCGTGGGGCTGCGTGCCGACGGCGGCCGCATCCCGCAGCACGCTGTGCCGGCCCAGACGAGCGGCGTACCCGCGTGGAGCGGCGCGGCGCCGCTGGTCGGATCGGCCCCGCCGACGGTGCGCTCGACCGTCCGTGAGGCGGCGCCGGCCGCGAGCCTGTCCATGCGTGAGATGCAGGTGCTCACCGGCATGAGCCAGGGGAAGAGCAACGCACAGATCGGCCGTGAGCTCTACCTGTCCGAGGACACCATCAAGACCCACGCGCGCCGGCTGTTCCGCAAGCTCGGCGCCAAGGACCGCGCCGAGGCGGTTGCCACCGGCTTCCGTCGCGGCATCATGACCTGACGGCGCCATCCCGACGATCACCACCCACTGAGGGCTGTCTCCGCCGGTCGGAGGGCAGCTTCCGAGCGTGCTGATCCGCCGAGCCACGGGGGTTCGGGCCGAGTGGGCCCCGATGGGTTCCGCGCAGGCGGGACTCAGCGGCTCGACGCAACAGGGGTACGGCCCTGGCCCCGGTGCGGTCCGGAGGATCGCGGTGTCATCGCGGTGCGGTCCGGAGGATCGCGGTGTCATCGCGGTGCGGTCCGGAGGATCGCGGTGTCATCGCGGTGCGGTCCGGAGGATCGCGGTGTCATCGCGGTGCGGTCCGGAGGACCGCGGTGTCATCGCGGTGTCATCGCGGTGTCACCGCGGTGTCCTCCGGAGGGACGACGGTGTCGTCGCTCAGTCGTCGCGGGAGTGGCGGCCGCCGCCCTGCCGGCCGGAGGGTTCCTCGCGCTCGGCGGTCGCGGCGACGCCGTCGGCGTACCCGCTGGCGTAGTCCCAGCTGACGTAGTCGTCGGGGTTCGGGTCGAACGGCGGCTCGTGCCGGCCGGTCTGCCCCTCGTCCAGCAGCTGGCGCAGGTTGGCCTGCATGAGCGCCCAGTCGACGTGGTGCTCCTCGTCGCAGTCGGGGCAGTCGACGACGATGCCCTTGATGCCGGTCGGCTCGAGCAGCGTGCGGAACACCTCGAGCTCGGCCAGGTCGTCCAGGACGCCGGCGCGCTCCTCCATCGTCAGCGGGGGCTGACCCGCCGGGTCGAGGGGCCCGAACTCGGAACCGGAGGTGTCGTCGAACGGAGTCACGGTTCAACCGTAACGGCCCGACGGACATCACACCGCCCCCCGAGGGCCGCCGCCTACGATCGGGTGCAGTCCTCCCGCGCCCGGCGAGGGGTGCCGACCCGATTCCGCGAAGGGTGGCCGCGCACATGCAGCCCGACTCCGTGCCCGAGCTGCCGGCGAAGTTCGCCCCGCTCGGGTTGACCTACGACGACGTCCTGCTCATCCCGGGAGCGTCGGACATCGTGCCCACCGAGGTCGACACCAGCACCCGCCTCACCCGGCGGATCCGGCTGGCGGTGCCGCTGCTCTCCAGCGCGATGGACACCGTGACCGAGGCCCGCATGGCCATCGCCATGGCGCGGGTCGGCGGCGTCGGCGTCCTGCACCGCAACCTCTCCGCCGAGGAGCAGGCCGGCCACGCCGACCTGGTCAAGCGCTCCGAGGCCGGCATGGTGACCAATCCGGTCACCTGCTCGCCGGAGAACACCCTCGCCGAGGTCGACGCGCTGTCGGCCCGCTACCGCATCTCCGGTGCCCCCGTCGTCGACGCCGACGGCGTGCTCGTCGGCATCGTCACGAACCGCGACATGCGGTTCGAGACCGACCAGAACCGGCTCGTGCGCGACGTCATGACCCCCATGCCGCTCGTCACCGCGCCGGTGGGCGTGGACCCCGACACCGCCCTCGGGCTGCTGTCCCAGCACAAGGTCGAGAAGCTGCCGCTCGTCGACGCGGCCGGGCGGTTGCGCGGCCTGATCACGGTCAAGGACTTCGTCAAGCGCGACCAGTTCCCCAACGCCACCAAGGACGCCGACGGCCGGCTCGTCGTGGGCGCGGCGGTGGGCGTCGGCGACGACGCCTACAAGCGGGCGGGGCTCCTCGTGGACGCCGGGGTGGACGTCCTCGTCGTCGACACCGCCCACGGTCACCAGCGCGCCGTCCTCGACATGGTCGCGCGGGTCAAGAAGGACTTCGGCGGGGAGAACGGCGTCGAGGTGGTGGGCGGCAACATCGCCACGCGCGCCGGCGCCCAGGCCCTGGTCGATGCCGGTGTGGATGCGGTCAAGGTCGGCGTCGGCCCCGGCTCCATCTGCACCACCCGGGTCGTCGCCGGCGTCGGGGTCCCGCAGGTCACCGCCATCTACGAGGCGTGGCTGGCGGCCGGGGCGGCCGGTGTGCCGGTCATCGCCGACGGCGGGCTGCAGTACTCCGGTGACATCGCCAAGGCGCTGGTCGCCGGCGCGGACACCGTGATGATCGGCGGCCTGTTCGCCGGGGTCGAGGAGGCGCCGGGCGAGCTGGTCTTCATGAACGGCAAGCAGTACAAGACCTACCGCGGCATGGGGTCGCTGGGCGCGATGCAGAAGCGCGGCAACCAGTCGTTCAGCCGGGATCGCTACTTCGCCGACGACGTGCTCTCCGACGACAAGCTCGTCCCGGAGGGCATCGAGGGGCAGGTGCCCTACCGCGGCGCCCTGTCCGGAGTGGCCCACCAGCTCGTGGGCGGCCTGCGGGCCTCCATGGGGTACGCCGGCGCGGCGACGATCGCCGACCTCAAGGAGCGGGGCCGGCTGACCCGCATCACGTCGGCGGGGCTCGTGGAGAGCCACCCCCACGACATCCAGATGACCGTCGAGGCCCCCAACTACCGGGGGCGCTGAGCATGAGCGCGCGCGACACCGTGGAGATCGGGCTCAACCGCTTCGCCCGCCGGGGCTACGACCTCGACGAGGTCTCGATCGTCCCGTCCCGCCGCACACGGGACATGGACGACGTCTCCACCGCCTGGCAGATCGACGCCTTCCGGTTCGACATCCCGCTCGTCACCAGCCCCTCGGACGCGGTGGTCAGCCCGGCCACCGCGATCGCCGTCGGCCAGGCCGGCGGCCTCGGCGTGCTCAACGCCGAGGGACTGTGGACCCGGTACGACGACCCCGGCCCGGCGTACCGGCGGATCCGGGAGGCGGCGGGCGACGGAGCTCCGCCGGTCGCGGTGCTGCAGCAGGTGTACGCCGAGCCGGTCAAGCCCGACCTGATCACCTCCCGCATCAAGGAGATGCGCGACGCCGGGGTCACCACGTCGGTGCGGGTGTCGCCGCAGCACACCGCGCAGCTGGCCCCGACGATCCTGTCGGCGGGCGTCGACCTGCTGGTCATCCAGGGCACGATCGTCTCCGCCGAGCACGTGACGACCCAGGGCGAGGCGCTGAACCTCAAGGAGTTCATCGCCGACCTCGACGTCCCGGTGATCGTCGGCGGTGCGGCGAACTACACCACCGCGTTGCACCTCATGCGCACCGGAGCCGCCGGCGTGATCGTCGGGGTGGGTGCCGACACCTACTCCACCACCGACACGGTCATGGGCATCCGGGTGCCGCTGGCGAGCGCGATCGCCGACGCCGCCGCGGCCCGCCGCGACTACCTCGACGAGACCGGCGGCCGGTACGTGCACGTCATCGCCAACGGCCGGATCGAGACCAGCGGCGCCATCGCCCGGGCACTGGCCTGCGGCGCGGACGCCGTCCAGCTGGGGGAGCCGCTGCGCGCCGCGGCGGAGGCGCCGGCGGGTGGCATCTGGTGGGACTCGGTGGCCGCCCACCCGCGGCTGCCCCGCGGCGGGACGTCGGCCCCGATCCCTCCGGCCGGCTCGGTGCACGACGTCCTCCTCGGCGCGGCCGAGAGCGCCGACGGCCGGACCAACCTGTTCGGCGCGCTGGCCCGCACGATGGCCAAGACCGGCTACCGGGACCTCAAGGAGTTCCAGCGGGTGGACCTGGTCATCGGCGGCTACGAGCCCGTCCAGGACGACTGATGGACTTCCCGACCGTCCTCGTCGTCGACTTCGGCGCGCAGTACGCCCAGTTGATCGCCCGCCGGATCCGCGAGGCCGGCGTCTACTCGGAGATCGTCCCCAGCGACGTCCCCGCCGAGGAGATCGTCGCCCGCAAGCCCGCCGCGATCGTGCTGTCCGGCGGGCCGTCGAGCGTCTACGCGCCCGGCGCGCCGCAGGTCGACCCCGCGCTCTTCGAGTCGGGCGTCCCGGCGTTCGGCATCTGCTACGGCTTCCAGGCGATGGCCCAGAGCCTCGGCGGGTCGGTCGCGCACACCGGCGACCGCGAGTACGGCGGCACACCCCTGACGATCACCACCCAGGGTCGGTTGTTCGGTTCGCTGCCCGTGGAGCAGTCGGTCTGGATGAGCCACGGGGACGCCGTCAGCGAGGCGCCGCCCGGGTTCACCGTGACGGCGACGTCGACCGGTGCCCCGGTGGCCGCGTTCGAGGACGTCGACCGCAAGCTGGCGGGCGTCCAGTTCCACCCGGAGGTGCGGCACACCGCTCACGGTCAGACCGTGCTCCAGCACTTCCTCTTCGACATCGCGGGCCTCGAGCCGACCTGGACGATGGCCAACGTCGTCGAGGAGCAGGTCGAGCGCATCCGCGCGCAAGTCGGCGAGGGGCGGGCGCTGTGCGCGCTGTCCGGCGGCGTCGACTCCGCGGTCGCCGCGGCCCTGGTGCAGCGGGCCATCGGCGATCGCCTCACCTGCGTCTACGTCGACCACGGGCTGATGCGCGAGGGCGAGACCGAGCAGATCGAGCGCGACTTCGTCGCCGTCACGGGCGTCGACCTGCGGGTGGTCGACGCCCGCGAGCAGTTCCTCGGAGCGCTGGCCGGCGTCTCCGATCCCGAGGAGAAGCGGAAGATCATCGGCCGGGAGTTCATCCGGGTCTTCGAGCAGGCCGCTCTCGACGTCGTCGGCGACGCCAAGGAGCACGGCGACACCGTCGACTTCCTCGTGCAGGGCACGCTGTACCCCGACGTCGTGGAGTCCGGCGGTGGCACCGGGACGGCGAACATCAAGAGCCACCACAACGTCGGCGGACTGCCGGAGGACCTGCAGTTCACCCTTGTCGAGCCGCTGCGCACGCTGTTCAAGGACGAGGTCCGCGAGGTCGGCCTCCAGCTCGGGCTGCCCGAGGCGATGGTGTGGCGCCAGCCGTTCCCCGGGCCGGGACTCGGCATCCGGATCGTCGGCGAGGTGACGCAGGAGCGCCTGGACACCTTGCGCAGGGCCGACGCGATCGTGCGCGCCGAACTCACCGCCGCCGGCCTGGACCGCGAGATCTGGCAGTGCCCGGTGGTGCTGCTGGCCGACGTCCGGTCGGTCGGCGTCCAGGGCGACGGGCGCACCTACGGCCACCCCGTCGTGCTGCGGCCGGTGTCCAGCGAGGACGCCATGACCGCGGACTGGACCCGGCTCCCCTACGACCTGCTGGCGCGGATCTCCACACGGATCACCAACGAGGTGCCCGAGGTCAACCGGGTGACGCTGGACGTGACGAGCAAGCCCCCCGGCACCATCGAGTGGGAGTGAGGACCCCGCTGCCCCCACTGCTCGCGAGCTCGCAGCGGGCACCCGCAGCGGGGCCGCTCCAGCACCTACCGTCCTGAGCCCTCGCTGACGCTCGGGCCGGGCCCCTGCAGCGGGGCCGTTCCAGCCCGTCGCCGCGCCGGCGTCGTGCCCGGACAGCCGACAGGGCCCGGGGAGCGGTCGCTCCCGGGCCCTTCGGACATCCGCGCCGCCTGCTCAGCCGCGGCGGCGCCGGGCCTTCTTCACCTCCGAGATGAGCAGCGCGACCCCGCCGCCGATGAGCAGCAGCCACACCAGGCCGCCGTCCGCCCAGAGCCCGAGCGAGAAGTCCACTCCGGCCATCAGGGTGATCGCCAGGACGACGAAGAACAGTCCGGGGATCAGGGCGCCCATGTTCACGGCCCGGCGACTCGGCGGGGCCACGTCCTCGGTCGACAGCGGGGTCACCGTCTGCCAGTCCCGGAGCTGCTGCTCCTGCCATGCGGTGGGTGTGGTCGGGAACTCGCTGTAGTCAGTCACGGGACACCTCCACGTCTCCCACGCCGGAGTCGATGGTCAGGACGAACTCGGGCTCGCCGTCGTCGGTCCACGACCGGGAGCCGGAGCCGGGGAAGAACCCCTCCGTGTCCGACCCGAGGTCGAAGACGTCGACGTCACCGACGCCGTGCTCGATCAGGAGCTGCACGTCGGCCGAGGGGGGGAACACGACGCTCACGTCGCCGACGGCGTGCTCCAGACGGGTGGTGACCGGATCGCCGGAGATCCCCTGGTCGAGCTGCGTCAGGTCGAGGGTCAGGTCGCCCACGCCGCCGCGGTAGACCTCGCGCACCTCCGCGACGGTGGCCGGCCGGTAGGTCCGGTCGCCCACATCCGCATGGGTGCTGCTCCAGGGATGCGACGACGCCGCGGCCAGGGCCAACGAGAGGACCACACCCAGCGCGATGAGCCCGCCGCGGGCGCTGCGGCCGCCGGTGAACGCGGCCACGACCAGGCCGAGGCCCACCACGAGCAGTGCGGAGCCGAGGAAGCCGCGGGCGCCGATGTCCCAGTCCGTGACGTTGGTGATCAGGGCCAGCAGCCCGACCACGATCAGCAGGCCGGCGACGGTGATGCGGGGGATCGGCGAGCGCGGTTCCGCCGGGGCGGGCGCCGCCGTCTCCACCGCGGTGCCGGGAGCCGGATGCGGTCCGGCGGGCATGAGCACCCAGAGCAGCAGGTAGACGACGATCCCGGTGCCGCCGGCGAGCGTCAGGGCGACGAAGCCGACCCGCCAGAGCAGGGCGTCGATGCCGCTGTAGTCCGCCAGGCCACCGCTGACGCCGCCGAGGATCTTGTCGGTGCGGCTGCGGCGCAGCTGCGGGCGGACGGGCGGCGGAGGCACGGGTGGCGGGGGCGGCCAGGACGGCGGCTCCATCGGTGGGACGGGGGGCGGTGCTGCGGGGGGCGGTGCGGATGTCATGGGCAGAAGACTGCCGACCTGGGCGGACGGAATCCATCAGGGAACGCCCCCATCCGACCCTGGAACACCGGCGTCCGGTCTTCCAGGGTGATGACCCGTGTCGGAGGCGGGGGCGGCGGTGCGACGATCGAGTACGTGACCACCCCTGCGACCGAGGCGCTGGTGCGCCCGGCGACCGAGCGACCCCCGTTGGCGCGCCCGCGCTCCGGGCGGCTGCTCGCCGGCGTCGCGGCGGGCACGGCCGCCCACCTGCGGCAGGACCCGATGGTGGTGCGGGTCGCCTTCGTCGTCCTGGCGACCACCGGTATCGGCGTCGTCATGTACGCGCTGCTCTGGCTGACCATGCCCGTGGCGGCGGCCGGCGACGAGGAGCCGGCTCCTGGCGCCTTCCCCCTCGGCGCGCACTCGGGGAAGCGGCAGCTGCTCACGCTCGTCGTCCTCGGTATCGCGGGGATCGTCATCGTCGGCCAGGTCTCCCGGTTGGGCAGCGGCGAGTTCGTGCTGCCGCTCGTGCTCGTCGCGGTCGGGCTGGCGGTCATCTGGCGGCAGCTCGACACCGACCGCACCCTGGCCCTTCCCGGGGTCCGTTGGGCGCTGGCCGGTGGCGCCGCGCTGGCCGCCGGGGGCGTGATCCTGCTCCTGGCCACCACCGGCCAGCTGGCCAACGCCCGCAACGGGTTCGCCGCGACCCTGGTCATCCTCACCGGCGTCGTCCTCGCCACGGCGCCGATCTGGCGGCGGCTGCTGACCTCCCGGGACGAGGAGCGTGCGGCTCGCATCCGGTCGGAGGAACGGGCCTCCGTCGCCGCGCACCTGCACGACTCCGTGCTCCAGACCCTGGCGCTGATCCAGCGGCACGCCGAGGACCCCCAGGCGGTCAGCCGGCTGGCCCGCAGCCAGGAACGCGAGCTGCGCGCGTGGCTCTACGACCCGCCGGTGGTCCGCGAGGGCGGCACGTGGGCCGGTCTGGTCGCCGGCATGGTCGCCGACGTCGAGGCCGACCACGCACTCCTCGTGGACCCGGTGGTCGTGGGGGACGCCCCGATGGACGAGCCGCTGGCCGCGCTGGGTGCGGCCACCCGCGAGGCCCTGGTCAACGCCGCGAAGCACTCCGGCGCCACGGCCGCCGACCTCTACACCGAGGTCACCGCCGACCGGGTGTCGGTCTTCGTCCGCGACCGCGGCAAGGGATTCGATCCGGCGACGGTGCCCGACGACCGGCGTGGGCTGCGCGACTCGGTCAGCGGCCGGCTGACGCGGCTGGGCGGGACGGCGGTGGTCCGGTCGGCACCGGGGGACGGG
This sequence comes from Blastococcus deserti, assembly GCF_042682525.1. Taxonomy (NCBI): domain Bacteria; kingdom Bacillati; phylum Actinomycetota; class Actinomycetes; order Geodermatophilales; family Geodermatophilaceae; genus Blastococcus; species Blastococcus deserti. The sequence goes on from NZ_JBHUHP010000001.1 coordinate 303,379, forward strand.
ACCGAGGTGGAGCTCGTGCTTCCCCGGGTGGCCGCATGAGCGGACAGGGGCGTGAGCATCGCAGCGAGGAACGAGCGAGGAGCGGAGCGCTCCGCGGGAGCGGATCGAGGAGCACGGCATGAGCGCGCCCCGGGTGTTCGTGGTCGACGACCACGCGATGGTGCGTGCGGGTGTGCGCGCGGAGCTGGGGGACGACGTCACGTTCGTCGGCGAGGGCGCCGACGTGCCCTCCGCGGTGGAGGGGATCCGCGCCACCCGCCCCGACGTCGTCCTCCTCGACGTGCACATGCCGGGCGGAGGTGGCCGGGCCGTGCTGGAGACCTTGCGGGCGGAGCTGCCCGAGGTGCGGTGGCTGGCCCTGTCGGTCTCCGACGCCGCCGAGGACGTCATCGCCGTCATCCGGGCCGGCGCGCGTGGCTACGTCACCAAGACCATCTCCGGACCGGATCTGCTGGACGCGGTGCGCCGGGTGGCGGACGGGGACGTGGTATTCAGCCCGCGCCTGGCCGGTTTCGTGCTGGACGCCTTCGCCGCCGGAGGCGCGGCAGCACCCGAGCCCGCGGAGGAGTCGACCGACCCCGGGCTCGACCTGCTCAGCTCGCGCGAGCGCGAGGTCATGCAGTTGCTGGCGCGCGGCTACACGTACCGGGAGATCGGCTCGCGGCTGTTCATCTCGGTCAAGACCGTCGAGTCCCATGCCTCGAACGTGCTCCGCAAGTTGCAGCTGTCCAACCGCAACGAGCTGACCCGCTGGGCGGCCACGAATCGCCTGCTCTGATGGCGTAGCGGTCCGTCATGGACGGTGCACCTGGCGTCATCTGATCGTGCCGGGTGCGCCGAGGCTCCCGGTGGAGAACGAGCCGGTCGGCCTCCTGTGGATGGTCTCGTCCGCGCCGCCGGCCAGATCGAGCCACGGACGCTCCTTCGTCCGAGTGGCGGGCGCCCCCTGTACGCAGGCTCCGGGCAGGAAGATCCTCACCCCATCGGAAACCGGGGAGTGTCCGGCGGCCCACGCCGTCCGTCCGGACAGGACGAAGGGGGAACGGGATGACCGATCGGCGAACCAGGTCCGCGAGGACGGCCTCCAGGGTGCTCGCCGCGGGCGCGGGCGGGCTGCTGGTGGCCTTCGCGCTACCGACGACCGCGGCCGCCGCGCCGGACGGCAAGGGGTGCGAGAACCGCAACAACAACACCTACGAGAAGCTGCTCGATTGCGTGACCCTCGAGGGCGTCATGGAGCACCTGCAGGCGTTCCAGGACATCGCGACCAAGAGCCAGGACCCGGTCTACCCCGGCACCCGCGCCGCCGGCACGGAGGGCTACACGGCCAGCGTCGAGTACGTCTCCGGCCTGCTCGAGAAGGCCGGGTACCAGGTGACGCTCGATCCGGTCGAGATCACGTTCAACTTCCCGGCGACCCTGCGTCAGCTCACGCCGGTCGAGGCCGAGTACGAGACCGGTGTCTTCACCGGCAGCGGCTCGGGCGCCGTCGAGGGGAAGGTGATCCCGGTCGACATCAACCTGGAGAAGGGCCCTGAGGCGGTCTCGACCAGCGGCTGCGAGCCCGAGGACTTCGCCGCGCACGACTGGAGCGGGCCGGCCGACATCGCGCTCGTCCAGCGCGGCACGTGCTTCTTCGGCACCAAGGCGTTCTACGCCCAGCAGGCCGGCGCCGAGGCCGTGGTCATCTTCAACCAGGGCAACACCCCCGACCGGGAGGAACTGATCGTCGCGGACGCGACCAGCGTCGACGAGCCGATCCCAGGGGCGCCCGGACCGGTCACGCACGGCATCCCGGTCGTGGGCGCGAGCTTCGCCGACGGCCAGGCCCTGGCGGCGGAGGGTGCCACGGCCTTCGTCGAGGTGCTGCCGGCCGAGACGCGCACCGACCACAACGTCATCGCCGAACTGCCCGGCGAGACAGCGGACAACGTCGTCATGGCCGGCGCCCACCTCGACAGCGTGACCGAGGGGCCGGGCATCAACGACAACGGCTCGGGGTCGGCCGCGATCCTCGAGACCGCGCTGATGATGGCCGACACCAAGCCGGTGAACACGCTGCGGTTCGCCTGGTGGGCGGCCGAGGAGCAGGGGCTGGTCGGTTCGGCCGACTACGTCGAGGGGCTGTCGCAGGAGGAGCGCGACCGCATCGCGCTCTACATGAACTACGACATGGTCGGCTCACCGAACTACATCTTCATGGTGTACGACGCCGATCAGTCGACGTTCCCGGCTCCTGAAGGCGTCACGATCCCCGAGGGCTCGACGGCCATCGAGGACCTCTACGAGTCCTACTACACCAAGATCGGGGAGCCCTACGACGACACCGAGTTCTCCGGGCGCAGCGACTACGAGGCGTTCATCCTCGCCGGCATCCCGTCCGGTGGCCTGTTCACCGGCGCCGAGGTGATCAAGAACGAGGAACAGGCCGCGCTCTGGGGCGGCACCGCGGGTGAGCAGTTCGACCCGTGCTACCACGAGGCCTGCGACACGATCGAGAACCTCGATCAGCACGCACTCGACGTCAACAGCGACCTGATCGCCTTCGCCATGCTGACGTTCGCGTACTCCACGGAGACCGTGAACCAGGTGCCGGGCAAGGAGGTTCCGGGCAAGCCCTTCGAGCTCCCGGAGCCGGCCGGGCCGGAAGGCACGTTCGTCGTGGAGGAGACGCCGTAGGCGGATCGGCGACACCGACCACGGGGCCGGCCGTCCCTCCGGCCGGCCCCGTCCTTCCGCTCAGGCGGTGTGCACGACGTGGAACGCCTCCGCGAGCCGGCCGTCCGGCAGGCCGAACCCCCGCGCGGTCTCCGCCATCCAGCCGGTCACGAACCGGTCGAGGTCGGGCAGGTGGCTCACCTGCGTGACGTGGCATCGCAGGGCGGCGAGCTTGCGGTCGATCACGTCGGTGACGTCGACGGCGTGGTCGGCGCGCGGGCTCGCGCCCAGCCACACCTCGGACACCGTCCAGGCCGCCAGGCCCTCGTCGGCGAGGAGCTCGGGGAAGGCGAAGGGATTGCGGGCGTCGGGGTAGACCGCCCGCAGCGTCGACTCGCCGACGGTCATGTGGTCGGGGTGGCTGGCGCCGATCCGGTCCCACAACCGCTCCGGCGAGCTGGTCACCACCCGCTGCGGTCGCACCTGCCGGATCACCCGGCTGATGTCGCGGCGCAGGTCCAGCGTCAGCTCCAGCCGCCCGTCGGGATGGCCGAGGAACCGGACGTCGGAGACGCCGACCGCCGCGGCGGCCGCCTGCTGCTCGGCCCGGCGCAGTGCCGGCATCTGCTCGCGGGGCGTCTCGTCGAAGCCGCCCGCGTCGCCGTCGGTCACGACGCAGTAGGTGACCTCCGTGCCGGCCGCCGTCCACGTGGCGACGGTGCCGGCGGTGCCGAAGTCCACGTCGTCGGGATGGGCGAGGACGCAGAGCACCCGTTCGACGTGCGGAGCGGGGGTGCGGGGCAGAGGCGGGGTCACCCGCCGGAGCCTAGAAGGAGGACGCTCCCGCCCCCCGCCGCCCGCTGCTGGCGGCGGGCCCTGCACGGGGGCCGTCAGGGCTGCGCCAGGCCGGTGAGCTTGTCCGGGTTGCGGACGACGAGGACCTGCTGGACGATCCCGTCGGCCACGACGAGGGACACCGCGACGAACGGCGCGCCGTCGACCCGGGCGACGATGCCGGGGCAGCCGTTGACCTCCACGATCTCGATGCGGAGATCGGGGATCGCGGCGCCCTGGGCGGCGATCGCCGCCGCGAAGCGGGCCACCTTCTCCGCGCCCACGATCGGCCGCAGCGCGGCCCTGGCCTTCCCGCCGCCGTCGCTGATCAGCACCACGTCGGGCGCCAGGACGGCGAGGAGCGCCTCGACGTCCCCGCCGGCACAGGCAGCGAAGAAGCGTTCGGTCACCTCCTGCTGCGCCTGCCGGTCGGTGTCGAAGCGCGGCCGGCGGGCGTCCACGTGCGACCGGGCCCGGTGCGCCAGCTGCCGGACGGCGGCCTCCGAGCGGCCCAGAGCGGCCGCGACCTCCGCCACGGGCAACCCGAAGACCTCCCGCAGGACGAAGACCGCGCGTTCGGCGGGCGACAGCGTCTCCAGGACCACGAGCAGGGCCAGGGAGACCTGCTCGCCGAGTTCCGCGCACTCGTCCGGGTCCGGCTCGGGCGGGGCGCTCGCCACCGGTCCCGCTCCGGTGAGCAGCGGCTCGGGCAGCCACGGCCCGACGTAGGTCTCCCGCCGCGTGCGGGCCGACCGGAGGCGGTCCAGGGCGAGGCGTGTGGTGATCTGCACCAGGTAGGTGCGCGGGTCGGCCACGCCCGTCCGGTCGGCCGCCGACCAGCGCAGCCACGCGTCCTGCACGGTGTCCTCGGCGTCCGCGACGCTGCCCAGCATCTGGTATGCCACCGTGAACAGCAGCCGGCGGTGGCGGTCGAAGACCTCGACGGACGCGGTCACCGGGCGGGGATCTCGCACCGGTCCGCGAAGCCCTGACTGGTCAGCCCGAGGGCGCTGTTCACCCGTGACCGGCTGTTCTCCACGGCGACCATCATGGTCAGCTCCACCAGCGCCGCGTCGTCCAGGCGTTCGCGGAGCCCGGCGACCATCTCGTCGGTGACCGTGAGCGGCGTCGTCGTCATCGCCTCCGCGTAGGCCATGACCCGGCGCTCGAGGTCGGAGAAGCGGACGCTGTCCCGCCACCGGGGCACGTCGCGCAGCTTGGCCGGGTCGATTCCCTGCTGGGCGTGCTCCCAGTAGCCGAAGTCCATGCACCAGGAGCAGCCGATCGTGGCGGCCGAGGCCATGACGGCCAGCGCCTTGAGGGTGGGGTCGAGCCGGTTCCACCGTGCCAGCGACCGCTCGTGCCGGGCGTAGGAGATCAGCACGCGGGGGTTGTGCGCGATGGCGCGTCCGGGATCGAGCACCGCACCGTACGTGCGGCGGGAGTACCACTCGGCGAGACGGTTGACGAGCGTGCGCGGCGGGTCGAGCGGGATGCGCGCGGTGCGGGTGGTGGTCATGTCGGTCCTCTCCACGGGATGACTGCATCCATGGAGACGGGACGACGCCGCAGGACGTGACACGGCGGAACGTGACAGGGCCGGGGCCGGCCGGTTCCTCCCCCTGGCGACCCGACCGGCCTCGGCGACCGGACGCAACCCGTCCGCGGCGTGGCCGCGGAGGTGGTCCGGTCTCCGGCCCCCGGGCAGGCTCCGCGGGTTCATGGCGGGCGCCCGGCGGACCGGACGGATGGATCAGCAGCGGTACCGGTGCCCGACCCGGATCAGGTGGGCGAGGCCGCCTCCGCCGATGCCGGAGCCGAGGACGAAGGGCAGGACGACGGCGGTCGTGCGGCGCGGTGGCCGGGGCGGTGCGGCCGTCGTCCGGATACGCGCCGCGACGTCGGCAGGCAGGCGGTGGGTGGACGGCGGCACAGGCGGCGGCTCCGGCATGTGGTCACGTCCCTTCCGGTGGCTCGTGAGAGGAGGAGGCGCGGGCCGGCACCGCGGATACAGCCCGGTCGGGACAGGCACACTTCGGCGGTGGACACCTTCACCCTGTTCGTCGCCGTGCGCCCGGAACGGCCGCTGGACGACGCCACGGTCGAGGCGCTGGTCGACGCCCTGCGGCCCGGTGACGACGACCTGCGGATCTGGCGCGAGGCCGGCCGGGGGCTGCTCCGGATCTCCACCGAGTGCACGGCCGAGGACCTCGAGTCGGCGCTGGTGCTCGCGCACGATCTGGGAGCCGAGGCGCTGGCCGGCTGCCCGGGGTCGCTGCTGGAGGTCTCCGCCCTGGGCGACGAGGACTCGCTGGTCTGGCGCTCGGTGCCTTGAGGCCTCGCTGCAGGGGCCCGCCGCGAGCTTGCGAGCGGTGGGGGGCAGGGAGGTCCTTTCTCAGAGCCGGCCGCGTCCCTGGCGCAGGAGCAGCATGCCCAGTGCGGCGCCGTCCGGGCCCAGCGCGGCACGGAACCGGGAGAGCACCTGCTGCTCGCGGGAGAGGTTCAGCCGGGTGCCGCCGCTGGCGGCCCGCACGGCGCCGATCTCCTGCGAGATCGCCAGGCGCCGCTGGACGAGTTCGATGATCTCGGCGTCGCAGGCGTCGATGGCGGCGCGCAGTTCGCCGATGCGCTCGATGTCGGCACCGGTGACGGCGACTGGGGCGGTGACGGCCATGGGATGTCCTTCCGTGGGGCTCCTGGCCCTCAGACCCCCGAAAACGACGAACGCCCCGGGGCTCTTCGGGCCCGGGGCGTCTGTTGCGGCGGTTGCTCAGCCAGCGGTGACGGACACCGGATCCCGGTGGCCGTAGAAAAAGCTGACCGTGGCGAGCACGGGACGGAGTCTGCCACAGGCCGGCCGGGATGGCCACGACCGGTGGCTGGGACGGGTGTGGCGCAGGTGGACGGCGGCCCGGGCAGTGTCCCCCGAGCGGCTTACAGTGATGTGGTCATGAACCCACCCCACGAGAACGCTCCGCCGGCGCTCCACGTTTCCGCGGGGACCCCGGGATGAGCGTCCAGGAAGCCCTACCGGGGGCCCAGCGTCTGCCAGGGACCGAGGCCCTCCAGCGCACCGCCAAGGGGTCCGTCGGGCGGGAGCTCGACCGGATGCTCGCCGGGCTCAACGGCCCGCAGCGGCAGGCCGTCGTCCACGAGGGGGGGCCGCTGCTCATCGTCGCCGGCGCCGGGTCGGGCAAGACGCGGGTCCTGGCCCACCGGATCGCCTACCTCCTGGGTGCCCGCCACGTGCAGCCCGGCGAGATCCTGGCGATCACGTTCACCAACAAGGCCGCCGGCGAGATGAAGGAGCGGGTGGCCCAGCTCGTCGGCCCGCGCGCCCGGGCGATGTGGGTCTCGACGTTCCACTCGATGTGCGTGCGCATCCTGCGTGCCGAGGCCGCCAAGCTCGGCCTGAAGTCGTCGTTCACCATCTACGACCAGGGCGACTCCGTGCGGCTGATGACGATGGTCGCCCGCGACCTCGACCTCGACGCCAAGCGCTATCCCGGCCGCAGCCTCGCCGCCCAGGTCTCCAACCTGAAGAACGAGCTGGTCGACGAGGAGGGCTACGTCCCGCAGACGGCGCCGGAGAAGGTGCTGGCGGAGGCCTACAAGCTCTACCAGCAGCGGCTGCGCCAGGCGCACGCCATGGACTTCGACGACCTGATCATGAACACGGTGCACCTGCTGCAGGCGTTCCCCGACGTCGCCGAGCACTACCGCCGCCGGTTCCGGCACGTGCTGGTGGACGAGTACCAGGACACCAACCACGCCCAGTACGTGCTGGTGCGGGAGCTCGTGGGCCCGGAGGGCGGGCCCGTCTCGCCGGCGGAGCTGTGCGTCGTCGGCGACGCCGACCAGTCAATCTACGCCTTCCGCGGCGCGACGATCCGCAACATCGACGAGTTCGAGCGCGACTACCCACAGGCCACGACCATCCTGCTGGAGCAGAACTACCGCTCCACCCAGCGGATCCTCAAGGCGGCCAACCAGGTCATCGCGCGCAACACCGGCCGCCGTCCCAAGAACCTCTGGACCGACTCGGGCGATGGCGAGCTGATCGAGGGCTACGTCGCCGACAACGAGCACGACGAGGCCGCCTGGGTCGCCGAGCAGATCGACGCGCTGGTCGACGAGGGCGTCGCCCAGCCCAAGGACATCGCCGTCTTCTACCGGACCAACAACGCCTCGCGGGTGTTCGAGGAGGTCTTCATCCGGGTCGGCATGCCCTACAAGGTCGTCGGCGGGGTGCGCTTCTACGAGCGCAAGGAGGTCCGCGACGCGCTGGCCTACCTCAAGGTGGTCGCCAACCCGGCCGACGTCGTCAGCCTGCGCCGGGTGATCAACACGCCCAAGCGCGGCATCGGTGACCGGGCCGAGGCATGCGTGGAGAACTTCGCCGACCGGGAGCGGATCGCCTTCGCCTCGGCGCTGCGGCGCTGCTCGGAGATCGGCGACCTCGCCACCCGCTCGCTCAAGGCGATCCAGGAGTTCGTCGCCCTCCTCGAGGAGTTCGAGCGACTCGTCGAGACCGGCTCCGGCCCGGCCGCACTGCTGGAGAGCATCCTCGACCGCACCGGCTACCTGGCCGAGCTGCAGGCGAGCACCGACCCCCAGGACGAGGGCCGCGTCGACAACCTCAACGAGCTCATCTCGGTCGCCGCCGAGTTCGAGGCGGTCAGCCCCGGCGGCACGGTCACCGACTTCCTCGAGCAGGTCTCGCTGGTGGCCGACGCTGACCAGATCCCGGTGACCGGCGACGACGCGGGCGTGGTCACGATGATGACCCTGCACACGGCCAAGGGGCTGGAGTTCCCGGTCGTTTTCCTCACCGGGCTGGAGGACGGCGTCTTCCCACACCTGCGTGCCCTGGGCGACCCTCGGGAGCTGGAGGAGGAGCGCCGGCTGGCCTACGTCGGCATCACCCGCGCCCGGCAGCGGCTGTTCCTGTCCCGCGCCCAGGTGCGCACCAGCTGGGGGCAGCCGGCCTACAACCCGCCGTCCCGGTTCCTCGACGAGCTGCCGCCCGACACCGTGCACTGGTCGCGGCTGGAACCGGCGCCGGCGTCACCTGGCTACGGCTCCGCCCAGTCCCGCGTGGCGGCGACCGGGCTGTCCACCGGCGGGCTGCGCGGGGGCGCCGGCAACCGGGCGGTGATCTCGGTGGACGTCGGCGACCGGGTCAGCCACGACGCGTTCGGTCTCGGCACGGTCGTCGAGGTCACCGGAGCCGGGGACAAGGCGCAGGCCACGGTCGACTTCGGCTCCGGCGGCACCAAGCGCCTGGTCCTGCGCTACGCCCCGCTCGTCAAGCTGTGAGCGAGATGCCGGGCGGGTCCCGGTTCACCGTCGTCAGCCTGATAGATCTGCCGCCCGAGTCCGTGACGGCGTTCCAGCGGTACGAGGACGCCGTGCTGCCGCTGCTCCACCGGCACGACGGTCGGCTCGAACGCCGGCTCCGCACACCCGACGGCACGACCGAGGTGCACGTCCTGTCGTTCTCCTCGGAGGCCGCGTACGGGGGCTATCTCGATGACCCCCAGCGCGTGGACCACCGGTCGCTGCTGGACGGCGTCGAGCTCACGACCCGCGTGGTGGAGTCCCTGTCCGAGGTCCCCTGAACCGACCTCCGGCGCCGCCCGGGGTTCTCCCGGCTCAGGCGTCGCGGATGGCGGCGGCGGTCGACCCCGGCTCCAGATGGTGGTCGGCGGCGTCGGGCAGCACCCGCAGCGTCGCGTTCGGCAGCAGGGCGGCGAGCCGCTCCGTCGCGACGGCCAGCTGGGGCCACGTCCGTCCGCCGCGCATCACGACGGTCGGCACTTCCACGGCGGCCATCGCCGGCGTCGGCACCGGCATCGTCCGCGTGATCGTGGCGTCGTGGACCACCGACTGGGCCATCGCCTCCAGCTGGGGGAAGAACGGCGCCTGGCGGATGCCGGCCACCACGTCCGGCGGCAGGCCGATGGCTTCCAGCTGGAAGGTGGTGACGACGTCCGCGGGCCGGCCCTCGTCCACCATCCGCTGCAGCCGCCGGGGCAGATCCGCCGCGGGGGCGGACGGCTCGTCGTCGAAGCGGAACGGCGGTTCGTAGAGGAAGAGCCGGTCGATCGGCAGCCCGTCCGCCGCCGCCCGCAGGGCCAGGATCGCGCCGGAGGAGTACCCGAAGACGGTGGCACGACCGCCCGCCACGTCCATCATCGCCCGCAGGTCCTCTACCTCTCGCTCGACCGCGTAGGGCGGGGTGTTCGAGCTGTCGCCCCGCGCGCGGCGGTCGTAGGTGAAGCAGGTGAACTCATCTGCGAGCAGCGCGGCGATCGGCGCGCACGTGTCCCGCAGGTTGAACACCCCGGGCACGAACACCAGGGCCGGACCCCGGCCGGCCCGGTCGTAGGCGAGCGTCGTTCCGTCTGCAGCTGTCGTGGTCTCCATGCGGGGTCCTCCCGGTCGAGTGCGTCTTCCGTGGGACCCCGGGCAGGGGAGGAACTCATCGGTCAGCGACCGCACGGCCGCAGGAGGGGCCGGAGCGGTCACCGGGCGGGCGCCCGGTCGGCCGACGGTCAGATGTGGACGCCGCGCTCGGCCAGCCAGTCCTGGGGGTCCAGGGGCCGACCGTCCATGTCGCCACGGTGAATCTCGTAGTGCAGGTGCGGGCCGGTCGAGTAGCCCTCGTTGCCCACCTTCGCGATCTGGTCACCGGCGTGCACGATGTCGCCGGCGGCCACGTCGTAGTACCGCATGTGCCCGTAGATGTGGACGTTGCCGTCGGCGTCCTGGATGTAGACGGCGTTGCCGAAGCCCGACACCCGCCCGGCCTTGAGGACGACACCGTCGGCGGCCGCGTAGATCGGGGTGCCGAGGGGGGCAGCGAGGTCGAGGCCGTAGTGCATCTGACCCCAGCGCATGCAGTAGCAGGTGGTGAGCCGTCCCTGGGTCGGCAGCACGGTCTTCGGGGCGCGTGCGGCACGGGAGGCGGCCAGCTCGCCCAGCCGGGCCTGCGCCTCCGCCTCGGTGATGCTGCGGCGCACTCCGGCGTCGCCGCTGAGCGCCAGGTCGGCCGCGACGCCGAGGCCGTAGTCGGACGCGGTGCCGGTCATGTCGTCCGGGCCGGTCACGCCTGGGACGGCGGCCAGCAGGGCGCCGGCGACGAGGGCGGCGAACCAGAGGTGCGCGCGTCGGCCCGGAGGGTGCGGAACGCGGCGCAGCCGGGAGCGGGGCGCGGCAGGGGGTGTGGCGGGGGGTGCGGCGTCGGCGATGAGGGGGAGGTCGCCGGGGTCGGTCGCGTCGGCCGGCTCCCGCGCGGCGCCGGGCCGGTCGAGGACCTGCGGCGCACTGCTGGGGGACAAGGCGCACCTTCCCGGACGAGCGCTTTCCCTGCGAGCCCACCGGACGGCGGCCCACCGGGGGAGCGGCGGCGGCTCAGGACCACCGACCCGCGGTGTCCGCCGGTGGTCACCGGCGCCGTGATCGAACCGTAACGATGCGTCAGGGCGCGACAAAGCACCCCACGCCACGTGTCGCGATGTGTACGGGCGGTGAGTAGAGGTGTCGACGCGTCGGCACCCTGACACGGGCCTACGACAGGACGCGGCGACGGCGACCGGCATGCGGGGCCGGGATGCACCGCCCGGGATGCACCGCCCGGGATGCACCGCCCGGGATGCACCGCCCGGGATGCACCGCCCCGGGATGAAGGGGTCAGGCGACGGCGGTGACGCCGGCAGCCGCCTGTGGCGCGGCACGGCGGTGTCCGGCCAGCGTCACGGCGACCTCGTCCACGACCCGTCGGTGCCGGGGCAGGGTCATGTGCCCGACGCCGTGGACGAGCACGTTGCGCGCCCCGAGATCGGGATGGTCGCACCGCCCGGACGCCGTCGGCAGCACCACCTGGTCGAGGTCGCTGTAGATGGCGGTGATCCGCGTCCGGCACTCCGGCGCGGGCTCGGCCAGCTCCCGCAGCACGGGCGACCCCGGCCGGAGCTGCCGGATCAACGGCGTCACGGCCGCGTGGGCGAGGATCGAACCCCGGTGCGGCGTGCCCAGGGTCACCAGGGAGGCGACGCGTCGGTCGCCGCGCTGGCGCTGGACGTGATAGCGGGCGATCAGCCCGCCGAGGCTGTGCCCGACGACGTGGACGCGGTCGTGGCCGGTCTGCTCGCAGAGGCGCTCGATGCGCGCGCCGAGGTGGGTGGCCCCGCGCGCGACGTCGGTCAGGAACGGGCTGTAGTTCCAGGTGCCGACGTGGGCGAACCCCCGCCGGCGCAGGCTGCGCTGCATGACCGAGAAGACCGACCGGTTGTCGACCAGGCCGTGCACGAGCAGCACGGGGATCCGCGCGGCCAGGGGGTCCGCGGCGAACAGCGCGCGGACGGCGGCCGGCTGCTCGCCGGGACGCCGGCGCGGATCGAGCCGCAGCTCCGGTGTCCACGTGCCCAGCGGGTACATGAGGACGTGCGCGCCCACCCAGGCCAGCTCGGCCAGCCCGCCGGTCAGCGTCGCGGTGGTGCAGAGGCCACGTAGGCCGCCTCGTGGCCTCGCCTCGGCCGCCGGGGCGGTGTGCAACTCTGGAGCGGGGCCCGGACCAGTTCCTGAGTGCATGTCCGGTCCCTTCCGACTGCGGTCACCGGCAGTGGCGCTGGGTTCGGCCTCGCGGGTGGGCGGCTATGTGTCCGTTCACCGGACGGTAATGCGCGCGTGTGGTGCACGTCACACATGGCGTCGCGGAAGAAGTGCGATCGAGTCCGGTTCGTGACCGGGCCGCGCACGTCCGTGGTCACCCGCCGAGCGGCCGCGGCCGCAGACTGACACCCACGCCAGACACGACCGGCCACGAACCGGTGACCGAAGGGGGAACCGTGTCCCGCGACGCCCGTCCCGGGTCGACCAGCCGCCGTGTGGCGCCGACGTACCGCCGGCGTGACCCGGTGCGGAGGACCCCCTCGGCGCGCCGCGTCGCGCCGCACCCGGGGACGCCACCACCGGGGGAGGGCCTGATCGTCGGCGCCGTCCCCCGGGGCGCGCGGATCACCGGCGTGCTGCTCGTGCTGGCCGCACTCGCCGGTGCCGCGGCGCCCTTCCCCACCTACCTCGTCGTGGGCGGGGAGGAGCTGTCGTCGGCGAACGGGCTCGGCAGCGCCCTCATCGCCCTGCTGGTTCCCGCGGTCCACCTGGCGGTGGGCGTCGTCCTGCTGCGCGGTGCCGTCCCGAAGTTCGGCCTGGCCTACGCGGGCGTGACCGGAACGCTGGGCGTGGGGCTGCTGATGATCGAGCTCTACCGGGGCAGCAGCTCCACGGCCCGGCCCGGGATCGAGGTGCTCGCCGGGGAACGCGTGCTCACCAGCGGGGTCGAGGCCGGGCCCGGATGGGTCCTCGGCGTGGTCGCGCTCGCGCTCACCGTGCTCGCCGGCGTCGCCGCCATCGCGTCCTGGGGCCGCACGGTCATGGTCGACGGAGGAGCGCTCGACCCGGTGCGGTCGGGACTGGCCGGCGCGGCGGTCCTCCTGGGCGTCGCGACGGTGCTCGCGCTGTCCCTGCCCGCCGCCGACGTGCCCGACCGGCTGGTGACCGATCCGACGACGGGGCTGCAGACCGTCGTGACGCAGGAGGGGCCGCAGGCGCTGCTGGAGCGGCCCGGGCTGGCGCTGATGGGTGGACTGCTCCTCGCCGGTGCCGTCGTCCTGTGCTCGGTGGTCGCTCCCTCGCTGCGGCCGCGGCTGGCGGCGGTCGGTGGTCTGCTCGCGGTGGCCGTCACCGTCCTCGTCGCCGCCCTGACCGGTCTCCGTGACGCCGCCGCCTCCGACGAGCTCGAGTGGACGGTGCCCGGCGCCGGATTGCTGGTCACGGGGCTGGGCTACGCCGTGCTCACGGCACTGGCCTGGCGGCTGCGCCGCGGCCGGTCCTGACGGGCCTGGTGACGTACTGGAACGGCCCGCTGCAGGGTCCGCCTCCTGCAGGATCCCGCCGCGAGCGTGCGAGCGGTGGGGGGCAGGGGGTGTTCTGCGAGTGGGGAGGGGTAGCGGGGTCCTCTCACTAAGCTGCCCACCGTGGACGAACGCATCCGGGTGGTCATCGCCAAGCCGGGCCTGGACGGGCACGACCGCGGCGCGAAGATCGTGGCGCGCGCCCTGCGCGACGCCGGCATGGAAGTGGTCTACACCGGCCTCCACCAGACGCCGGAGCAGATCGTGGAGACGGTGATCCAGGAGGACGCCGACGCCGTCGGGCTGTCGGTGCTCTCCGGCGCGCACATGACGCTGTTCGCGCGGCTGGCCGAGCTGATGCAGCAGCGCGGGATCGACGACGTCGTCGTCTTCGGGGGCGGGATCATCCCGGAGGAGGACATCCCGGAGCTCGAGCGCCTCGGCGTCGCCCGCGTCTTCACCCCAGGTGCGACCACCAGCGAGATCGTGGACTGGGTGCGGCAGCACGTGGGGACGCCGACCGGCGCCTGAGAAGGGACCCCCTGCCCCGCCGCGGCTCGGCGCACGGTCGACTCCTCATCGGCGGCGATCGGGAGATGCGGCGGGGCCGGCGTGCGGGCAGCGCGCCCCGCGGGGCCCCGGGTGGCGCCCGGAGTGCTGCAACAGGGTGACGCACCCTGTGATGCGTCCCACGCCTTCCCGCTCCCTGCAACGCCCGAGGGGGCGACGTGGTTACGGGCGGGCTACGGTGCCTGTTCGTGGATCTCTTCGAGTACCAGGCCCGTGATCTGTTGGCCTCGCACGGCGTGCCCGTGCTCCCCGGCGGCGTCGCCGAGTCGCCGGAGCAGGCGGAGGCGATCGCGCGCGAGATCGCCGCGCCCGTCGTGGTCAAGGCGCAGGTGAAGACCGGCGGCCGGGGCAAGGCCGGCGGCGTGAAGCTGGCCGACAACGCCGAGGACGCCCGCGCCCGGGCCCAGGACATCCTCGGCCTCGACATCAAGGGCCACATCACGCACCGCGTGATGGTTGCCCAGGCCAGCGACATCGCGGAGGAGTACTACTTCTCCTACCTGCTGGACCGCTCCAACCGCACCTTCCTGGCCATGGCGTCGGTCGAGGGCGGCATGGAGATCGAGCAGCTCGCCGTGGAGCGCCCGGAGGCCCTCGCCCGCATCCCGGTGGACGCCACCCGGGGCGTGGACACGGCGAAGGCCACCGAGATCGTCGACGCCGCCGGCTTCCCCGCGGAGGTGCGTGACCAGGTCATCGCCATCGCCGTCCAGCTCTGGGACGTGTTCTCCAAGGAGGACGCCACCCTGGTCGAGGTCAACCCGCTGGCCAAGGCGCCCGACGGCACCGTGCTCGCGCTCGACGCCAAGGTGACCCTCGACGACAACGCCTCCTTCCGGCACGAGGACCACGCCGCGCTCGAGGACGTCGCCTCGGCCGACCCGCTCGAGGCCGCGGCGAAGGAGAAGGACCTCAACTACGTCAAGCTCGACGGCGAGGTCGGCATCATCGGCAACGGCGCCGGCCTGGTCATGAGCACCCTGGACGTCGTCGCGTACGCCGGCGAGGAGTTCGGCGGCGTCAAGCCGGCCAACTTCCTCGACATCGGTGGTGGCGCCTCCGCCGAGGTGATGGCCAACGGACTCCACATCATCCTGGGTGACCCGGCCGTCAAGAGCGTCTTCGTCAACGTCTTCGGCGGCATCACCGCCTGCGACGCCGTGGCCAACGGCATCGTCACCGCCTTGGACATCCTGGGCGACGAGGCCACCAAGCCGCTGGTGGTCCGGCTCGACGGCAACAACGTCGAGGAGGGCCGGCGGATCCTCGCCGAGGCCAACCACCCGCTGGTGACCGTGGTCGACACGATGGACGGCGCCGCGCGCCGCGCCGCCGAGCTCGCCGCCTAAGAAGGCCCTTCCGGCCTGCCTGCAGGGTCCCGCCGCGAGCGTGCGAGCGTCGGGGGGCAGGGGGGTCCTTACGAGACAGGACAGAGAGATGTCGATCTTCCTCAACGAGAACAGCAAGGTCATCGTCCAGGGCATGACCGGCTCCGAGGGCAGGAAGCACACCCAGCGCATGCTGGCCTCGGGCACCGCGATCGTCGGTGGTGTGAACCCCCGCAAGGCCGGCACGAGCGTCGAGTTCGACGGCGCGAGCGTCCCGGTGTTCGGCGGCGTCGCCGAGGCCATGAAGGAGACCGGCGCCGACGTCAGCGTCATCTTCGTGCCGCCGCCGTTCGCGAAGGCCGCCGTCATCGAGGCCGTCGACGCCCAGATCGGGCTGGCCGTCGTCATCACCGAGGGCATCCCGGTGCACGACTCCACCTACTTCTGGGCGCACGCCCAGGGCAGCTCGACGCGCATCATCGGCCCGAACTGCCCCGGCCTGATCAGCCCCGGGCGGTCGAACGCCGGGATCATCCCGGCCAACATCACCAAGCAGGGCAAGATCGGCCTGGTCAGCAAGTCCGGCACGCTGACCTACCAGATGATGTACGAGCTCCGGGACATCGGCTTCTCCACCTGCGTCGGCATCGGTGGCGACCCGGTCATCGGGACCACGCACATCGACTGCCTGCAGGCCTTCCAGGACGATCCGGAGACCGAGGCCATCGTGATGATCGGCGAGATCGGCGGCGACGCCGAGGAGCGGGCCGCCGACTACATCAAGGCGAACGTCACCAAGCCCGTCGTCGGCTACGTCGCCGGTTTCACCGCCCCCGAGGGGAAGACGATGGGCCACGCGGGCGCCATCGTGTCCGGCTCGGCCGGCACCGCCCAGGCCAAGAAGGAGGCCCTCGAGGCCGCCGGCGTGCGCGTGGGCAAGACGCCGTCGGAGACCGCGCGCCTCATGCGGGAGATCGTCGCGTAAGGACCCTCTTCCTCCCCACCCTCGCAGGCTCGGGGTGGGCCCCCGGAAGGGTGCCGAGCTGCCCGGCGACCTCGTTCGAGGTCGCCGGGCAGCTGCGTCCGGGCGCCTTCGACCGGTGAGCACGGACGGGCGACGACGCGCCGCCACGGTTGCGTCCCGGTCCGCGGGACGGCGACGATTCGGCTCGCACACCCCGACGCTCTGCGAGGAGAGCCCTGCGATGACCGCCAGCCAGCCTCCCCAGCCGCCGGACGGCGGACAGCCGGAGCAGGGACGCGCGCACCCGCAGCCGCCGCCGCCCGGCTACGGCCGGTACGGCGAGCAGGCCCCGCCGGGATACGGCCCGCCCCCCGGCTACGGTCAGCAGCCGCCGCCCGGGTACGGCCCGCCGCCGGGGTACGGGCCGCCTCAGGGTTACCCGTTCGGCTACGGCCACCCCCAGCCCTACGGGCAGGCCTCCGGTGGTGGCACCGCCGTCTCCTTCGACCTGAAGCGGCTCACGATCGGGGACTACGTCGTCGCGGTCGGCACCGTGCTGTTCTTCGTGCTGGCCTTCTTCCCGTGGTTCACCTTCGGGGACGACTTCTTCGGGTTCAGTCTCAGCGGCTTCGACTCCGGCAACGTGACCTCGGCGTTCGTGTTCTTCCTCCTCGCCACGGCCTGGGCGCTCCTGCCCGCGTTCGTCGACCTGAGGCTGGGCTTCGCCCGGTCCTGGATCACGGTGGGACTGGCGGCACTGGCCTGGCTGCTGACCCTCTTCGCCTGGCTGGAGAGCTTCGAGGGCGACTTCTCCGTCTGGGCGCTGCTGGGCTTTCTCACGGCGACGGCGATCCTCGCCTTCGCCGTCCTGGCCCTGGTCGCCGAGATGCGCAAGCGGCCGGCGTCGACCGGCCATCCGGCCGACGTCGCCCAGTGGGCCGGCCAGCCGGCCCCCGGTCACCAGCAGCCCTACGGACCCGTCTCCTACGGGCAGGGCGGCTACGGCCAGCAGCCACAGCAATACGGCCAGCAGGTCCAGCCCTACGGCCAGCAGCCACAGCCCTACGGTCAGCCGCTCCAGCCCTACGGCCAGCAGCCGCAGCCCCAGGGCGACGAGCAGCCGCAGCAGTACGCCACGCCCCCGCCCCCGCCGCCGTCGAGGGGCTCGACTGCGTCCGGTGAGGGTTCGGGCACTCCGGGGTCCGGCGAGCGGCCCACCGCCTGAGGAAGCGCCGCGGACCGCCGGATATCGCGGGCCGCCCCGGCGCGTGCGGCCGCACGCGGACCGCCTCCTTGCGACAGTGGGGTGGTGGTCTCCCTGCTCGCCCGTCTGCCCGGAGGGAGCCGTGCGGGCACACTTTCGCTCGTCGGTCTGGCCGGGGTGGCCGCCGTCGCGGTGAGCGCCGCCGGCCTGGCCGGCCTCGCGCTCGCGCTCGTCGTCGTCCAGACCCTCGACCCCCTCGGCGGCCGATCGGTCGGCGACTCCGTGGTGCTGGCCGGCCGGCTGTGGCTGCTCGCGCAGGGCGGGGAGCTGCGGATCTCCTCGGGACCCCTCGTCCTCGCGCCGCTCCTGCTCACCCTGGGCCTCGCCTGGGGCCTGTCCCAGGTCGGGCGCGGCATCGTGCGGGTCCGCGAGTCGTTTCCCGCCGGCGACGCGCTCCGTGCCGTCGGGACCCTGGCGGCCGTGCACGTCGTCCTGACCCTCGTCCTGGCACTCCAGCTCGACGCCCCGGACGCCCGCGTCGGCCTCGTCCGGACGACGGTCGGCGCGGCCGTGCTGGCGCTGGCCGCCGGTGGCTGGGGCGTGGCCCGGGAGTCCGCGCTGCTCCAGGACGTGCTCGACCGGGGCCCCACGCGTGCCGTGCTCCGGGGTGTGTCGGCGGGTCTGCTCACGGCCCTGGGGCTGTGCACCGCGGTGGTTGCCGTGGCCATCGTCGCCGACGCGCGGGGGTACGCGGCGCTGTCCGCGTCGCTGGGTGGCGCGGGAGCCGGCGCGGTGGGGCTCGCGGGGCTGTCCCTGCTCCTGCTGCCCAACGCCGCCGCCGCGGTGCTCGGGCTCGCGGCCGGGCCCGGCTTCTCGGTCGGCTCGGGCACGCTGGTGTCGGTGCACGGGGTGACCCTCGACGCGGTGCCTGCCCTGCCGCTGCTGGCCGCGCTGCCCGACACGCAGGCGGTACCCCTGATCGCGTTCGTCTCCCAGGTCATCCCCGCCCTGGCCGGTCTCGTCGCGGGCGGCGCGGTGGGCCGCTGGCTGGGTGACGACGACGGCGGGTCGGTGGTCGCCGGCCTGAGCGGGATCCTCACGGGAGCCCTCATGGGCGTGGCCGCCGGCGTGCTCGTCTGGCTGGCCGGGGGCTCCTTGGGGGACGGCGCCCTCGCACAGGTGGGCGCACCGCCGCTGATGACCGGCATCGCGTTCGGGGCGCAGAGCGCCGTCGCCGCGGCGGTGGGCGCGGCCGTGAGCCGCTGGCGCGCGCTCGGCTGAGCACGGGCCCCGTCGAGAGGCTCACGCCGAGCCTGCGAGGCGTCGGGCGGCCTCGTCCCGGGCACCGCCGCGAGCCTGCGAGCGGTGGGAGGACGGGGTCCTTCCGGGGGCCCTTATAGGGTCGTGGGCGTGCCCGAAACCGAGCCCGCCCGCCGGGCCCGTGTCGCCGTGCTCCTGTCCGGCACCGGCTCGCTGTGCGCGGCGCTGCTGGCCGCGACCGAGCGACCGGGCTACCCGGCCGAGGTGGTGGTGGTGGGCAGCGACCGGGTCGCCGACGGTCTCGAGCACGCCCGCCGCCGTGGCATCCCGACCTTCACCTGCGCCCTGGCAGACCATGCCGACCGGTCCGCCTGGGACCGCGCCCTCGCCGACGCCCTGGCCCGGTACGAGCCCGATCTCGTCGTCTCCGCGGGGTTCATGAAGCTGGTCGGACCCGCCGTGCTGGCCGCCTTCGGGGGGCGGCTGGTGAACACCCATCCGGCCCTGCTGCCCGCCTTCCCCGGTGCGCACGCCGTCCGGGACGCCCTGGCCGCCGGGGTGACGGTGACCGGCGCGACGGTGCACCTGATCGACGCCGGGCTGGACACCGGCCCGGTCATCGCCCAGCGCGAGGTCCCCGTGCGCCCCGGTGACGACGAGGCGACGCTGCACGAGCGGATCAAGGACGTGGAGCGCGAGCTCCTGGTGGAGACGGTGGCGCAGCTCGTCACCCCGGATTCGACGAGGAAGACCTCCCGATGAGCGACCGCAGCCCCATCCGTCGCGCCCTCCTGGGCGTCTACGACAAGACCGGCGTGGAGGAGCTGGCCGCCGGCCTCGCCGCGGCCGGCGTGGAACTGGTGAGCACCGGCGCGACCGCCCGCCGCATCGCCGACGCCGGCATCCCGGTGACGCCGGTGGAGCAGGTCACGGGCTTCCCCGAGTGCCTGGACGGCCGGGTGAAGACCCTGCACCCCGCGGTCCACGCGGGGATCCTGGCCGACCGCCGCAGGCCCGAGCACGTCGCTCAGCTCGACGACCTCGGCATCGCCGCGTTCGACCTGGTCGTGGTGAACCTGTACCCCTTCACCGAGACCGTCGCCTCGGGGGCGACCCCGGACGAGTGCGTCGAGCAGATCGACATCGGCGGTCCGGCGATGGTGCGCGCCGCGGCGAAGAACCACCCGTCGGTCGCCGTCGTCGTCGACCCGGCGCGGTACGACGACGTCCTCGAGGCCGTGGCCGGCGGCGGCTTCACCCTCGCCGAGCGGCAGAAGCTGGCCGCCGCCGCCTTCCGGCACACCGCGACCTACGACATCGCCGTCGCCTCGTGGATGGGCAACGTGCTGGCGCCGGACGACGACAGCGGTTTCCCGGCCTGGGTGGGGGCCAGCTGGGAGCGGGCCGACGTCCTCCGGTACGGCGAGAACCCGCACCAGGACGCCGCGCTCTACCGCAGCTGGCAATCCGGCCTCGCGCACGCCGAGCAGCTGCACGGCAAGGAGATGTCCTACAACAACTACGTCGACACCGACGCGGCCTGGCGGGCGGCGCACGACCACGCCGATCCCTGCGTGGCGATCATCAAGCACGCCAACCCGTGCGGGATCGCGGTCGGCGCCGACATCGCATCCGCGCACCGCAAGGCCCACGCCTGCGACCCGATCTCGGCCTTCGGCGGGGTGATCGCGGCCAACCGCGAGGTCGACCTGACCATGGCCGAGCAGGTGGCCGAGGTGTTCACGGAGGTCGTCGTCGCGCCGTCCTACACCGACGACGCCGTCGCCGTGCTGACGGGGAAGAAGAACATCCGGCTGCTGCGGCTGCCGCACCTGCCCGGGCCGGGCGCGGAGATGCGGCCGATCAGCGGTGGCCTGCTCCTGCAGGTCAAGGACCGCCTGGACGCCCCGGGCGACGACCCGACGACGTGGACCCTGGCCACCGGCGAGCCGCTGGATGCCGCCGGACTCGACGACCTGGTCTTCGCCTGGCGCGCGGTGCGGGCGGTCAAGAGCAACGCCATCCTGCTGGCGCACGACCGGGCCACGGTGGGCGTCGGCATGGGCCAAGTCAACCGGGTGGACGCCGCCCGGCTGGCGGTGTCCCGGGCGGGGGAGCGGGCCGCGGGGTCGGTCGGGGCATCGGACGCCTTCTTCCCGTTCGCCGACGGGCTGCAGGTGCTGCTCGAGGCCGGCGTGCGGGCCGTCGTCCAGCCGGGCGGATCGGTGCGGGACGAGGAAGTGGTCGCCGCGGCGGCCGCCGCTGGTGTGCCGCTGTACCTGACCGGCACGCGGCACTTCGCACATTGAGGCGAACCGGGACGGGGCCGCGGCCGCACGTCGGGCCGCCGGAGGCCGGTGCCGAGGTCGAGGGGGCGGACCTCGCGCGGGTCGACTGGTGGGGCGCGGAGCTGGACGGCGTGACCTTCACCCGCTGCCGGTTCGACGACGCCGGGCTGGAGGAGCTGGTCACCCGGCGCTGCGTGTTCGACCAGTGCGTCCTGACGGGTGTGCGGATGGCCGGCGCCCGGCACCTGGGCTCGGCGTTCCTGTCCTGCCGGTTCGACCGGGCCAGGCTCGTCGACGTCACCTGGGACGGGTGCAAGCTGACCGGCTCCCAGTTCCCCGGCGCGCGGCTGCGGCCGATGACCGCGACCGACTGCGACTGGAGCTACGTCGCGCTGCGCGGGGCGGACCTGTCGGGTCTCGACCTCTCCGGCCAGCGCTTCCGGGAGGCCGACCTCACCGACGCGGACCTGCGGGAGGCGGACCTGACCGGTGCCGATCTCGACCGGGCCCGGCTGCAGTCGACGAAGCTGCGTGGTGCCGACCTGCGCGGCGCGTCGATGGACGGGGTCAACTGGCGGGCGTTCGAGCTGACCGGCGTGCGGATCGATCTCACCCACGCCGTCCAGTTCGCCCGCGCCCACGGGGCCCGCGTCGCCGACTGAGCGGCGGCTCCGGGGTCTCCGCTCAGTACTGCGGGGGCCGGGTCGCCAGCCTGGGGCCGGTCAGCATGGCCTTGAGCGCGCCGAGCAGACCCAGAGCCGGCACGGCCATGCCGAGCCAGAAGCCGACATCGTAGGTGCCGAGGTCCCAGCCGTCGTCGGCCAGGGGCACCAGGACGCCGGCCGTGGCCACCACGCTGACGAGCAGCGCGAGGACCCCCAGCGTCCGGTGCGTGCGTGCCGGCAGCCACATCAGCAGCCCGAGGACGAACAGCAGCCCGCCGCCGAGGATGATCGCCATCGGCTGCCAGAGGCCCTGGTCGTAGAGGTCGTCGGGGGTCTCGAAACCCGCTCGCACGAGGCCCCAGCCGGTGACGTCGGAGCCGTCCACCCAGCGCAGCAGGAGGCTGATCGCCGCCGCGATGCCGGCCAGGAGCAGCAGCAGGCCGCCGAGGCTCTCGGGACCACGGAAGGCGACCGGCCGGGTCGAGTAGTCGGGCGCGGTCTCGGTGGACGCGCCCGGCGTGCCCGCGGCCGGAGCGACGGAGCCTGCGTGGGACGAGGTGTCGGGGCGGACGGGGTCGCGTTCGGTCATCGGCGTGCCTCCTTGGCGGAGCCTAGGACCGACCGGCCGCCCGCGGGGGTCTCTCGGGCACACTGTCGGGGTGCCCGCGACGATCCTCGACGGCAAGGCGACCGCGGCGGCGATCCGCGGCGAGCTGACCGAGCGGGTGGCGGCCCTGGCCGCCGCCGGCCACCGACCGGGGCTCGGGACCCTGCTCGTCGGTGACGACCCCGGCAGCCGCTGGTACGTCAACGCCAAGCACTCCGACTGCGCCCAGGTCGGCATCGCCAGCATCCAGCGCGAGCTCCCGGCGACCGCCACCGAGGCGGACGTGCTCGCCGTCGTGGCGGAGCTGAACGCCGACCCGGCGTGCACCGGCTACATCGTCCAGCTGCCCCTGCCGAAGGGCATCGAGGAGAGCACGGTCCTCGAGGCGATGGACCCGGCCAAGGACGCCGACGGCCTCCACCCGGTGAACCTCGGCCGCCTCGTGCTGAACGTGCCGGGTCCGCTGCCGTGCACGCCGGTCGGCATCGTCGAGCTGCTCCGCCGGTACGAGGTCCCGATCGCCGGAGCCGAGGTCGTCGTCGTCGGCCGGGGGATCACGGTGGGCCGGCCGCTGGGGCTGCTGCTGACGCGCAGGACCGAGAACGCCACCGTCACCCTGTGCCACACCGGAACCCGCGACCTGGCCGCGCACGTCCGCTCCGCCGACGTCGTGGTCGCCGCGGCCGGTGTCCCGGGACTGATCACCGCCGAGATGGTGAAACGGGGCGCCGCCGTGCTCGACGTGGGCGTGAGCCGCGTGGACGGGAAGATCGCCGGCGATGTCGCCCTCGACGTCCTCGACGTGGCCGGGCACGTGGCGCCCAACCCGGGCGGGGTCGGACCCATGACCCGGGCCATGCTGCTGCAGAACGTCGTCCTCGCCGCCGAGCAGGCGGCGGCGCTCGAGGTGCTGTCGGCCTGACGTGACCGAGCTCGGGAGGTCACGCGGAGGCAGGGCACTGGGCACGGGGCCGACGAGCGCCGGCGAGGAGGACGCGTGACCGAGCTCGCGAGGTCACGCAGAGGCAGAGCAGCCCGCGGCACGGGGCCGACGAGCGCCGGCGAGGAGGACGTGTGACGCGCCCGCCGCTCTACGTCCGGCGTCCCTTCCTGGCCGGCCTGCTGCGGCAGCTGCCGCTGCTGGCGGTGCTGGTCACGGTCGGTACCGGGCTGCTGCTGGTGACGTTCGACCACTGGCGCCGCGGGCTCGTCGTCATCGGCCTGACGCTGGTCGTCGCGGGAGTGCTCCGGCTGCTCCTGCCGGTACGGCGGGTGGGGTTCCTCGCGGTCCGGAGCCGGCCCACGGACGTCGTCCTGCTGACCGGTGCCGGCCTCGCCCTGACCGTGATCGCGTTGACCATCCCCTCCCCGTGAGGAAGGACCCCGCTGCCCCCCCACCGCTCGCAGGCTCGCGGCGGGCCCCTGCAGCGGGGCCTCCCCCGCGCGGGCGGTACGGACGACTCAGCGATAGGTTCCTGGCCATGGCAGAGAAGTCCAGGAACGGCAAGGTCACCGTCGTCGGTGCCGGTTTCTACGGCTCCACCACTGCACTGCGTCTCGCGGAGTACGACATCTTCGAGACCGTCGTCCTCACCGACATCGTCGAGGGCAAGCCCGAGGGCCTCGCGCTGGACATGAACCAGTCGCGGCCCATCGAGGGGTTCGAGACCAGGGTCGTCGGCGTCGGGGGTGGCTCCTACGAGGGCACCGAGAACTCCGACGTCGTCGTCATCACCGCCGGCCTCCCGCGCAAGCCGGGGATGAGCCGCATGGACCTCATCGAGACCAACGCCAAGATCGTGCGGTCGGTCGCCGAGAACATCGCGCAGACCTCGCCCGACGCGGTGGTCATCGTCGTCTCCAACCCGCTGGACGAGATGACCGCGCTGGCGCAGCTGGCCACCGGGTTCCCCAAGAACCGCGTGATGGGCCAGGCCGGCATGCTCGACACCGCGCGCTTCACCAACAACGTGGCCGAGGAGCTCGGCGTCCCGGTGAGCTCCGTCCGGACGCTGACCCTCGGCTCGCACGGCGACACCATGGTTCCGGTGCCCTCCCGCTGCACCGTCGACGGCAAGCCGCTCTCCGACGTGCTCGCGCAGGACCGCATCGACCACCTGGTCGACCGCACCCGCAACGGCGGCGCCGAGGTGGTCGCGCTGCTGAAGACCGGATCGGCGTACTACGCCCCGTCGGCGGCCGCAGCCCGCATGGCGCGCGCGGTGATGGAGGACTCCGGCGCCGTCATGCCGGTGTGCGCGTGGGTCGACGGCGAGTACGGGATCAGTGGCGTCTACCTGGGCGTCGAGGCCGAGATCGGCCGTGAGGGGGTGCGGAAGGTCGTCGAGGGCGACCTGACCGAGAGCGAGCTGACCGGGCTGCGTGAAGCGGCCGAGGCAGTGCGCGCCAAGCAGGCTGACGTCGCGGATTTGTGATTGCCGACCTCTGAGCCGACTCGGCTCGGAGCATGTAGAGAGGGACCTGCACGTGGCAAAGATCAAGGTCGAGGGCACCGTCGTCGAGCTCGACGGCGACGAGATGACCCGGATCATCTGGC
Source organism: Blastococcus deserti (assembly GCF_042682525.1). Lineage (NCBI taxonomy): Bacteria > Bacillati > Actinomycetota > Actinomycetes > Geodermatophilales > Geodermatophilaceae > Blastococcus > Blastococcus deserti. The sequence continues at coordinate 328,231 of NZ_JBHUHP010000001.1, forward strand.
AGTTCATCAAGGACCAGCTGATCCTCCCGTACCTCGACGTCAACCTGGAGTACTACGACCTGGGCATCGAGTCGCGCGACGCGACCGACGACCAGATCACCATCGACGCGGCCAACGCCATCAAGAAGCACGGCGTCGGGGTCAAGTGCGCCACGATCACGCCGGACGAGGCGCGGGTCGAGGAGTTCGGCCTGAAGAAGATGTGGCGGTCCCCGAACGGGACGATCCGCAACATCCTCGGCGGCGTCATCTTCCGCGAGCCGATCATCATGTCCAACGTGCCGCGGCTGGTGCCGGGCTGGACCAAGCCGATCGTCGTCGGCCGTCACGCCTTCGGTGACCAGTACCGCGCGACCGACTTCCGGTTCCCCGGCGAGGGCACGCTGACGATCACCTTCACGCCGAAGGACGGCGGCGAGCCGATCGAGCACGAGGTGTTCCAGTCGCCCGGCGGCGGCGTGGCCATGGCGATGTACAACCTCGACGACTCGATCCGCGACTTCGCGCGCGCCTCGATGAACTACGGGCTCAACCGTGAGTACCCGGTCTACCTGTCCACCAAGAACACGATCCTCAAGGCCTACGACGGCCGGTTCAAGGACCTCTTCCAGGAGGTCTTCGACACCGAGTTCAAGGACAAGTTCGCGGCTGCCGGCATCACCTACGAGCACCGGCTGATCGACGACATGGTCGCGGCGTCCCTCAAGTGGGAGGGCGGCTACGTCTGGGCCTGCAAGAACTACGACGGTGACGTGCAGTCGGACACCGTGGCCCAGGGCTTCGGCTCGCTCGGCCTGATGACGTCGGTGCTCATGAGCCCCGACGGCCGCACGGTCGAGGCGGAGGCCGCGCACGGCACCGTCACCCGCCACTACCGCCAGCACCAGCGCGGCGAGCAGACCTCGACCAACCCGATCGCGTCGATCTTCGCCTGGACGCGGGGTCTGGCCCACCGCGGCAAGCTGGACAACACCCCCGAGGTGACCCGCTTCGCCGAGACGCTGGAGAAGGTCTGCATCGACACCGTCGAGAGCGGTCAGATGACCAAGGACCTGGCGTTGCTGATCTCCAAGGACCAGCCGTGGCTGAACACCCAGGACTTCCTGGCGGCCATCGACACCAACCTCCAGAAGGCGATGGCCTGAGCACTGGCCTGAGCACTGGCCTGAGCACTGGCCTGAAGAAGGACCCCCCTGCCCCCCACCGCTCGCACGCTCGCGGCGGGCCCCTGCAGGGCGGCCTGAGCTCCGACGGCCCCCTCACCCGCGCCGGGTGAGGGGGCCGTCGCGCGTTCCGGGGATGATCAGCGCCACTGCACCGGGCCCTCCCTGCTGCTCAGAGCCCGGTGGGGTGGTGCTGATCATGCTTGTGGACGGCGACCGCGCCGGTGGGTCGCCGTCGGGCACGCTCCGCGGGTGCCCGTGCCGCCCCGTCGTCCCCAACGGCTGCACGGCAAGGTGTTCCGAGGGACCTGGGCCGTGCGACGGGGGATCCTCACGCAGGACCAGCTCCGCAGCTCCGCATGGCGGCGCCTGAGGCGTGATGTCTACGCGGACGCGCGGTTGGAGGTGACGCACCTGGTCCACGCCGTCGGCGTCCACCTCCTCACCCCGCCCGAGGCGGTCTTCGGCGGACTGACGGCCGCGGCGCTCTGGGGCGGTGACGGGTTCGCCGGCCGTGACGACCCGGTGGAGGTCGTGGTCCCGCCCGGCGTGCGCTGGCGGCCGTCCCCCGGCGTGGCGGTGCGGACGGCGTGGCTCGACGGTGACGTCGTCCGGCCGCAGCGCGCGCTCCCGCGGACGTCGCGGGTGCGGACCGCGGTCGATCTCGTCCGCCGGGGGCAGGTGGACGACGGCGTCGTCCTGCTGGACCGTCTCGTGGCCGCCGGCGTCGTCCAGCTGCTGGACGTGCGGGACGCGGTCATCGCGCTCCCACGCTGCCGTGGCAGCCGTCTGGCGCGTGAGGTGGCCGACCTCGCCGACGGGCTCGCGGAGTCGCCGCAGGAGACCCGCCTCCGGCTTCTGCTGCTGCGCGCGGGCCTGCCCGCGCCGACGGCTCAGCACCGGGTCTTCGACGAGGAGGGCTTCGTCGCGCGTCTCGACTTCGCCTACCCCGATCGCAAGGTGGCCATCGAGTACGACGGCGCCTGGCACGCCGAGCCCCGACAGTTCGCGAGGGACCGTCGACGGCTGAACCGGCTCACGGCCGCCGGGTGGCGCGTGATCTTCGTGACCGCTGCGGACCTGCGGGATCCGGAGCGGCTCGTCCGCCGGATCGCAGCCGCGATCGCGGGGTGATCACCACCGGTCCAGCGGGGCCTCGAGCGGATCGAGACCCCGCTGAAGCGGTCATGATCACCCGGAGAGGGGTCAGGCGAAGAGCTGGGTCCACCAGGGGCCGCCCGAGCCGGACGCGATCCCGGTGCCCAGGCGGGTCAGGCTGCAGTTCAGGATGTTGGCCCGGTGACCGGGGCTGTTCATCCAGGCGGTCATGACTTCGGCGGCGTCCTGCTGGCCGGCGGCGATGTTCTCGGCCCGCGCGGTGATGCCCGCCCGCTCGGCCCGGTCGAAGGGGTCCAGCCCGTCGGGGTTCACGTGGTCGAAGAAGCCCCTGTCCCGCATGTCCTCGCTGTGCGCCCGCGCCACGGCGGCGAGCGCGTCGTCGGCGGCGACCGCAGCACAGCCGGCGGCGGCCCGCTCGGCGTTCACGAGGGCGAGGACCTGCCCCTCGGGTCCGCCCTGGGCCGGCGCGACGGGGGCGGGAGCGGGGGCCGGCGCCGGGGCGGGTGCGGGAGCCTTCGGGGTGGTGGCGGCCGAGCCGGCAGCGGTCTCGGCCGCGGCCGGCTCCGGGGCGGGTGCCGGTGCCGGTGCCGGTGCCGGCGCGGGCGCAGGGGCCGGGACCTCGGTGCCGGCAGGCAGCGACCCGCTGGCCGACGGCTCGGTCGTCGCCGTCCCCCGGGCGGTCGAGGACCGGGTCACCGACGCCGCGGCGGAGGACTCCCCGGTGGCGGAGGAGTACGTCGCGGCCGACGTCAGTCCCGCGAACGCCTCGGACGACAGCGGCCGCCCGTCGGGGCCGATCACGAATGCGGCCCCGGACGACGGCGAGGCGCCGGTGCCGGCCACCACGGGCACGGCGAGCACGAGGGCGGTGACCACGGTGCTCACCAGCACGCCGAGGGCCAGCCGACCACTGCGGTGTCCGGCGGTTCTGCGGCCGAGCAGGGTCCAGCGGCTCAGCGCCCCGGCGAGGCGGACGGACAGCGGAGGACCCGCAGGGGCGTGGTGCACAGAAGACCTCACGTGGGCGTAGATCACGATTCGTTACCGGACCGAGACTAACCGTATGGACGCCGTGACCGACAGTCCCCGAGGAATTCGTCACAGTTCCGGCACGTCGTCCCCCGGCCGGCGACCCCGCCGCGCCCGGACCGCTCGCGCCAAACCGGCGACCAGGCACCATGGAGGTGCCCGACCCCAGATAGCACCACCGAAACCACCCGAGGAGCACGCCGCCGGTGAGCGACGTCTGGCTCAACATCGTCATGGTCGTCGCCTTCGTCCTGATCGGCGGCGTCTTCTCCGGCGCGGAGATCGCGCTGGTCTCCCTCCGCGAGGGTCAGGTCAGGGCGATGGCCGAGCACGGCCGGCGCGGCCAGGCCGTCCAGCGGCTGCTCAGCGACCCCAACCGGTTCCTCGCCGCCGTCCAGGTGGGCGTCACGCTCGCCGGGTTCTTCTCCGCCGCCTTCGGTGCCAGCACGCTGTCCCAGCCTTTCGCCGACTGGATGGTCGCCCGGGGGCTGCTGTCCGCGGGTCTCGCCGACACCCTCGCGCTGGTGCTCGTCACGATCGCCATCAGCTACCTGTCGCTGGTCGTGGGAGAGCTGACCCCCAAGCGGCTGGCCCTCCAGCGGGCCGAGGGCTTCTCGTTGCTCGTGGCCGCTCCGCTCAACGCGATCGCCAAGCTCTCCCGTCCGGTCATCTGGCTGCTGTCGAAGTCGACCAACCTGCTCGTCCGGCTGCTCGGCGGCGACCCCAGGGTCAGCGGCGAGTCGATAAGCCAGGAGGAGCTGCGCGACCTCGTGGCCGCGCACGAGTCGCTCAGCAGCGACGAGCGCCGGCTCATCGACGAGGTCTTCCGCGCCGGCGAGCGGGAGGTCCGCGAGGTGATGACCCCCCGCACCGAGGTCGCGTTCCTGGAGGCCTCCATGACGGCCAGCCGGGCGGCCAAGCAGGTGGCCGACTCGAACTGGTCGCGTTTCCCGGTGTCCGGCAGCGACCAGGACGACGTCGTCGGTTTCGTGCACGTCCGTGACCTGTTCCTGCCCAACCACCCGGCCGGCCGGGCCGCGACCGTGGGGGACCTCGCGCGAGAGGTGAAGCGGCTTCCGGGCACCGCCGGGGTCCTCACCGCGCTCAGCGAGATGCGGCGGGAGAACCAGCACCTCGCGATCGTCGTGGACGAGTACGGCGGCACTGACGGGATCGTCACGCTCGAGGACCTGATCGAGGAGGTCATCGGGGAGATCTACGACGAGTACGACGAGGAGGTGGCCCCCGACGGCAAGGAGCCGCCCGGCGGCCCCCGGGAGGTGGACGGCCTGCTCAACCTCGACGACTTCACGGTGGCCACCGGCCTCGAGCTGCCCGAGGGGCCCTACGAGACCGTCGCCGGCTACGTCCTGGCCGAGCTCGGCCGCCTGCCGGAGGTCGGCGACACCGTCGAGGTGGAGGGCTGGACGCTCTCGGTCGTGGAGCTCGACGGGCGGCGGATCGCCCGTCTGCTGGTCAGCGCCCCGCCGAAGCCTGCGGACGAGGAGGCGACCAGCGGCGAGGCCGCCGGCTAACGGCCTCTCTGCAGGGGCCCGCCGCGAGCTTACGAGTGGTGGGGGGCAGAGCGGTCCTTCAGCTCCCAGGCGTCGCGCACGATGCCGGCGAGATCGGTGTGCTTCGGGGCCCAGCCCAGGTCCTCCCGGATCCGGTCGCTCGAGGCGACGAGCTGCGCCGGGTCGCCCGGCCGACGGTCGCCCACGACGACGGGCAGCTCGTGCCCGGTGACCTCGCGGACGGCATCGACCACCTCCTGCACCGAAAAGCCCCGGCCGTTGCCCAGGTTGTAGATCCGGTGCTCGCCCTCGGAGGGCGCCGGCAGGGCGAGCAGGTGCGCGTCCGCGAGGTCCTCGACGTGCACGTAGTCGCGGATGCAGGTGCCGTCGGGCGTCGGGTAGTCGTCGCCGTACACGGTGAGCGACTCCCGCTGCCCGGCCGCCACCTGCAGCGCGATCGGGATCAGGTGCGTCTCCGTCGCGTGCCGCTCGCCGAGGCCGTAGGCGGCCCCGGCGACGTTGAAGTACCGCAGGCTCACCGCGGCGAACCCGTACGCGACGGCGTAGGAGGTCAGCATGTGGTCGACGGCGAGCTTGGTGGCCCCGTAGGTGTTGGTCGGCCGGGTGGGGGCGTCCTCGCGGATGGGCACCTGGTCCGGCTCGCCGTAGGTGGCCGCGGTGGAGGAGAACACGATGCGGCGGCAGCCGGCCGCGCGCATCGCCTCCAGCAGCGCGAGGGAGCCGCCCACGTTGGTGTGCCAGTAGTCCTCGGGCTGCTGCTGCGAGGCGCCGACGAGGCTCCGCGCCGCGAAGTGCAGCACCGCCTCGGGTCGGACGTCGGCCAGCACGGGCGCCGAGTCGTGCAGTGACACCGCCGCCAGGCTCGCTCCGGAGGGGACGGCGTCGGCGTGGCCGGTCGACAGGTCGTCGAGCACCGTCACCTCGTGGCCGTCGGCCAGCAGGGCAGCCGTCACTACGCTGCCGATGTAGCCGGCTCCACCGGCGACGAGTAGGCGCATGCCGGTCAGCCTAGGTACGGCGGCACCGTGGTACGACACCACGGGCGCGCCCGGTCAGGAGGCAGAGTTCCGTGGTCAGCCCACGTCCCGTCGTACGGTCCTTGCCGGCCTACAAGCCCGGTCGCAACCCCGCCGACCTCGCCCGTGAGATCGGCGTCGAGCGGGCGGTGAAGCTGGCCAGCAACGAGGTCGCCTTCCCGCCCCTGCCCGCGGTCGTGCAGGCCCTGGCGGCCGCGGCGGCCGAGACCAACCGGTACCCCGACAACGGCGCCGTCGTCCTCACCCGCGCGCTGGCCGACCGCTACGGCGTCGACCCCGCGCAGATCGCCACCGGGTGCGGCGCGGTCACCCTCTGCCAGGAGCTGGCCCAGGCCTACAACGACCCGGGCACCAGCATCGCGTTCGCCTGGCGCTCCTTCGAGATGTACCCGCTGCTCGCCCAGGTCGCCGGGGCCCGCGCCCTCCAGGTGCCCCTGGTGCCCGGCCGCCCGGGCGGCCCGGCCGACACCCACGATCTCGACGGGCTGCTGGCCGCGATCGACGACAGCACCCGGTTGGTGTTCGTCTGCAACCCCAACAACCCCACCGGGACGGCGGTGCGCCTGGGTGAGCTCCAACGGTTCCTCGACGCCGTCCCGGAGCACGCCCTCGTCGTCCTCGACGAGGCCTACCGCGAGTTCGTGACCGATCCCGACGTGCCCGACGGCATGGAACTGATGCGCGGCCGCCCCAACGTCGCCGTCCTGCGCACCTTCTCCAAGGCGTGGGGGCTGGCCGGCCTCCGCGTCGGCTACCTGGTCGCCGAGGACCCCGGCGTGGCGGAGGCGGTGCGCAAGACCCACGTCCCGTTCAGCGTGTCCATGCTCGCCCAGGCCGCGGCGGTCGCGGCACTGGCGAGCGAGGAGGAGGTGCGCAACCGCTGCGCCGCCGTCGTCGCCGAGCGGGAGCGGCTCACCGCCGCACTCCGCGACCGAGGCCTCGACGTCGGCGACAGCCAGGCCAACTTCGTGTGGCTGGCCCTGGGGCAGGAGGCCGCGGGCCTCGCCGCGGCCCTCGAGGCCCGCGCCGTGATCACGCGCCCCTTCCCCGGGGAGGGCGTGCGGGTCACCGTCGGCACGCCCGAGGAGGACGACGTGTTCCTGGCGGCGCTGGACGAGGTGCGGGCCGCCTCGCCGGTCGCCTGAACGGGTCCGGTACGGGGGAGGCCGGAACGCGGGGCCCCGCGGCTGGTTTGATGGCCGACGTGCCTCTTCCCCGTGTCCTCTCAGGCATCCAGCCGACGGCGGGCTCCTTCCACCTCGGCAACTACCTCGGTGCCTTGCGCCAGTGGGTGGCGCTGCAGGACTCGGCCGAGGCGTTCTACTGCGTGGTGGACCTGCACGCGATCACCCTGCCGCAGGACCCCGCCGAGCTGCGGCGCAACACACTCGTCTCGGCGGCCCAGCTCCTCGCGCTCGGCGTCGATCCGGGCCGCAGCACCCTCTTCGTGCAGAGCCACGTGCCCGAGCACCTGCAGCTGTCCTGGGTCCTGGAGTGCCTGACCGGCTTCGGCGAAGCCAGCCGCATGACGCAGTTCAAGGACAAGAGCCAGCGGGAGGGCACGGCCGGTGCCACGGTGGGGCTGTTCACCTACCCGGTCCTGCAGGCGGCCGACATCCTCGTCTACCAGGCCGAGCAGGTGCCCGTGGGTGAGGACCAGCGCCAGCACCTGGAGCTCACCCGGGACCTCGCGGTGCGCTTCAACGGCCGGTTCGGCGAGACGTTCACCGTGCCGAGCGCGCTCATCCCGCCGGGCGCGGCGAAGGTCCTCGACCTGCAGTCCCCCGACAAGAAGATGAGCAAGAGCCTGCCGCCGGCCGGGTGCGTGTTCCTCCTCGACGAGCCGAACGTGACGGCGAAGAAGATTCGTTCGGCGGTCACCGACACCGGCCGGGAGATCGTCGCCGACGCCCGGAACAAGCCCGGCGTCACGAACCTGCTGACCATCCACAGCGCGCTGTCCGGCCGCAGCGTCGCCGAGCTGGAGGAGCACTTCGCCGGTCGCGGCTACGGCGATCTGAAGAAGGAGCTCGCCGAGGTGGTCACCGACTTCGTCACCCCCGTGCGGGCGCGGACCCAGGAGCTCCTGGACGACCGGGCCGAGCTGGAGCGGATCCTCGCCGGGGGCGCGCAGCGGGCCCGCGAGGTCGCCGCCTCGACCGTCGCCGATGCGTACGAGCGAACCGGCTTCCTCCCGCCGGCGGCAGGTGTGTGGCGATGAACGACGACACCTTCGTGACGCGCCTCCCGTCCTCGGCGGACACCGCCGTCCTGGGCGTCGTCGTCGCCATCCCGGAGCCGTGGGCCCAGTTGCTGGTGGACTGGCGGTCCAAGGTCGGCGACCCCCAGGCCAGCCTGGTGCCGCCGCACGTCACGCTGCTGCCGCCGACGGAGGTGGCCGTCGCGGACCGGGCGCAGATCAGCGAGCACCTCGCGGAGGTGGCCCGCTGTCATCCGCCCTTCGACATGCACCTGTCGGGCACCGGCACCTTCCGGCCGGTGTCCGACGTCGTGTTCGTCGCCGTCGCCCGGGGGATCGGCAACTGCGAGCTGCTGTCCAACGACGTCCGCCGCGGACCCCTCGCCCGCTCGCTGTCCTTCCCGTACCACCCGCACGTGACCGTGGCCCACGACGTCCCCGAGGACATGCTCGAGCTGGCCTACACCGGCCTGTCCGACCTGTCGGCGGAGTTCCGGGTGACCGCCTTCACCGAGTTCGAGCAGCTCCCCGGAGGGGCGTGGGCGGTCGCCCGCGAGTACCCGCTGACCGGCCCGCCCATCCGGTAGAGGGCGCGGCCCGGAGCTCGCCCCGAGCGTGCGAGGACGAGGGGTCCTTCCTGCTCGCCGGCTCGCGGCGGTGCCGTGGACGGGGCCGTAGCGCGCCGACGGTGGTCAGGCACCAGACTCGTGCGGTGAGTTCCGCCGCCCCGGGGCCGTCGCGACCGGCCCGTTCCCGGGAGCCGTTCTGGAGCCGGGCCTACGCCCGGGCCGAGGATGCCATCGCCGCGCAGCGCCGACGGTTCCCCTGGTTCGACCACCTGGCCCGCGCCGGAGGCCGGTACCGGCGCACCCAGGGGGACCTCATGGCCGCCGGGGTCACCTACTTCGCGTTCCTGGGCCTCTTCCCCGTCCTGCTGGTGGTGGCCTCGGTCATCGGCCTGGTGCTCGCAGGCAACACGCTGCTGCAGGAGGAGCTCTACGCCGCCATCAGGGAGACGTTCCCGGGTGGGACGGGCCGGCAGATCGTCGCTGAGCTCCGGGGGGCGGTGAGCTCCGCCGGCTTCGTGGGGGTCATCGGGGTGGTCGGCTTCCTGTACGCCGGCCTGCGCACCATGGACAAGTTGCGCATCGGCATGGAGCGCATCTGGAAGGGCCGGGCCGACGAGCCGGAGTTCCTCCGGGACAACCTCCAGGACCTCGTGGCGCTCTTCCTGCTCGGTGCCGTCGGACTGCTCAGCCTCGGGCTGACCGGCATGACCACCCGCGCGACGGCCTGGGTGCTGGACCTGCTGGGGCTGGAGGACGTCCCGGGACTGTTCCTGCTCACCACGGTCGTCGGGATCGTCCTGGCCCTGTGCACCGACGTCCTGGTCTTCCTGTGGTTGCTGCGGGTCGTGCCCTCCACCTCCCATCCCCTGCGGCTGCTGCTCGCCGGGGCGTTGTTCGGGGCAGCCGGGTTCGAGGCGATGAAACTGATCGGCAGCCTGTACCTGTCCCTCATCTCCGGGAGCGTCACCGCGTCGGCGTTCGGGGGCGCGGTGGGCATCCTGGTCTGGATCAACGTCGTGTTCCGCTTGGCCTTCTTCACGGCCGCGTGGACGGCGACCCTCCGGCGGATCGAGGCGGCGACCCCTCCGCCGCCGGACGCGCCGGAGCACGGACTGCCGGACGCCTCGCTCGCCGGCGGCCGACCAGCGTCGCCGTCACGATGACGGCCGCGCCGGCGGCCAGCGCCGCGGGAACCGCGGGGAACCCACCCGGGGCCACCCGGGTGGCGCCCACGTCGTCCTGCCGGCGTGGCGCGGCCGTCCGCTCCGGTGTCGGCGTCGCGGGAGCCGAGCTCGCCCTGGCGAAGGTGGCCGCCTCCGACGGCTGGATCAGCCGGCCGACGCCGTCGACGCCGGGCGGGACGGCGAACCCCCAGTCGAGCAGCAGCCGGGCCTGGTCGGCCGCCCGCAGCGGCACGTTCTCGGTGTCCATCACGCTGACCACCAGCCGGCGGCCGTTCCGCTCGGCGGCGGTCACGAAGGTGTGCCGGGCGGCGTCGGTGAAGCCGGTCTTCCCGCCCAGGTTGCCGGGGGTGCCGGCCAGCGGGTTCTGGTTCTGGATCTGGTAGCCGGGGGAGCGCCCCTCGACCGGCGGCATGTCCGCCACCGGCGTGGTGAGCACCGCGGCGGCCACGGGATCGGCGAGCAGGGCGCGGAAGATCAGCGCCAGGTCGTAGGGCGACGAGGACTGTCCGGCGACGTCGAGCCCCGACGGCGTCCCCGCCACGGTGTCGTAGGCGCCCAGGTCCTCGGCGGTCTCGTTCATCGCGGCCACCGTGACCGCCACGCCGCCCGCCGTCCGGGCCAGGGCGTTGGCGGCGTCGTTGCCCGACTGCAGGATCAGCGCCTGGAACAGCAGGGACACCGGGTACCGGCCGCCCTGCACCAGGCCGACGCGGCTGCCCTCCATGTTCTCGTCCTCGACCGTCCCCTCCACCACGGTGGCCGGGTCCAGCAGGGGGACCAGCGTCAGCAGGGTCAGCGTCTTGAGGGTGCTGGCCGGGTAGTAGCGGCCGTGCGGGTCCCGCGCGGCGAGGACGTCGCCGGTGACGGCGTCGGCCACCAGCCAGCCGTTCGCCGCGAGACCCTCCGGCAGTGCCGGAGCGCCGTCGGCGACGACGACGTCACGCGTGTCGAGCGCCTCCCCGCCGACCGTCCGGCCGTCGGGCGCCGACCCCTGGGGCGGCCGGCCGGCGTAGGGCGCAGTCGGGGTGGGCGCGCTCGGGTCGACCGTCGGCCGGGCGTCCTCGGCGAGAGCGGCGGAGGCCCCGGACAGGGCGATCACGGTTCCCACCAGGGCGGTCGTCGCCCACCGTGCCGGCCACCGATGTCGCTCCATGGCCAGGCACGGTAGGCCCCGCGCCGCCCGCGGGGGCGGAGGCCTGAGCCCGCTCACGCCTGCGCGCCGGTTCGCAACGATCGCGTCTCAGTCCGTCCCTGACCTGGGGACCTGGCCGGACGCCCGGTTAGCGTGCGCAGGTCCTGTGTTCCGCGCCCGCCCACGGCGGGCCGCCGCAGGATCGAAGAGAACCCACCGGGACGCGCTCCGGCACTCCCCCCGCGTCCCCCCAGAGAGGAGATCGTCTTGCGCCGAGCGCGGATGACGAAGGCCAGCGCCAAGGCCATGGGGCTGCTGCTGGCCGGCACCCTGGCCCTCGCGGGCTGCGCCAGCGACGAGGAGGGCGGCGGCACCGCCACCGGGAACGGCGGCGGCAGCGAGGACCTCAAGATCGGTGTCGCCTACGACACCGGTGGCCGTGGCGACCGCTCGTTCAACGACTCGGCCATCGCCGGCGTCGAGGCGGCGATCGAGGAGCACGGCGGCGAGGTCCGCGACCTCAGCCCGAACGCAGACGCCTCCAACCGGGTCGAGCTGCTGACCCAGCTCGCCGACGAGGGCTACAACCCGGTCATCGCCGTCGGCTTCGCCTACGGCGAAGTCATCGGTGACGTGGCCGAGCAGTACCCGGACACCACCTTCGCCGTCGTCGACGTGCGGGTCGAGGAGTTCGGCGTCGACAACCTCGTCGGCCTCAACTTCGCGGAGGAGGAGGGTTCCTTCCTCGCGGGCGTGGCCGCCGCCCTCAAGACCGAGACCGACCACGTCGGGTTCGTCGGAGGTGTCGAGACGCCGCTGATCCAGAAGTTCGAGGCCGGCTACGTCGCGGGCGCCCAGGCCGTCAACCCGGACATCACCATCACCCGCGAGTACATCTCGCCGGCCGGTGACTTCTCCGGCTTCAACGACCCCGCCCGCGGCCAGATCCTGGCCCAGGGCATGTACGACGCCGGCGCGGACATCGTCTACCACGCCGCCGGTGGGTCGGGCCTGGGCGTCTTCCAGGCGGCCGCCGCGTCGAACGGCCGGGCCATCGGTGTCGACTCCGACCAGTACCAGACCGTGGACGACCCGGCCCTGCAGGCCGTGATCATGACCTCGATGCTCAAGCGTGTCGACAACGCCGTCCAGGCGTTCATCGACAGCTTCGTCGAGGGCAACGTCGAGGGGGGCACGGACGTGGTCTACGACCTCGAGTCCGAGGGTGTCGGCCTGGCCACCACCGGCGGGTTCATCGACGACATCCAGGCCGACATCGACGAGTACCGCCAGCAGATCATCGACGGCGAGATCCAGGTCCCGACGACCCCGTGACGCCGGACGCGGGCCCGCTCCGGTGGGTCCGCGTCGCGGGTCGACCCCCGACGGCGGGTCCGGGCAGGCTGCCCGGGCCCGCCGTCGTGGTCCGCGGGCGCCGCATGCCTGCTCCCCCTCGAAGGCGGTACCCGGCCTCCCGGACCGGCGTCGGGGTGCGACATCATGCGGCCAACCCGAACGGCCGCGCCCGGTGGTCGCGCCCGTCCCGGGCCACCCGGACGCGACGGTGACCCCGTCGCCCGTGCAGACAGCAGACGTGCGCCGCACACCCGTGGCAGCACACGACGGAGAGGCCCACCATGGCCGCAACAGGAGCAACCGGCGGCAGCGCGCCACCGGCCGCGGAGGCCGGCGGGGCCTACGCCGTGGAGCTGCGCGGCATCACCAAGCGCTTCCCCGGTGTCGTCGCCAACCGCGACATCGAGCTGCGGGTCCGCCGCGGAGAGGTGCACGCGATCGTCGGCGAGAACGGTGCCGGCAAGTCCACGCTGATGAAGACGCTGTACGGGATGCACCGCCCCGACGAGGGGCAGATCCTGCTCGACGGGCGCGAGGTCCACTTCCGCAGCCCGGCCGATGCCATCGCCGCGGGGATCGGCATGGTCCACCAGCACTTCATGCTGGCCGACAACTTCACGGTCCTGGAGAACATCGTCCTGGGCAGCGAGCCCACCCGCGGCGGCCGGCTCGACCGCGCCGAGGCCCGCCGCCGGATCGGGGAGATCTCGGACCGGTACGCGCTCGGTCTCGACCCCGACGTGCTCGTCGAGGACCTCGGCATCGGCGACCGGCAGCGGGTCGAGATCGCCAAGGTGCTCTACCGCGGTGCCACGACCCTGATCCTCGACGAGCCGACCGCCGTCCTCGTGCCGCAGGAGGTCGACGAGCTGTTCGGCAACCTCGCCGAGCTCAAGCGCGAGGGGCTCACGGTCATCTTCATCTCGCACAAGCTCGACGAGGTCCGCCGGGTCGCCGACTCGATCACCGTCATCCGCCGCGGCACCACCGTGGGCAGCGCCGACCCGAGGACGACGACGGTCCGGCAGCTGGCCGAGATGATGGTGGGCTCGGAGCTGCCCTCGCCCGAGACCCGCACCTCGACCGTGCGCGAGACGCCGGTGCTGCAGGTGCAGGACATCACGGTCGCGTCGCCGACCGGCCGGCCCGTCGTGGACGGCGTCTCGCTCACCGTCCGCGAGGGCGAGGTGGTCGGCATCGCCGGCGTCGAGGGCAACGGGCAGGCCGAGCTCGTCGACGCCGTCATGGGCCTGCGCCCGCTGTCCTCGGGCACGGTGCTGCTCGGCTCCCACGACATCACCGACTGGAGCACCCGTGCCCGGCGGGAGGCCGGGATCGGGTTCATCCCCGAGGACCGGCACCGCCAGGGCATGCTCCTGGAGGGCACCCTCTGGGAGAACCGGATCCTCGGCCACCAGACCCGCCCGCCGGCGGCCAAGGGGCTGTTCATCGACCGCCGGTCCGCTCGCGCGGACACCGAGCGGATCATGCGGGAGTACGACGTCCGCGCGCCGGGCCCGGACGCGCTGGCGGTCGCCCTCTCCGGCGGCAACCAGCAGAAGCTGATCGTCGGCCGCGAGATGAGCTCGGCCCCGCGCCTGCTCATCGCCGCGCACCCCACCCGCGGCGTCGACGTGGGCGCACAGGCGGCGATCTGGGAGCTGCTCAAGGACGCCCGAACCGAAGGGATGGGGATCCTGCTGATCTCCGCGGACCTCGACGAGCTGATCGGCCTGTCGGACACCCTGCACGTGATGCTGCGCGGCCGCCTCGTCGCCACGCTGGACCCGACCCAGGTGACCCCCGAGGGCCTGGGCGGCCACATGACCGGTGCCCACGGCACGGCGGGTGCGGCGTGAACGCCCTCCGCCGGCTGGGCCCGGCCCTGCTCGCCCCGGTGCTCGCGGTCACCGTGGCCGTCGTCATCTCCTCAGCGGTCATGGCCGCGCTCCAGGTCGACCCGCTGCGCGTCTTCCAGGTCATGGTCGACTTCGGGGACAGCCCGGCGCAGCAGGTCACCGCCCTGGTCGTGATCGTCAACCGGGCGATCCCGCTGTTCCTCGCCGGCCTGGCGGTGGCGATCGCCTTCCGCATGGGGCTGTTCAACATCGGCGTCGAGGGTCAGTACCGCCTGGCCACGATCATCGCCGCAGCCGTCGGGGCGGCGGTGGCGCTGCCCGGCCCGCTGCACGTGCTGCTGATCGTCGTCGTCGCCATGGCGGTGGGCGCGATCTGGGCGTCGATCGTGGCGGTCCTCAAGGTGACCCGCGGGGTGAGCGAGGTCATCAGCTCGATCATGCTGAACTTCGTCGCCCTCGGGCTGGCGTCCTACCTGCTCACCGGGCCGTTCCGGGGAAGTCCCGAGGGTGCATCGATCATCAGCACCGCGGAGATCCCCGAGTCCGGGCAGCTGGGCGGGCTCAACATCCTCTTCGACGTGCTCGGTCTGGAGAACCCCCCACGGCAGCTGTACGGCTTCCTGCCGATCGCGATCCTCGTCGGCGTCGTGATCGCCGTGCTGCTCAACCGGACCCGCTTCGGGTTCGACCTGAAGGCCAGCGGCATCTCGCCCTCGGCCGCGAGCGCCAGCGGCGTCGACGCCCGCGGCATGGTCGTCAAGACGATGCTGCTGTCCGGTGCGGTCGCCGGCCTCATCGGCCTGCCGGACCTGCTCGGCACCACCCACTCGTACACCACCGACTTCACCGCCGGCCTGGGCTTCCTCGGCATCGCCGTGGCCCTGCTGGGCCGCAACAAGCCGGTCGGCATCGCGCTGGGCGCCCTGCTGTTCGCCTTCCTGGACCGGGCGCTGGTGCCCCTGCAGATCGAGAACTTCCCGGCCTCGGTGGTCACGATCATCCAGGGCACGATCGTGCTCGCCGTCGTCGTCGCCAACGAGGTGGCGCGGCGGATCGCCCGGCGCTCGGCCGAGCGGGGCACGGCCACGCCGGCCGGCGGGCCGGCCGCCGGGGACGGCGGCACCGGACCGGGCCAGATCTCGGACGCGGATGGGCCGTCCGGCCCGACGGCAGGAACCGGTGCGGGGGTCAGCCGCACCGCCGGCGCCGGACAGGTCGACACCGACGGGCGGGGGGCCCAGGCATGAGCAGCGTGGCATCGGTCCCGGGCACGAGCCGCGGCCCGGTCACCGACCTGCTGACCGGCGGCGGCCGCGCGCGGCGGATCACCTGGTACGTCGTCGGAGCCCTCGTCCTGGTCTCGCTGGTCCGGGTCATCAGCGGGGAGGCGGCGCTGACGTCGTCCTCGACGATGTCGGCCGCGCTCCTGCTCGCCGTCCCGATCGGCCTGGCCGCCCTCGGCGGCCTGTTCTCCGAGCGGGCCGGCGTGGTCAACATCGGCCTCGACGGGATGATGATCCTGGGCACCTGGGGTGCCGGGTTCGCCGGCTACCAGTGGGGCTGGGGAGCGGCCGTGCTGGGCGGGCTCCTCTTCGGTGCCCTCGGCGGGCTGCTGCACGCGCTGGCCACGGTGACCTTCGGCGTCGACCACGTCGTCTCCGGCGTCGCGATCAACATCCTGGCCGCCGGCCTGGTCCGCTTCCTGTCCGAGCTGCTCTACAGCGACAACCCCGCCGGTGGCGGCGTCACCCAGTCACCGCCGCTGTCGAGCAACCCGCCCGAGCTCTCCCTGCCGGTGCTGTCCTCCGGCCCGGACCTGCTCGGCGACCTCGAGCGCCAGCACTGGTTCCTGGTCAGCGACCTCGCCGGGGTGCTCCGCGGCGTCACCAGCGGGGTCGGGGTGCTGACCATCCTGGCCGTGCTGCTGGTCCCGGCGTCCTACCTGCTGCTGTGGCGGACGGCGTTCGGGCTGCGGTTGCGGTCCTGCGGTGAGAACCCGGCGGCCGCCGACTCGCTCGGCGTGCCCGTGTACCGGATGAAGTACATCGCCGTGATCATCTCCGGTGCCCTCTCGGGTCTGGGCGGGGTCTTCCTCGTCTTCATCGCCGGCATCTACCGGGAGAACCAGACGAACGGGCGCGGGTTCATCGGCCTGGCGGCGCTGATCTTCGGCAACTGGCGTCCCGGTGGCCTGGCCGCGGGCGCGGGGCTCTTCGGGTTCGCCGACGCCCTGCAGCTGCGCAGCCGCACCGCCGTCGTCGCCCTGCTGCTCCTGGTCGCCGTGCTGCTCGCGGCGGTCGCGGTGTGGCAGGGGGTGCGCCGCCGCGCGGTGCAGGCCGTGCTGGCCGCGGCCTTCGCCGGTGCCGCGCTGACCGGTTTCCTGATGATCGAGGAGCTGCCTCCCGGCATCGTCTCCTTCACCCCCCACCTGACGACGCTGCTCGTGCTGTCGCTGGCGTCCCAACGTCTGCGCATGCCGAAGGCGGACGGTCTGGTCTACCGACGAGGAGAGCACTAGTGGTCGACGGGGTGGTGGGGCGGGTGGACGGCGCCGCCTGGGACGCGCTGCGGGCGGCCGCGCGCGAGGCGATGACCCATGCCTACGTGCCGTACTCCAAGTTCCCCGTCGGCGTGGCCGGGCTCGTCGACGACGGCCGCCTCGTGACCGGCTGCAACGTGGAGAACGCCTCCTACGGCCTCGGTCTGTGCGCCGAGTGCGGCATGGTGAGCGACCTCGCGCGCACCGGCGGCGGCCGCCTCGTCGCCGTGGCCTGCGTCGGCGGGGACGGTCAGCCGCTGATGCCGTGCGGCCGCTGCCGCCAGCTGCTGTGGGAGCACGGCGGCCCGGACATGCTCCTCGAAACGGTGTCGCTGGGCATCGTGCCGATGCGGGACGTGCTGCCCGACGCGTTCGGTCCCGACGACCTCGAGGTCCCCGCACGTCGCCGGGCGCCGGCATGACGGCGTTCGACGCCATCGACGTCATCCGGGCCAAGCGGGACGGCGTCCCGCTCTCTCCCGAGCAGATCCGCTGGATCATCGGCGCCTACACTGCCGGAACGGTTCCGGACGAGCAGATGAGCGCGCTGCTCATGGCGGTGTTCTTCCGGGGGATGTCACCCGCCGAGCTCGCCGTCTGGACTCAGGCGATGATCGATTCCGGGGAGCGCAAGGACCTCTCCTCGCTCGGACGGCCGACCGCCGACAAGCACTCCACGGGCGGCGTGGGCGACAAGATCACGTTGCCGCTGGCGCCGTTGGTCGCCGCCTGCGGGGTGGCGGTGCCGCAGCTGTCCGGCCGCGGGCTGGGGCACACCGGGGGCACGCTGGACAAGCTGGAGTCGATCCCGGGCTGGCGGGCCGACGTGCACGAGGAGGCCTATCTGCGCCAGCTGCGCGAGGTCGGCGCGGTCATCTGCGCCGCGGGCCACGACCTCGCACCGGCGGACAAGAAGCTCTACGCGCTGCGCGACGTCACCGGCACCGTGGAGTCGATCCCGCTGATCGCCAGCTCGATCATGAGCAAGAAGATCGCCGAGGGTGCCGACGCGCTGGTGCTCGACGTGAAGACCGGCTCCGGGGCGTTCATGAGGGATCCCGAGCTCTCCCGGGAACTGGCCCGCACGATGGTCGGCCTCGGGGAGGCCGCCGGGGTGCGGACCGTGGCCCTGGTGACAGCGATGGACCGGCCCCTGGGCCGCTCGGCGGGCAACGCGGTCGAGGTCGCCGAGTCGGTCGAGGTGCTGGCGGGAGGTGGGCCCGCCGACGTCGTGGAGCTGACCCTCGCACTGGCCCGCGAGATGCTCCGCGGTGCCGGGCGCGGCGACGTCGACCCGGCCGACGCGCTGGCCGACGGCCGGGCCATGGACGTCTGGCGCCGGATGGTCGCCGCGCAGGGCGGCGACCCCGATGCCGCCCTGCCGCAGCCCACCGAGACCCACGTGGTTCCCGCGCCCGCCACCGGCACGCTGACCCGGCTCGACGCCTACTCGCTCGGCGTGGCCGCCTGGCGGCTCGGCGCGGGCCGGGCGCGCAAGGAGGACCCGGTGTCGGCGGCGGCCGGCGTCGTCTGGACGGCCGGAGTGGGCGACCGCGTGACCGCCGGACAGCCGCTGCTGGAGCTGCAGACCGACGATGCGGCCCGCATTCCGCGGGCGCTGGAGGCGCTCGAGGGAGCCATCGGCGTCGACACCGACGACGACCCGCTCCCACTGGTCCTCGATCGCATCACCGCGTGAGCCCAGTTCCCGGCGATCATGGCGCCGGGACCACCGACCGAGCCTCGTCCGTGGAACCGGCGCCATGATCGCGGTGGGCTGTGTCCGGCGTCGTGGGGCGCGGTGGGAGACTCGACGCTCGTGACCAGTGCGACGGCGGCTTCGGCGCGGACGGCGGCTCCGCCCCTCGACCCGGACGCGGCCATCTCCATCCGGGGGCTGGTCAAGAGGTACGGCGACTTCGTCGCCGTCGACGGGCTCGACCTCGACATCCGCCGCGGCGAGATCTTCGCCCTGCTCGGCCCGAACGGCGCCGGCAAGACGACGACCGTGGAGATCTGCGAGGGCTACCGCGCACGCGACGCGGGCGAGGTCCGTGTGCTGGGGGAGGACCCGGCGACCGGCGCCCGCTCGTGGAAGGCGCGGCTGGGCATCGTCCTGCAGTCCGGTGCCGGTGACAGCCAGCTGACCGTGCGGGAAATGGTGACCGCTCAGGCGTCCTACTACCCCGACCCGCGCGACCCCGACGAGGTCCTGGAGCTGGTCGGGCTCGCCGACAAGGCGCGCGCCCGGGGCCGGTCCCTGTCGGGCGGCCAGCGTCGTCGCCTCGACGTCGCCCTCGGCATCGTGGGCCGGCCGACGCTGCTCTTCCTCGACGAGCCCACCACCGGGTTCGACCCGGAGGCCCGCCGGCAGTTCTGGTCGCTCATCCGCTCGCTGCGGGAGCTGGGCACCACCATGCTCCTGACCACGCACTACCTCGACGAGGCCGAGGCCCTGGCCGACCGGGTCGGCGTCATCGCCCGCGGCCGGCTGGTCGAGGTCGCCGTCCCCGGGCTCCTCGGTGGGCGCGAGACGGCGCCGGCCGTGGTCAGCTGGACCGAGGACGGCGTCCGTCGCACCGAGGCCACGGCCACGCCCACCGCCTTCGTGCGCGAGCTCGCCGGGCGGTTCCCGGACGAGGTCCCCGACCTGACGGTGGCCCGGCCGACGCTCGAGGACGTCTACCTGCGGATGATCGGTGAGGCCCGATGACGACCACGTCGCCCGCGCTGCCCTCGCTGGTCAGCGTCTACCGGTCCCGCGCCTCGGTGGAGCTCAAGGAGTTCTTCCGGCAGCGGGAGTCGGTGGTGTTCACGCTCCTGCTCCCGGTGCTGCTCCTCGTGGTCTTCGGCGCGGTCCTCGACTACGACATCGGTGCCGGCGTCACGTTCACCCAGTACTTCATGGCCGGCATCATCGCCGCGGGCATCCTGGGCGCGAGCCTGCAGAACATGGCGATCAGCATCGCCACCGAACGGTCCGACGGGACGCTGAAGAGCCTGGCCGGGACGCCGATGCCGCGCAGCGCGTACTTCGTCGGGAAGATCGTGCAGGTCCTGGCGGTGACCGTCGCGATCATCGCGGTCCTGCTGCTCATCGGCGTGGTCTTCTACGACATCGACCTGCCCTCGGGCGCGAACTGGCTGACCTTCGCCTGGGTGACCGCCCTCGGCGCGGCCGCCTGCACGCTGCTGGGCATCGCGATCTCGAGCCTGGCCAGGAGCGGCCGCTCGGCGTCGGCCACCGTGACGCCGTTCGCCCTGCTGCTGCAGTTCATCTCCGGGGTCTTCTTCCAGTTCAGCTCGATCCCGACCTGGATGCAGACCGTGGCCTCCTTCTTCCCGCTCAAGTGGATGGGACAGGGCCTGCGCTCGGTCTTCCTGCCCGACGTCCTGGCCGCGCAGGAGCCGGCGGGCACGTGGGAGCTCGGGCGGGTGGCGCTGGTCCTCTCCCTCTGGTGCGTCGCCGGCCTGCTGCTGTGCGTCGCCACCTTCCGCTGGCAGGACCGTGGGCAGTGACACCGCCGTCCGTCCGACGACACCGCGGTCGGCTGACCCTCCGGGCACACTCGGCGTGACCCGTGCGAGCCGGTCGGTAACGTCCCCCGGGTGCCCGCACCGCTGAACGCCGAGACGATCGCCCTCGCCCCCAAGGTCCTCCTGCACGACCACCTGGACGGCGGACTGCGGCCGCAGACGGTGCTGGAGCTGGCCGACGCGCACGGCTACCGCGACCTGCCCGCCGCCGAGCCGGGCGCCCTCGGACGGTGGTTCCGGGAGGCCGCCGACTCCGGCTCGCTGGTGCGCTACCTCGAGACGTTCGCGCACACCGTCGGCGTCATGCAGCACCCCGACGCGGTCGCCCGGGTGGCGCGGGAGTGCGCGCTCGACCTGGCCGCGGACGGCGTCGTGTACGCCGAGGTCCGCATGGCCCCGGAGCTGCTGACTGCGGAGGGGACGCCGATCGAGGAGGCCGTGGAGGCGATGCTCGACGGATTCGCCGCCGGCAGCCGGGACGCCGCCACCCCGATCACCGTGGGGACGCTGCTCTGCGCGATGCGCCAGAACGACCGCTGGGAGGAGGTGGCGCGCCTCGTCGTCCGCTACCGCGACGCCGGGGTGGTCGGCTTCGACCTGGCCGGCCCCGAGATCGGCTTCCCCCCGGACCGCCTCCCCGATGCCATCGCCGTCCTCGACAAGGCGGAGGCGCACCGGACCGTCCACGCCGGTGAGGCCGCGGGCACCGACAGCATCCGGGCGGCGCTCGACGGGGCACGGGCGGAACGGCTCGGGCACGGCGTCCGCATCGCCGACGAGGTCGCTGCCGACGGGTCCCTCGGACCCCTCGCCCAGCGGGTGCGCGACGGGCAGGTGCCGCTGGAGATCGCGCCGTCGTCGAACGTGCAGACCGGCGCCTACCCCTCGCTGGCCGAGCACCCGGTCGACCGGCTGCACCGGCTGGGGTTCGCGGTCACGCTCAACACCGACAACCGGCTGATGAGCGGGGTCTCGGCCAGCAGTGAGATCGCCGCCGTCGCCGGCACCTTCGGCTGGTCGTGGGACGACGTCCGGACGGTGACCGAGCGTGCCCTCGCCGCGGCGTTCCTCGACGACGCCGACCGTGCCCGGCTGCTCGACCAGGTCGTCCGTCGGGGGTACGCGGCTCTCCAAGCGTGATCGCAGCCACCTCGTCGTCGGGAATCGCGGGCGCATCGCCGCTGCTACGGTAGGTGTACCGGCACAAGGCCGGTCATCCTCCCGGACGGAACGTCTGGGCATGAGCGCATCCGTGCAGATCCCGCGTTCCATCCCTGGGCGCAGATGATCGCCAAGTGAGGACGCCGGTACCTGGCGGCGCTCCTCCTCGTCCACGGGACGCGCTCCGAGCAGTATCGGAGCCCCACCCCGCATGACCTTGGTCCACCCTGTCTCGTTCGAGTCGAACGAGGTCCAGAACACCACCATCGACACCACCACGATCGGCGCCACCGTCGAGGCCCCCGCCGGCCCGACCTTCGGGCAGCTGGGCCTTCCCCAGCAGCTGGTGACCGCCCTCGAGCGGCGCGGCATCCGCCACCCGTTCGCGATCCAGACCTCCGCCCTGCCCGACGCGCTCGC
Source organism: Blastococcus deserti (assembly GCF_042682525.1). Lineage (NCBI taxonomy): Bacteria > Bacillati > Actinomycetota > Actinomycetes > Geodermatophilales > Geodermatophilaceae > Blastococcus > Blastococcus deserti. The sequence goes on from NZ_JBHUHP010000001.1 coordinate 350,071, forward strand.
CGGGCGCGACGTGCTCGGCAAGGCAGCCACCGGCTCGGGCAAGACCCTGGCCTTCGGCCTGCCGCTGCTCGCCCGCATCGGCGCCGAGGTCAGGCACGGCCGCCGTGCCCCGCGCGGCCTCGTGCTCGTGCCTACCCGCGAGCTCGCCCAGCAGGTGCACGACAACCTGGCGCCGCTCGGCCAGTCGATCGGCGTCCAGCTGGCCACCGTCTACGGCGGCGCACCCATGTACCGCCAGATCCAGCAGCTGCGCCGCGGCGTCGACGTCGTCATCGCCACCCCCGGCCGGCTGCAGGACCTGATCAGCCAGGGCGAGGCCACCCTCGCCGAGGTCGTCGTCACCGTGCTGGACGAGGCCGACTTCATGGCCGACCTGGGTTTCCTCCCGGTCGTCAAGGAGCTGCTCGACCAGACCGTCAGCGACGCCCAGCGGCTGCTGTTCTCCGCCACGCTGGACGGCGAGGTCGACGCGCTGGTCCGCCGCTACCTCAAGGACCCGGCCCGGCACGAGGTCAAGCGGGCCGGTGACGACGCCCCGCCGGCCGAGCACCTGGCCTTCAGCCTCGCCTTCCGCGACAAGCTGCAGGTGGCCACCGAGTTGGCCGGCCGTCCCGGCCGGACGATCGTCTTCGCCCGCACCCAGCTGGGCGTGGACCGGCTGACGGAGAACCTGCAGGCCGCCGGGATCAAGGCGGAGGCCATCCACGGTGGACTGCCGCAGTCGGCCCGCAAGCGGGCGCTGGAGGAGTTCACCGACGCCCGCTCGCCGGTGCTCGTCGCCACCGACGTCGCCGCCCGCGGCATCCACGTGGACGACGTCTCGCTGGTGCTGCACTACGACCCCCCGACGGACGCGAAGACCTACCTGCACCGCTCGGGCCGCACCGCCCGCGCCGGCGCCGCCGGTGTCGTCGTGTCGCTGCTGCTCCCCGACCAGGTCGGGCAGGCCAAGCGCCGGTTCCGGACGGCCAAGGTGGACCCGCGCGTCGACCGGATCCGTCCGGGCGACGCCGCGATCACCGAGCTCGTGGCCAGCGGCGTCCCGGTGGAGCCGAAGGAGCGCACCCAGCGCGACATGCGTCGCGGCGGGGGTGGCCCCGGCGGCCGTCCGCGCCGGGACGGCGACCGTCCCGGTGGCCACCGCGGCGGCCCGCGGCGCTCGTTCGGCGACCGGCCCCGCCCGGCCTCCGAGCGATCCAGCGGTGAGCGCTCGTACGGCTCGGGCGAGCGGTCGTACGGCGACCGCGGTCGCTCCGGCGGGCGGCCCGGCCGTCCGTCGCGCTACGGCAGCTGAGCGAGGACCCCGTCCTCCTCACCGCTCGCAGGCTCGCGGCGAGCCCCTGGACGGGGCCGCACACACCGGAGCGGCCGGTCCCGGGTTCTCCCGGGGCCGGCCGCTCCGCCGTTCCCACGCTTTCTGTACAGAAAGCTGCACCTGACAGGTGCGCTTTCTGTACGGGAAGCGGGTTCAGTCGCGGAAGACGAGGGCTCCGCTGACCTGGGTGACGACCTCGTCCCACTGCCGGCGCAGCTCGCCGGCGTCCTCCTGGCGCAGCGGGGCCTGCGGCTCGACCTCGCCACGGGCCACGGCCCGCCCCAGCGCCGACGTCGGCGCGAGCAGCTCGTCGACCCTCGTGAGGCCGGCGTACTCGGCGAGATCCCGCACGCCCTCGACCGGCTGGGCGAAGGCGCGGTGGTCCACCAGCCCGGCGGCCCCGTCGGCCACCTCGGACAGCACCTCCGACAGCTCGGTCAGGTCGTAGCGGTCCTGATCGGCGGGCAGCGGCGGGACGTCGGTGTCGGCCACCTCGGGCCAGGAGGCGATCTCGGTGAGGTCGTGGTCCTCGGTGCCCTTGCAGAAGCGGGCGAGGTCGGCCGGGGTGTCGAAGACGAAGACCTCGCCGTCCCGGCCGAGGAACCGGGCGACGTCCTCCACGTAGCACCGCAGCGTCACCCCGGCGCCCTCCGGGACGACGATCTCCACGGGCAGGATGCCCACCGACTCCCAGAATGCGGCGGCCGAGGCCACCTCGTCGGGGGAGGCGTTGATCCGGCCACCCCGGGCGATGGTGCGCACCGGCGCGGTGGCGGTCGCAGCGGCCGGCTCCTCGTCGACGAGGACCACGTCGTCGGACCGGTCCTCGGGGACCTCGTCGGCGTCGACCTCCTCGACCTCCGACGCGGCGGGGTAGTCCTCGAGCGCGGCCGAGCCGGCGCCGGTCCAGTCGAAGTGCTCGTTGAGCTCCTCGACGACGTCCTCCCACAGCTCGTCGAGCACACCGCCGACGCCGAGCCAGGCCTCCTCGCCGGACCGGCCGACGAAGGCGTCCACACCCAGGCCCAGCGAGCCGATCTCGGGCTTGGCGGCGAGCTCGGCGACCGCCTCGAACTGGCTCTCGTCGTCGTCCCCGTCGTCCTCGTCGCCGTCGGTGTCGAGGCACTCGGCGAGGCGGGTGACGATGTCGATGGTGGCCGCGAGCTCCTCGACCGCCCAGCGGTCGGGCTCCTCCGCCGCGATGTCGTACACCCCGTCGAGGTCGAAGCGGTGGTCGTCGTCGGGCGTCAGGTCGTCGGCGCCCAGACCGGCCACCACCGGCCACACCGGATGGTCGGCGAGGTCGTGGTCGGTGCTGGTCCGGCAGAACGCCGCGAGCCTCTCCGGGGACGGGAAGAGGTGGACGACTGCGCGTTCGCCCTCGGTGGTGCCGAGGAACGCCTGCCACTCCTCGCCGTCCTCCTCCCACGGTGGAGCCCAGAGGGTGTAGCCGGTTCGGTCGTCGAGGGTCAGTGCGATCGGGACGATGCTGGGCCTAGCCACGGCAACACCCTGCCATGGCCCCCTCCGGGGCACCGCGCCGAGTTTCCGAGGCGTGGCGGAGGGTCTCGTTCAGAGGCCGATCGGATGCCAGACCGTCTTGGTCTCCAGGAACGGCGTCATCCGGGACAGGCCGGGGTCGGCGGTCCAGTCCGGCTCGGTGGCCGGGGCGCGCAGCACGCGCTTGACCGTGCCCGCCGCCTCCCGCTCCAGCTCCATGGCCCGGCCGGCCGGCGCCCCGGTGAGGTCGATGGCGTCGACATCGGCGTGCTCGGCGAGCCACGTGCCCAGCTCCTCGGCGTCGCCCGTGAGCAGGTTGACCACGCCCCCGGGGACGTCGCTGGTGGCCAGCACCTCGGCGAGGGTGACGGCGGGCAGCGGGCGCTGCTTCGACGTCACCACCACTGCGGTGTTGCCGCCGGCGAGCACCGGGGCGAGCACGCTCACCAGCCCCAGCAGCGAGGACTGCTGCGGCGCGAGGACAGCGACGACGCCGGTCGGCTCGGGCATCGAGAAGTCGAAGTACGGCCCGGCGACCGGGTTCGCCCCGCCCAGGACGGCGGCCAGCTTGTCGGTCCACCCCGCGTACCAGACCCAGCGGTCGATCGCCGCGTCCACCGCGGCGCGCGCCCTGGACTGCGACAGCCCCTCGCCGGCGGCCACCTCCTCGCAGAACTGGACGTGCCGGCCCTCCATCACCTCGGCCACCCGGTAGAGCACCTGGCCGCGGTTGTAGGCCGTCGTCCCGGACCACTTGGGGAAGGCCGCGCGGGCGGCGACGACGGCGTCGCGGGCGTCCTTGCGGGAGGCGCGGGCGGCGTTGGCGAGGAAGTGCCCGCGGCTGTCGGTGACCTCGTAGGTGCGCCCGGACTCCGAGCGGGGGAAGGCGCCGTTGATGTACAGCTTGTAGGTCTTGCGGACGGCGAGGCGCTCGCTGCCGATCACTTCTCAGCACCCTTCAGGTACGCGGCCAGCCCGTGCCGGCCGCCCTCGCGGCCGTAGCCGGACTGCTTGTAGCCGCCGAAGGGCGACGTCGGGTCGAACTTGTTGAACGTGTTGGCCCACACGACCCCGGCGCGCAGCTGGTCGGCGATCTTCAGGATCCGCGAGCCCTTCTCGGTCCAGATGCCCGCCGAGAGCCCGTAGGTGGAGTTGTTCGCCTTCGCCACCGCCTCGTCGGGGGTGCGGAAGGTGAGCACCGACAGCACCGGGCCGAAGACCTCCTCGCGGGCGATGCGGTGGGCGGGGGAGACGTCGGTGAAGACGGTCGGCGGGAACCAGTAGCCGCGCTGGGGCAGCTCGCAGGCCGGCTGCCAGCGCCGCGCGCCCTCGGCCTCGCCGTGGTCGGACAGCTCGCGGATCCGGGCCAGCTGCTCCGCCGAGTTGATCGCCCCGATGTCGGTGTTCTTGTCCAGCGGGTCCCCCACGCGCAGCGTGCCGATGCGCCGCTGCAGCGAGGCGATCACCTCGTCGTGGACGTTCTCCTGCACGAGCAGCCGGCTGCCCGCGCAGCACACGTGCCCCTGGTTGAAGAAGATCCCCTGGACGATGCCTTCGACGGCCTGGTCGATCGGGGCGTCGTCGAAGACGATGTTGGCCGCCTTGCCGCCGAGCTCGAGAGTGAGCTTCTTCCGGGTCCCGGCGACGGCCCGCGCGATCGACTTGCCGACCTCCGTCGACCCGGTGAACGCCACCTTGTCGACGTCCCCGTGCTCCACGACCGAGCGGCCGGTGTCGCCGGCGCCCGGAACGATGTTGACCACGCCGGGCGGCAGGTCGGCCTGCTGGCAGATCTCGGCGAACAGCAGCGCGGTCAGCGGGGTGGTCTCGGCCGGCTTGAGGACGACGGTGTTGCCGGTCGCGAGAGCGGGCGCGACCTTCCACGCCAGCATCAGCAGCGGGAAGTTCCACGGGATGACCTGTCCGGCCACGCCCAGCGGCCGCGGATTCGGACCCAGGCCCGCGTGATCGAGCTTGTCCGCCCAGCCGGCGTGGTAGAAGAAGTGCGCCGCGGCCAGGGGGACGTCGACGTCGCGGGACTCCCGGATCGGCTTGCCGTTGTCGAGCGACTCGAGGACGGCGAACTCGCGGGCGCGCTCCTGCAGCAGCCGGGCGATGCGGAACAGGTACTTGCCGCGGTCGGCGGGGCGCATGGGCCCCCACACCCGGGTGAACGCGCGCCGGGCGGCGGCCACCGCACGGTCGACGTCCGCCTCGCTCGCCGCCGAGACCTCGGTCAGGACCTCCTCGGTGGCCGGGTTGACGCTCTTGAAGGGCTCACCGGTGCCGTCGACGAACTCACCGTCGACGAACAGGCCGTAGGACGGCGCGATGTCGACGATCGACCGCGACTCGGGCGCGGGGGCGTACTCGAAAACGGTCATGCCTGGATCAGTCCACCGTCACGTAGTCGGGGCCGGAGTAGTGGCCGGTGCGCAGCTTCTGGCGCTGCAGCAGCAGGTCGTTGAGCAGGCTGGAGGCGCCGAAGCGAAACCAGTCGGGGTCCAGCCAGTCGGGGCCGACGGTCTCGTTGATCAGCACCAGGTGCTTGATCGCGTCCTTCGTCGTCCGGATGCCGCCCGCGGGCTTGAAGCCGACCTGGCGGCCGGTGGCGGCGCGGAAGTCGCGGACGGCCTCCAGCATCACCAGGCCAACCGGGAGCGTGGCGGCCGGGTTCACCTTGCCGGTCGAGGTCTTGATGAAGTCGCCGCCGGCCAGCATCGCGATCCACGAGGCGCGGCGGACGTTGTCGAGGGTGACCAGCTCGCCGGTCTCGAGGATGACCTTGAGGTGGGCCGGCCCGCAGGCCCGCTTGACCGCCACGATCTCCTCGTACACGTCGAGGTAGCGACCGGCGAGGAAGGCGCCCCGGTCGATGACCATGTCGATCTCGTCGGCGCCGTTGCCGACGGCGTCCTCCACGTCGGCGATCTTCACCGCGCGGGAGGCGCGGCCGCTGGGGAACGCGGTGGCGACGGCGGCGACGTGGATGCCGGTGCCCTGCAGCGCCTCCTTCGCCACCCCGGCGAGGTCGCCGTAGACGCAGACGGCGGCGACCTGCGGACAGCCGAGGTCTTCCGGGTCGGGGCGGCGGGCCTTGGCGGCCAGGGAGCGGACCTTGCCCGGGGTGTCGGCACCCTCCAGGGTGGTCAGGTCGACCATCGAGATCGCGGTGTCGATGGCCCACGCCTTCGCCGTGGTCTTGATGGACCGGGTGCCCAGCACCGCGACGCGCGACTCGGCGCCCACCTGGTCGACCCCCGGCAGACCGTGCAGGAAGGCGCGGAAGGCGGCGTCGGAGCGCGTCACGTCGTCGTAGGGCGGCAGCGGTGCCATCAACGCGCGCGCGTCGTCGGGCAGCGCGTCGGGGTCGAGCAGGTGGGTCATGCGGTCATTCTCCCCTGCGCTGCTCCGGTCCCCGACACTGATCACCCCTGGGGAGCGGAGCACCGGACCGGGAGGCGGACCGCGCGGGGAAAACCGGTGCAACCCCCGGGGCGCTCCGACGGCCCCACCATGCACGTCCTCGACGCGCAGCAACCGTCCTCGACGGCCTTCCCTACGGCCACCCCGTGTGCTGGACCTGGCCAGCCGATCTCCCCACACGACCTCCACTCCTGGGGCGACACGAGGCCGAGCCTGTGGACAGGCGCCTGACCTGGGGATTCGTACTGCGGCAGGGGCTCTCGGGCGGTAGTATTCGTACACGTGTTCGAGTGATTGAGGAGGTGGCGGTGAGCGAGCTGCGGTCGGCCCTCGACGCCCTGGCCGTCGAGGACGTCCGCAGCCTGGGGCCGCGGCAGCAGCTCGACCGGATCACCGAGCTGCTCGAGGCGCGCAACCGCCTCGACGCCCAGCTGGCCCGCTCCGTACGTGCCGCGGAGCTGCAGCAGGCTCCGGAGGACGACGGCCTGAAGTCGATGCGGTCGTGGCTGCGCGGCCACGGCCGGCTCAGCCCGGGTGCGGCGGGGCAGCTGGTCCGCAACGGCAGGGCGCTGGAGCACCTGCCCGCGCTCGCCTCCGCGTTCGCCGACGGCGCGGTCACCGCCGAGCAGGTCGCCGTCATCGCCCCGGTGGCGACGGAGGACCGCCGGCGGGCGGCGCGGGCGCAGGGCGTCGACCTGGCCGAGGTCGACCGCACCCTGGCCGCCCTCGCCGCCGAGCGGCCCCTGCAGCAGCTGACCCGGGTGGTGCACCACTACCTGGCCCGGCTGGATCCCGACGGCCCCGAGCCCGACCCCACCGAGGAGCGGTCGCTGATCTTGGCGACGTTCTCCGACGGCACGGTGGTGCTGCGCGGGCGGCTGGACGCCACCGGCGGGGAGAAGCTGGCCGCGGCGCTGGAGGCGATCACCCAGGCCGACCGGCCCCGGGGCGATCGGCGGACCCGCGGCCAGCAGCTGGCCGACGCGCTGGTGCAGCTGGCCGACAACGCCCTCGCCGCCGGGAACCTGCCGTTCCTGCGCACGGTCAAGCCCACCGTGGTGGTCACCATCCCGGCCGCCGACCTGGCCGACCCGGCTCCCGGCCCGGCCGCCGCGGCCACCGGCTTCGGCGGCCTGGTCTCGGCCGCCACCGCCCGGGCGCTGGCCTGCGACGGCAGCATCACCCCCGTCGTCCTCGACGAGCACGGGGTGCCGCTGAACCTGGGCCGCACCAAGCGCGTGGTGCCGCCGCACCTGCGCAGGGCCGTCGAGCTGCGCGACCAGGCCTGCGTCTTCGCCGGCTGCGCCGCCCCGACCCACTGGTGCGACGTCCACCACCTGCAGCACTGGATCCTCGGCGGAGAGACCTCGCTGGAGAACTCGGCGCTGCTGTGCGAACGCCACCACACCAAGATCCACCACGGCTTCCGCGTCCAGCGAGATCCCGGCGGACGATGGCGAACCTTCCGCCCCGACCACAGCGAGATCGTCATCGGTGCGCGGCTGCTGACAACGCGCTGATCCCTGCCCGTCGTACGACCTGGACGCCGGTCCGGTACAGGAGCGGCGCTCGGGCGCCGTCCCGCTACGGTGTCGCCCGTGCAGCTCACCGTCGTCGACCACCCGTTGGCCCGTGCCCGCCTGACCCGGATGCGCGACGAGCGGACGGACAACGCCATGTTCCGGGCTGCCCTGCGCGAGCTGACCCAGATGCTGGTCTACGAGGCCACCCGCGACCTGGCGATCGCCGAGGAGCCGATCCAGACGCCGGTCACCGCCACGACCGGCTACCGGCTCGCCGCGCCGCCGCTGATCGTCCCGGTGCTGCGGGCCGGGCTCGGGATGGCCGACACCGCGCACGGCATGCTGCCCGAGTCCCAGATGGGCTTCGTGGGTCTGGCCCGCAACGAGGAGACCTTCCAGCCGGAGGCGTACATGGCCTCGCTGCCGCAGTCGTTGGTCGACCGCGCGGTCTTCGTGCTCGACCCGATGCTGGCCACCGGCGGCTCGCTCGTGCACTGCTGCGGCCTGCTCACCGCGCGCGGAGCCACGTCGATCACCGTGCTCTGCGCGCTGGCCGCCCCCGAGGGCATCCGCCGGCTGGAGGAGAGCGGGCTGCCGCTGCGGGTCTTCACCGCCAGCGTCGACGAGGGGCTCAACGAGAAGGCCTACATCGTGCCCGGCCTCGGCGACGCGGGCGACCGCCAGTTCGGCGCGGTCTGACCATGCGCTTCGGCGTCCTGGGCACCGGCTTCTGGGCCACGGAGGTCCACGCCGCCGCGCTGGCGGCGCACCCCGCTGCGGACCTCGCCGGGATCTGGGGCCGGGACGTCACCAAGGCGAAGGCGGTGGGCGCGCGGTTCCACGTCCCCGGGTTCGCCGACGTCGACGAGCTCCTCGCGCAGGTGGACGCCGTGGCCGTCGCGCTGCCGCCCGACGTGCAGGCACCGCTGGCCGAGCGGGCCGCCGCGGCGGGCAAGCACCTGCTGCTGGAGAAGCCGATCGCCCTCGACCTCGCCGCCGCCGACCGGGTGGTGGCGGCGGTGCGGGACGCCGGCGTGGCGTCCGTCGTCTTCTTCACCTTCCGCTTCCAGGCCGGGACGTCGACCTGGCTGACCCAGGCGGCCCGGACCCACCTGGCCGGTGGCGCCGGGTCGTGGCTGTCGTCGCTGGCCGGGACGCCGTTCGCCGCCTCGCCCTGGCGCCAGCAGCACGGGGCTCTGTGGGACATCGGGCCACACGCGCTCTCACTGCTGGTGCCCGCGCTCGGCCCGGTCGTCGCGGTGCAGGCCGGCGCCGGGTTGCGCGACACGGTGCACCTGGTGCTCACCCACGCGTCCGGCACCGCCTCGACGGTGACGCTCTCGCACACGGTGGCGCCGATGTCCGCGGGCATCGAGTTCTTCGTGCACGGGGACGCCGGCCGGCTGGCGCTCCTGCCCGACACCGAGCACCCGGTCGAGGCGTTCACCACCGCCGTCGACGAGCTCATCGCCGCGGCGCTGACCGGGGGCGCGCACCCGTGCGACGTCGCCTTCGGGCGGGACGTCGTCGCCGTGCTCGCGACGGCGGCCCGGGCACTGGACTCCGGCTGCCGGGAGGCCGTCGGGGGATGACCCGGCGCCTCCGCGCCGGGCGAACTGCTCAGCGGGCTACCTCGTGCCGGAGGAGCACGACGCCGTTGCCGAACGTCCGGGTCTCGACCAGTCGCAGGTCGCTCGGGGTGTCCGCCCCGTCGAAGAGCTGCCGGCCGCGGCCGAGCAGCACTGGGTTGACGTAGAGGCGGTACTCGTCGATCAGGTCGTGCCGCCGGAACGTGCGGATCAGATCGGCGCCGCCGACGGTCATGTCACCGCCCGGTTGCCGCTGCAGGGCCCGGATGTCCTCCGGGTGCACCTCGTGCCGGACCGAGGTGGCCCACTCGGCCTCCTCGAGCGTGCGGGAGAAGACGATCCTGGGCATCCGGCGGTAGATGCCGGCGAACTCCCTCATCGGCGCGCTGATCTCCGGGTCCCGGTCGGCGGTGGGCCAGAAATCGGCCATGAGCTCGTGGGTGACGCGCCCGAAGAGGAACGCGCTCATGCCACTGAGCTGCTCGTTGACGAACGTGTGCAGCTCGTCGTCGACGCGGTGCCAGCCGATGTCCCGGTCGGGCCCCTCGAAGAAGCCGTCGAGCGACACCGACATGTGCACGACGATCTTCCGCATCGTCTTCCTCCCACCAGGTGGCGCGGGGCCGCCCTCCAGCGGCTGTGTCGCAGGTAGGACCGGAGGCTCGGGTCGACGTCATCGGTGACGTACGGGTGATCGCCCCGTGCGGGGGACCTGCACGACCGCGGCCACTCCGCCTGGTGGCTGCTGTGGACGCTCCTGCCCCTCGTCGGCTGGATCGTCCTGCTGGGCCAGAACGGGTTCCCGCGCGGGGACGCGGGACCGAACCGGTACGGGCCGGCGGGCCGGCACGTGGTGCGCGACCCCGTGGGCGCCTGACGACGGTTCGGCGGTCGTTCCGGTGCGGGCCGGCACCCGCGATCCGTGGACGACGTCGACGGCCACGACGAGCAGGTCGACGCCGGCCGCTGCGACGACGCGTTTCCGGTGGTCCCGGCGCGGCGAGGCCGCCCGCCCGCGGCTCACCGGCGGAACACGACCGTGCGGAGCATGACGAAGTTGACCATCGTGCCCAACCCCTGCGACAGCGCCCAGGCGAACGTCACTGTCCACCACCACTCGGGGAGCAGGGCCAGCGCAGCGGCGTTCACCCCGATGATCACGAGAAACGTCGTGCCGTAGAGAAGCGCGAAACCTGCCGCGCGACCGGCGCTGCCCTCGACCTGGAAGGCCCAGCGGCGGTTGAGGACGTATGCGGTCGTCGTGCCGCACACGAAGCTCAGCGCCCGGGCGGCATACGTCGGCAGGCCCAGATGAAGCCCTGACAGGTAGGCGCTCAGATCCACGACCGCGCCCACGACGCCGACCGCGGTGAATCGGAGCAGCTGTTGCAGAAGGCCGCCTCGACCGCTGCTCCGCCCCTCGGGAGCGACCACTGTGGACCTTCCGCGTGATGGATGCCGGCGGCCCACCCTAGGTGACCCGGCGGCACCCCCACGCCCAGCTCCGAGTCCTCGGGCTCTGGAAGGTTGAAAGCGGCCTGCGGACCCATTCCGGGCCCGGACCGGCAAGGGCAACTCGCCGACGTGCCGCTCTCGCCGGCCGCGACTCGCCCCACCGTCGATTTCCGGGCGCTGACCCTTCTGCGCATGACCGTCTCCTTAGCCAACTTGTGTCGCCGGGTGCGCAGGCGACAGGTGATGCGACACGGGTGTGTTCAGCTGCTCGGTCGTCTCGTCAGGGCCGATCGACTGGTCTGCTGCCGCCTGCTCCGTGGACGCGGAGGTTGGAGACGGGGGTGCGACAGCATGAGCCGATCGACGCGCGCGCGGCGGGGTGTGGCGACACGGTCGGTCATCTCGATCCTGACCGCTCTGGCCGTCGTGGTCGGCACCGTTGAGGTGGCGTCCGCGACTCCACCGGCGGGCAGCGAAGCGGTCGAACCCCGCGAAACGCCCGTGCCGGGGCTGGAGTCCTCGGAGCCCAACACCAAGGCGGGTGCGCTACCGGAGGGCGACTTCTCCGACCCGCCGGAGCCGCAGGTCCCGCTGCCGCCCGATCCGCAGGCCGGTCGTCCGGCACCCACGCCCGAGGCGACGCGATTCGTCGAGGGCGAATCCAAGCTGGTCGATCGGACGGAGTACTCCGACATCTTCGAGAACCCCGACGGGACCCGGACCGAGCGCCTCAGCGGAAGCCCCGTCAACGTCGAGATCGAGGACGGCGAATGGGTGCCGATCGAGACGGAGGTGGCGGACGACCCCCGTATCGGCGGGCGCGTGGACCGGCACTCGCTGCGTCCGCGCTTCGCCCGCAACGCCGACGCTGGCACGCTCGTGTCGGTGCGTCGCAACGGCGTGACGGTGGCCTTCAGCCTCGAAGGAGCCTCGAACGCCCGCGCCCGACGGAACGGTTCCACGGTCACCTACCCGAACGCCCTGCCCGGCATCGACCTCCAATACCTGGTCGACACCGGCGAGGTGAAGGAGCAGCTGGTCCTGCACCGCGCGCCACGTGGGGCTCAGACCTGGCGGTTCCCCATGACGGTGACCGGTGGAGAGCCGGTCCTGGGCGACGACGGGCAGATCATCGTGTCGGACCGCTCGGGCACCGAGCAGGTCGTCATCCCCGCACCGGTGATGTGGGACTCCTCCGGTGTGGCCGGCCAGCAGGAGCCGGCCGAGGCGATGGTCGACGTCGAGCTGATCAAGGACGCCGACGGCTGGGTGGTCGAGCTCAGCCCGGACAAGGCGTGGCTCTCCGACCCCGCCCGCGTCTACCCGGTCATCGTCGACCCGCCGCTGCGCACGGCATCGGGGATCCAGGAGACGCGCGCCTACAAGAGCGACGGGTACTCCTGCATCAACTGCGGCATCCGCGCCGGCAACAGCCGGTCCTCCGGCCGCGACTCTTACTACCGCACCCTCGTGAAGTTCAACTACGACATCGGAGGACGGCAGGTCCTCGACGTCTTCGCCGACGTCCGAGTGGACTCCGGGTCCAACTCGTGGGAGCACACCTGGGTCAACCACGCTACCCAGTTCAACTACCACAGCATCGGTGAGGAGCTCGCCTACTTCGGCTCCGGGCCACCCGGCAACTGGGCCCAGGCGAACGACGACCGACTGACGGCGCGGTTCGCCCAGTGGGTGCGCGACTGGCAGCTCGGCGGCTGGCTGGTCATCCGCGGCGCCGAGGCGCCGGGCTGGTACACGTACAAGACCTATTCCATCTGGATGTACATCGACTACAACGAGCGTCCCTCGGTCAGCGCGTACCCGGCGCCCCCGGCTCCGGCGGACGGCGGGACGACCGGCACCATGCCGGTGCTGGCGGCCACGGGGCATGACCCCAACAACGACGCGATGCAGTACTACTTCCGCGTCGCCACCGGGGCCGACGGGGAGACCGGCGTCGTCTACAACTCGGGCTGGCAGAACGCCAATTACGTCACCGTGCCCGCGACGGCGAACCTGCGGTCGGGTGTCCGGTACTACTGGCGCGCCTACGTGAAGGACTCCTACGACGGGTGGTGGGGCACGGGGACGGTGGTCCCGGGCCCGGTCCGGTCGTTCGTCACCAACACCCCGCCACCCGCGGTGGACGCTGCGACGGCCGTGCCACAGGACAAGGCGGTCGTCGCGACCACGACGCCGACGCTCTCGACGGCACAGGTGATGAACCCCCAGGCGGGGGAGACCACGCGCTACTGGTTCCGGCTGGCCACCGGCTCCGACGCGCGCACCGGCTCGGTGCTCAACTCGGGCTGGCTGACCACACCGACCTGGACCCCGCCCGCGGGCAGCCTGCAGGACGGCGTGACGTACACGTGGACGGTTCTGACCGACGACGGCATCAGCACGACGACGCCGACGTGGGTGCGCTCGCTCCGCGTCGCCCTGCGCATCGGTGACGCCGGACCCGCGCCGACCGAGGCGGTCGGGCCGGTCATGGTCAACCTGGCCAACGGCAACGCGTCGCTGTCCTTCGGCTCGCCGCAGATCCCGACGGTCGCCGGACCCATGGGCCTGACCTTCGCCTACAACTCGCAGACGCCGACGAAGCGCGGCCTCACCGGCCGCTACTACGACGAGACGGGCCTGAGCGACATCGGCGGCCCGGACTGGAAGATCGGCGCCGGGCAGGAGCCGGTGATGGTGCGCACCGACCCGGCGGTCGCCTTCGACTGGGGCCTGGGATCCCCCGGTCCGGCCGTGCCCATGGACCGCTTCCTCGTGCAGTGGACCGGTTTCCTCACGCCGCCGACCGGGGTCTCCCTGGCCGGCTGGAAATTCGGAGTGACCCAGGACGACGGTGCCCGCGTGTGGGTGAACAACACCCTGGTGCTGGACCGCTGGTCGGACCAGGCCGGCGGCCCGAACTACGGCAACGCCGTCAACCTGACCGCGGCAGCCAACCCGCTCAAGGTCGAGTACTACGAGAACGGCGGGGGTTCCTCGCTCTCCCTCTGGGCGCAGCCGCCCACGGGTGCGGCGTTCATGGTGCCGGCGGACTGGCTGACCACGACGCCCGAGACGCTGCCCGCCGGCTGGACGGCGTCGGCGGCGCTCGCCGGCAATGTGGGGCAGTACGCCTCCGCAGACGTCAAGGAGGGCAGCGTCGTCCTGACCGACCTCTCCGGAAGCGCCCACACCTACACCCGGACCTCGGTCGGCGGCTACACCGCCCCGGAGGGTGAGTACGGCACGCTCGCCCTGGACGGCAAGGGTCAGGTGACGCTCCTGGACGAGGACGGGCAGACCTACGTCTTCGGCGCGAGCGGTCGGCTGGAGTCGGTCACCAGCCTCACGGACCAGCAGAAGCGGGCCGCGCACCGCTACACCCACGCCGGCTCCAGCGCCAAGGTGACGCAGGTCGAGGACCCCGTCTCCGGCCGGGTCATGACGCTCAAGTACGGCGGTGACGCGGCATGCCCGGTCGCCCCGGCTGGCCTCAGCGCGGCACCGGCGGGCCTGCTGTGCGCGATCAACTACCCCGACGGCACCAGCACGCGGCTCTTCTACACCGGCTCCGACGTGATGACCGCCCAGCTCGCCCGGATCGTCGACCCCGGCACCGAGGTCACCGACTTCGCCTACAACGCCGCGGGCCGCATGACCCGGATCAGGGACGCCATGGCCAATGACTGGCTGGCAGCTGACGCTTCTCGCAGCACGGAGGCGCCGGTCGCCACGGAGATCGCGTACGCCGCCGGTGGGCGCGTCGAGGCCGTGACCTTGCCGGCTCCTGACGGGCAGGCAGGAACGCCGCGGCCGGGTCGCTCCATCGCCTACGCCGCCTCCGGCGAGACCGGTGGGACGACGCACGTCGACGTAGCGGGCCTCGATGCGTCCGGAGGCCCGAACGGGCACTTCCGGACGGTCACCTACGACGCCTCCCTGCGGCAGCTAACGAGCACCGACGCCACGGGCGTGACTACGGGTTCGGAGTGGAACCACAAGGACCAGCCCCTGTCGACGACCGACGGTGCCGGCCGCAAGTCCACGACCATCTACAACGACCGCGATCTCGTCACCGACACCTACGGGCCTGCCCCGGCGTCGTGCTTCGGCGCCGACCGACGCCCGACATCGGCTTGTGCGGCCACCGTGCCGCACACCTCCAAGACCTATACCGGCCCGACCGGGCAGCCGGCGGGGCCGTTCAGGGCGCAGTTCTGGGCCAACCCGACGCTCTCCGGGCCGCCTACGCTCACTCATCAGGACATCGAGGTGGAGCACGGCCGCGGCGTCATACAGTGGAATTGGGGCGACTCCAGTCCCTGGTACGCGGCGGCCACGCCCCAGACGCCGATCGACAACTGGTCGGGCCGCTTCACCGGACTCCTGACCCTCGACAAGGTCGGCGCCTATCAGTTCCGGTTCTACTCCGATGACGGCGTGCGTCTGTGGATCGACGACACCCTCGTCGTGGATTCATGGCAACCGGGTGCGGCCCAGCCTCGCGGGCCTGCGACATTCGCCAACGCTGCAGAGGCCGGTTCAGCCACGGTGCCGGCCAAGCGGACGCACAGCTTCCGGGTGGACTACCAGGAGCTCAGCGGGGCGGCCTCGATCGACTTCCAGTGGCTGCCGCCGGGCGGTAGCACGTGGGAGACGGTGCCGAGCTCCTTCCTCAGCTCCGACATCGAACTGGTCACGAGCACGACCGAACACGACTCCGCCCCTGCGGCGCCTTCCGTGCGTACCGCGACGGTGTACAACGCGCCCGGTGAGTTCGGCGGCCACCTGACCGGGTTGCCGCGGGCAACGATCGTCGACCCTGGTGGTCTCGCGCTCGCCACCGGGGCTCGCCACAACGTCTACCAGCAGCGATCCTCCTGGACGTTGCCGGCGCAGCGGTACGACTCCGAGCATGCTGAGGTGCAGACCGCCTCCACCTACTGGGGTGACCGCGAGGGGCTGCCTGCCGCGACATGCGGAGTACCGGCGGGAACGCCACAGGGCGGCGCGCTCAAGACCAACGTCGGCCCGGTCAACTCCGAGGGCAAGCGGCTGGTCTGGGAGTACGTCTACGACGCCAGCGGGCGCGCTGCGGGCCTCAAGCGTGGATCCGAGGGCTGGACCTGTACGAGCTACGACGCTCGAGGCCGGGCGACGAAGGTCGAGCACCCAGCGTTCGGCGGGACCGCGGCGCGCACGGTGACCCACGACCATGCCGTGGGCGGCGATCCGCTGGTTAGCTCGGTGACCGACGCAGTCGGGACGATCACCGCGCAGGTGGATCTGCTGGGGCGGGGTGTGGTCTACACCGATGTCTGGGGGACCACGACCACCACCAGCTACGACCAGGCCGGGCGACAGACATCCTCGACGACGACATTGACCGGGGCAGTGCAGTCGACGCTCGGATGGACCTACGACCTAGCGGGACGTCCGCTGACTACCCAACGTGACGGTCTGACCCTCGCGGTCACGAGCTACGGCGCTGCTGGGGAGATCACGTCGGTCTCCTATCCCTCGGGCGCCGGCAAGGCCGGGAACGGCAGCTCCCTAGTGGCCACGGACCGCGACGGCGCGGGAGCAGTGACCGGGCTGGAGTGGGCGTTCCCGGAGGGGCAGGCGTCTGTCTCCGAGGCTCTGATCCGGTCGCAGGAGGGCAAGGTCCTCAGCAGCGTCGTCACCGATGGCGCGACGACCGCGATGTCGTCGTACACCTACGACGCGGCCGGGCGTCTTGTTGCGGCGTCCATACCGCGGCACACCCTCACCTACGACTACACCGACACGACCGCGTGTGGTGGTGTGGCCGGGGCAGTGGCGCAGGCGGGGAAGAACAGCAATCGCATGCGAGCCACCGACAGTCTCGACGGGGGACCAGCGCGTTCCACCACCTACTGCTATGACGCGGCCGACCGGCTCATCGCCACGATGACTGCAGGGGCGACCCCGGACACGAATCCGGTCATCGCCACGGACCTGACGACGGCAGGTGGGACCGCGGCGACGCTTGCCTACGACGGTCATGGCAATACCACGCGGCTGGCCGATCAGGTGCTGGCCTATGACAGCGCTGACCGGCACACCTCGACGACGCTGACCGACGGCACTGAGGTGACCTATGGCCGAGACGCGACCGACCGCATCGTGAGCCGCACGCATCGGCGGGCGGGGGCGAGCACGGCGACCACGACCCGCTACTCCTACACCAGCGACGGCGACACCCCCGAGGTCGTACTCGACGAGAACAACACTCTGCTCGAGCGAGTCCACGCATTGCCGGGAGGCGTGGTTCTGACGGATGCGACGAGTGCAGCCGACACTTGGGCATACCCGAACCTCCACGGCGACGTCATGGTCACCGCCGACAGTGAGGGGAACCGCAGCTCGGGACCGCTGATCTACGAACCCTTCGGCCAGGTGGCAGATGCGGGCACGGGAGGCATCGGTACGGGAGCCGCTGACGACGGTGCCGCGATGACGCGTACTGACGATCTTGCCATCGCCTGGCTCGGGCAGCACCAGCGTCCGTATGAATCCGTGGGGTCGATCGCGACCATCCAGATGGGCGCCCGCCAATACGTGCCAGCCCTTGGCCGGTTCATCGAGGTGGACCCGGTCGAGGGGGGGAGCGCGAGCGATTACGACTACACGAACGCGGATCCGGTCAACGCGACCGACCTGGACGGCCGCTGTCCGATGTGTCTTCCCGCCATCATCATCTTGGCCCGTGTTGCGGCGCAGGCGGCGGCGCGTGGCGCCCCCAGGGTCGCGGCCAGAGCTGGTGGGGCGGGCCCCGTTCGAGCCGGGCAGCAGGGCCTCTCACGAGCGGGCGTGATCCAGAGCAACACGCGTATCGTCGTGAACGGGCGTACTCGGATCCCGGACATCCTCAACCGAGCCGGGCGAGTCATCGGTGAGGTCAAGAACGTCAACTACCAGGCCTACACGCAGCAGTTGCGCGACTACGTCGCCTATGCGCAACGCAACAACTTCAGATTCGAGCTGCACGTGCGAGGGGGTTCCAACCCGACGAAGCTCTCGGGGCCCCTCCAGGCTGCCGTCAATTCCGGGCTCATCAGATTAGTGAGGTTCTAGGTGCCGGCGGAGGACGCCAAGGACGTGAACACCTTCATGGCAGAACTGGCTGCGGACCCGGACTATCAGGCCCGTATCGCCGCCCAGGACATGGAGCATGAGTGCATCGTCCAACGCAACCGGGTGGACGCAGCACCCTTGGCGTCGGCACTGGCCGAGCTGGGCTTCACGGTCGAGTTCCCGGAGGACCTGCTCGCCCAGGGAGTCGAGTATCGGGCGGCGATCCCGCTCCTGATCCGCTGGCTGCCGAGAATCGACAATCCGGACGTCAAATGCAGCGTCATCAGGGCGCTGACGGTGCCCTGGGCCGGTCCGGAAGCTGCTCGGGCGCTGGTCGAGGAGCTCCGGCGGACGTTGGTCTCTCCCGGTGAGCGGTCCGCGATGGTGGTCTTCGACATCGCCAATGCTTTGGAGGTGGTGGCCGACGAATCCGTCGCCGATGACCTGCTGGAGCTCTCCCGCGATCGTCGTGTCGACGCTGACGCTCGCGCGTTCCTCGTCCAGGCTCTCGGCGGTGTGCCCCAGGAACGCGTGGTGGACGCCCTTCTCGATGTGGTCCGGCAGGAGGAGGACCCCTTGGTGCTGACCGGAGCGCTGAACGCACTTGGGCGGCTGCGCGACCGTCGTGCCCGGGACATCGTCGAAACCTGCACCCACCACGGGGACCGGCGGGTACGGAAGGAAGCGCTACGGGTCCTGAAGAGGCTGCGTTGACGGCGTCCGGGGCTTCGGTCCACGCAGACGGAGCCTCTTGACATGTCCTACGATCTTGTGGTCTGGCGTGGTCGCCGGCCTCACGATGCCGAAGAGGCGGCAAGCCTTCACGAGGCCTACGTGCAGGTGGTGGAGCAGGTGGAAGCGCCGCCCAGTGCAGCGATCGAGTCCTTCCTCGACGACCTCACCGCCCAGGTCGCTGAGGACCCGGACTCCCGGTCGGGAGATCCGTGGGCCGGCTCCCCGTGGGACGACGCGGTGGGTGATGTGGCTGTCCTCAGCCTGCGAGAGGACCGAGCCGGTGCCGTCCTCGCCGTCTGCGGGCGGCTCGCAGCAGCGCACGGTCTGGTCTGTTACGACCCCCAGGCCGGCACCCTCGTCCGGTGACGCGCTGGAGCCCCAACCCTGGTCACTCCTCCGACCGGCAGAATCGGTCTGGTGTCGTCCTCGACGCATCGCCTGAGTTCCTTCTGGCCCTGTCCGAGACGACTTCTGGCCCTGTCCGAGACGAGTCGAGCGCCCGCTGACAGAGCTGAGGACTACAGACCCAGGGCCGTCGACATCTCCGCGCGGAGCTGGTCGAGCTCGTCCTCGCCGCGGCCGCGGGCGGCGATCAGGCCGGCGTCCTCGTGCACCGGGACGACCGTCTCGAGGTAGGCCTTGAGCTTGGGCTCGGTGCCGCTGGGCCGCACGATCACCCGGACGCCGTCGCCGAGCAGCCGCACCGCGTCGACCGGTGGGTCCCCCAGCGCCAGGTCGGCGTAGGTCACGTCCCGGCCGAGCAGGGTCGACGGGGGCTGCGCGCGCAGCCGGGCCATCGCGCCGGAGATGACCGACAGGTCCTCGACCCGCACCGACAGCTGGCCGGTGACGAACAGCCCGTGCTCGTGCGCCAGCTCGTCGAGCCGGTCGAGCAGCGTGCGGCCCCCGGCCTTCAGCTCCGCGGCCAGCAGAGCGACGGCGAGCGCGGCGGAGATGCCGTCCTTGTCCCGCGCCACCGACGGCGCCACGGCGTAGCCCAGCGCCTCCTCGTAGCCGAACACCAGCGGTGCCTCGGGCAAGCCGGCCCGGATGATCCACTTGAACCCGGTCGGCGTCTCCGCCGACGGAGCTCCGTGCGCCCTCGCGATCGCGTGCATCAGCGAGCCGCTGACCAGCGACGACGCGTACGTGCCCCGCACGCCGCGGCGCAGCAGCCAGTCGGCCAGCAGCGCGCCCACCTCGTCGCCGGTCAGCTGCCGCCCATCGCAGACCACCGCGCAGCGGTCGGCGTCCGGGTCCTCGGCGATCGCGAGGTCGGCGCCGATCCGCTCCGCCAGCGCCTGGAGCAGGTCGTTCGCGCCCGGCTCCTCCGGGTTGGGGAAGGCGACCGTCGGGAACGCGGGGTCGGGGGAGTCCTGTTCCGGCACGCTCACCGGCTCGGCGAGCCCCGCGGCGGCGAACACCGCCCGCGTCGTCTCCGCGCCCACGCCGTGCATGGCGGTGTAGGCCACCACGAGGTTCCGGCGGGAGGGCACCCCCGACGGCTCGAGCGCCGCCACGACGGCGGCCACGTAGTCGGCCTGCACGTCGTCGCCGAGGGTTCCCCAGTCGTCGGAGCGCGGCACCTCCCGCGCTGGGCCGACGGCGGTGATCGCCGCCTCGATCTCGCGGTCGGCCGGCGGCACCAGCTGCGCACCGTCGCCGAGGTAGACCTTGTAGCCGTTGTCGTCGGGCGGGTTGTGGCTGGCGGTCACCATCACCCCGGCCACGCAGCCCAGGTGCCGGACCGCGAACGCCAGCACCGGCGTGGGCAGCGCCCTCGGCAGCACCTGCACGGCGAACCCGGCCGCGGAGAGGACCTCCGCCGAGATCCGGGCGAACTCGTCGGACCGGCGGCGGGCGTCGTAGCCGATGACCACGCCGCCACCCGCGTGGCCGGCACCGGCCAGCCACGCGCCCAGCCCGACGGCCGCCCGGGTGACGACGGCCGCGTTCATCCCGGCCGGCCCGGCGCGCAGCGGCCCGCGCAGGCCCGCCGTCCCGAAGGTCAGCGGCCCGGCGAACCGGCGGCCGAGCTCCTGGACGTCCTGCGACTCGATCAGGGCCACGATCTCGGCCCGGTCGCCCTCGTGCGGATCGGCGTCGGCCCACGCGCGGGCCCTGGCCAGCAGGTCGCCGGTCACGGCTTCTCGAACTTCTCGGCGTCGTAGGCGTCAGTGGTGTACTCGCCGCCCACCCGCGCGTGCACCGGATCGGCCGGGTCCGGCTCGCCGTGGGCCTCGATCAGCGCCGCGGCGTAGACCTCGGCGTCGTCGGCCGGCTGGTAGCCCAGGGCCCGGGCGGCGGTGAGGTCCCACCAGTTGCGGGTGTTGGCCGACACGCCCCACACCACGGAGAACCCGGGCGAGGGCGCGGTCAGCGCGGCGTCCACGAGGGAGACGGTGTCGGCGGGGGAGAGCCACGTCGACAGCTGCCGCGTCGTCGTCGGCTCGGCGAAGGCGCTGCCGATCCGCAGGCAGACGACATCGAGCCCGTACCGGTCCACGTAGAGGGAGCCGAGCGCCTCCATCGCGACCTTGGAGACGCCGTAGTACGTGTCCGGCCGCGGCGGGGCGTCGACCTCGCGCAGCAGGCCGCCGTCGGGCCGCGGCGTGTACCCGGTGGCGTGGTTGCTGCTGGCCAGGACCACGCGCGACACGCCCGCCCGGCGGGCGGCCTCCAGCGCGCAGTACGTGCCGTGGATGTTCGCGTGCGAGATGGCCGGCCAGGTCGATTCCCCCGCGATACCGGCCAGGTGCACGACCGCCGACACCCCCCGCGTGGCCTCGACCACGGCGGCGAGGTCGGTGACGTCGGCGACGACGTGCTCCTCGCCGGGACGGCGATCGCCGACGGGCACGACGTCGAGGCAGCGCACCGCCCAGCCGCGCTCGGGCAGCCCGCCGCGCAGGACCGTGCCGATCCGGCCCGCGGCGCCCGTGACCAGGACCAGGTCCACGGCCTCCGCGATCACGGCATCCGCCCGATGAGGTCGACCAGGAACCGCCCGAGCCGGCCCGCCGCGGCCCGGCCGGCGGCGAGCACCTCCTCGTGGTCCAGCTTCTCGCCGGTGATGCCGGCCGCGGCGTTGGTGACCATCGAGAGCCCGAAGACCTCCAGGCCGGCCGCCCGGGCGGCGATCGCCTCCAGCGCCGTCGACATGCCGACCAGGTCGGCGCCGAGCGTCCGCAGCATCCGGATCTCGGCCGGCGTCTCGTAGTGCGGCCCGGGCAGCGCGGCGTACACCCCCTCGGTGAGCGTCGGGTCGAGCTCGCGCGCCAGCGCCCGCAGCCGGGAGGAGTAGAGGTCGGTGAGGTCGACGAAGGTGGCGCCGACCAGCGGCGAGCGCGCGGTCAGGTTCAGGTGGTCGCTGATGACCACCGCCTGCCCGACCCGGTGGTCGGGGGCCAGCCCGCCGGCGGCGTTCGTGAGCACGACGGTCCTCACGCCCGCGGCCGCCGCGGTGCGCACCCCGTGCACGACCGGGTCGACCCCGCGCCCCTCGTAGAAGTGGGTCCGGCCGAGGAAGAGCAGGACGCCCCGGTCACCGACGCGCACGGAGCGCACCTCGCCGCCGTGCCCCACGGCCGTGGGGGCGGCGAACCCGGGCAGGTCACCGATCCCCACAGCCGCCGCGGCGGGACCGAACGCGTCGGCGGCCGGCGCCCAGCCCGAACCCATGACGACCGCGACGTCGTGCGGCCCGCCCAGGGCGGCGGTGAGGTCGTCGGCCGCCAGGGCGGCGAGGGCGTGGGGGTCGGTTCCGGGGAGCTGGCTCACGCACGGACGCTAACGCAGCGCCGCGGGAAGCCGTTCCGCTAGCGATCGGTGAGGTCGGCCGTGCACTCCGGCTGCCGGGACAGGTAGCTGTCGAAGCCGTCGGAGACGACCCGGTGGCCGTCGTCGTCGATGGTGCCGGGCCAGGTCCCGGCGGCGGCGATCTTCGCGGCGCACGGGTCCACGTTCAGCGACGGCGGGTCGGCGGTGGCGATGCCGCCGGAGCCGACCAGGAGCAGGGTGGCGACGCCGGTGACCGCGGCGGCGCGGCCGCGGTGCAGCGAGGGACGGATGGACATGTGCGGAACCTCCTGTCGGCGCGGAACCGGGACCGAACCGGGCTGCGGCAGGCACAGGGCGGGTGGGTGAGCCGGTCCTGCGGGAGATGGACCGTGCCGTGGCTGTCGTCCGGTGCGCGCCGGGCGAGGCCGACGTCGGGAGGAGGCACCCCGGGCCGGCCGGGATACAGCGCCGTCCGCGCCCACCGGCCGCAGTGACCGTGCTCCGTCAGGGGGTGGGGACGGGTGATCGAACCTAGACTTCCGACGTGCGGATCCCCTTCCGGTCCTCGGAGCGCGCCAGCCTGGGCGTGGAGTGGGAGCTGCAGCTCGTCGACCGGGACACCCGGGAGCTGTCCGCCGGGGCCGTCGAGATCCTCGACGAGATCCGCCCCGACGGTGCCGGGGAGCACCCCAAGGCCAAGCACGAGCTGCTGCAGTCGACCATCGAGATCATCACCGGCGTCTGCACCACGGTGGGCGAGGCCAAGGGCGACCTCGCCGGCACCCTCGCCGAGGTGAGCGCCGCGGCCGACCGCCGCGGGCTGGCCCTGATGTGCGCCGGCACCCACCCGTTCACCGACTGGCAGAGCCAGCTGATCTCGCCCAAGGAGCGCTACCTCCAGCTGGTGGAGCGGATGCAGTGGCTGGCCCGGCGACTGCAGATCTTCGGGGTGCACGTGCACGTCGGCGTCCGCGCGCCGGAGAAGGCGATCCCGGTCGTCAACGCGCTGTGCCAGTACCTGCCGCACTTCCTGGCGCTGTCGGCGTCCTCGCCGTTCTGGGTCGCCTGCGACACCGGGCTGGCCTCGGCGCGGACCAAGGTCTTCGAGGGCATGCCGACCGCGGGACTGCCCTACCAGCTCTCCGGCTGGGACGAGTTCGAGACCTACATGGAGACGCTGATCTCCACGAACGCGATCGAGAGCGTCCGCGAGGTGTGGTGGGACATCCGGCCGCACCCCGATTTCGGCACCGTCGAGCTGCGGGTCTGCGACGGGCTGCCCACCCTCGACGAGGTCGGCGCGGTCGCCGCGCTGGCCCAGTGCCTGGTCGAGCAGTTCGACAGCCAGCTCGACCGCGGCTACACGCTGCCCAGTCCCGCCGACTGGGTGCTCCGGGAGAACAAGTGGCGGGCGGCCCGCTACGGGCTCGACGCCGACATCGTCGTCGACGAGAAGGGCACCGTCCGCCCGGTGCGGCAGGCGATCATCGACCTGGTGGAGGACCTCACCCCGACGGCGAAGCGGCTGGGCTGCGAGGCCGAGCTCCTCGACGTCGAGCGGATCCTCGCGGTGGGGGCCTCCTACCAGCGGCAGCGGGCCGTGGCCGCGGCCACCGGCGGCGACCTGCGCGCGGTCGTGGACAGCCTGGTCACCGAGATGCGCGAGGGTCTCCCCTCCTCGGGTCCGGCCGGTCACCCCACCGGGCCGGTGCCGGGGCCTGCCGACTGCGCCGGAGGGCACGCGGCATGACGCCCGTCGTCGAGAAGCTGGGCGCGGCCGTCGACGACTGGGTGACCGCGCACCACCCCCAGCTCGTCGCCACCCGCCGGCACCTGCACGCCCACCCGGAGCTCGCCTTCGCCGAGTTCGAGACCACCGCGTTCCTCGAGCAGCGGCTGCGTGCCCACGGGCTCACCCCGCGGCGGCTGCCCACCGGCACGGGGCTGGTCTGCGAGGTCGGGGCCGGCGACCCGACGGTCGTGCTCCGGGCCGACATCGACGCGCTGCCGCTGCCCGACCTAAAGGACGTCCCCTACGCCTCGACCCGCGAGGGCATGTGCCACGCCTGCGGCCACGACGTCCACACCACCGTCGTCCTCGGCGTGCTCGTCGCCCTCGCGTCGATGGACGGCCTGCCCGGCACGGTCCGGGCGGTGTTCCAGCCGGCGGAGGAGACGGTGCCCGGTGGCGCCACGGAGGTGGTCGCCTCCGGCCTCCTCGACGGTGCGACCCGCGCGTTCGCGCTGCACTGCGACCCGTCGGTGCCCGCCGGGAGGATCGGGCTGCGCACCGGCGCGATCACCGCGGCCTGCGACCGCATGGACGTCACGCTGACCGGTCCAGGCGGGCACACCGCCCGCCCGCAGCTCACCGTCGACCTCGTCGACGCCCTCGGCCGGCTCATCACCGACCTGCCCGGCCTGCTCTCCCGCCAGGTCGACCCCCGCGCCGGGATGTCCCTGGTGTGGGGCGCGGTGAACGCCGGCATCGCCGCCAACGCCATCCCCCAGCGCGGCCAGCTGCGGGGAACCGTGCGCGTCCTCGACCGGGAGGCCTGGAAGACCGCCGAGGACCTGATGCGCACGCTGGTGGAGCGCGTCGCCGCCACGACCGGGGCCGAGGTGGACGTCGACTACGTCCGAGGGGTGCCGCCGGTGGTCAACGACCCCCGCGCCGTCGCGCTGATGCGGGCAGCCGCCCTGGAGACGGTCGGCAGCGACCACGTCGAGCTCTCGCCGCAGTCCATGGGGGGCGAGGACTTCGGCTGGTTCGCCGACGTCATGCCGATCGCCCTGGCCCGGCTCGGCACGCACGGGGGCGGCGCCCCCCTCGACCTGCACCGCGGCACGTTCGACGTCGACGAGCGCGCGATCGGCGTCGGCGTCCGGCTCCTGGCCCGCACCGCGCTGCACGCGCTGGAGGCCGACGCGGAGCCGCGACCCTCCGGCGCGCAGCCACCCCCGCGTGCCCGGCGCCCGGCGCCCGGAGACACTTCTGCCCGACGAGCCTTCGACGAGAGGCGGGAACCCGGCGATGAGTTCCACCGACCATCAGGCTGACGCACCGGCGGGCGCCGATGCGGAGGTGCCGGCCGAGCACGCGGTGCCGCGGGACCTCGCTCTCGCGGCCGACTTCGAGCCGGCCACGCGGGACCAGTGGCGCGAGCTCGTCGCCGGGGTCCTGCGCAAGGCCGGCCGCGAGGAGCTGCCCGACCCGGTCGAGGAGGCGCTGAGCCGCACCGTCGCCACGGGGGTGCGCGTCGCCCCGCTGTACACCGCGGAGGACGCCGGCGACCTGCCGCGAGCCGTCGGGGTGCCGGGGCTGCCACCCTTCGTGCGGGGCGCGCGCCCGGGGGGCGGTCCTGCCGGATCGGCCGAGGTCAGCGCCGCCGGGGGCGCCCAGGGCGGGGCCCCCGCCGGCTGGGACGTCCGTCAGCGGCACGCGCATCCCGACGTCGCGGTCACCAAGGAGGCGATCGCGGCCGACCTGGAGAACGGCGTGACCTCGCTGTGGCTTGCGGTCGGCGACGGCGCGGTGCCGGTCGACTCGCTCGCCGACGTGCTCTCGGACGTCTACCTCGACCTGGCGCCGGTGGGCGTCTCGGGCGGGCTGCCGGCGGCCGAGGCGTTCCTCGCCCTCGCCGAGGGCCGGGAACTGGCGCCCGGCGGATCGCTGGGCCTCGACCCGCTGGGGCTGCACGCCGCGACCGGGCAGCCGCAGGACCTCACCGGACTGGCCGACGTCGCCCGCCGGGCCGCGGCGCACGCCGGCCTGCGGACGGTCGTCGTCGACGCCACCGTCTTCGCCGATGCCGGCGCCTCCGTCGTGGAGGAGATCGGCTGCTCCCTCGCCGCCGGCGTCGCCTACCTGCGGGCGCTCACCGACTCCGCGGACGGGCGACCGGGCCTGTCCGTCGACGAGGCCTTCGGCCAGCTCGAGTTCCGCTACAGCGCGAGCGCGGACCAGTTCACGACGATCGCCGGCCTGCGCGCGGCCCGCCGGCTGTGGGACCGGGTGGGCGAGGTCAGCGGCGCCGCCCCGGAGGCCCGGGCCCAGCGCCAGCACGCCGTCACCTCCTCGGTGATGACGACGAAGCGCGACCCCTGGGTGAACATGCTGCGCACCACGGTGGCCTGCTTCGCCGCCGGGGTGGGCGGCGCCGACGTCGTCACCGTGCAGCCCTTCGACGCCGCGCTGGGCCTGCCCGACTCGTTCTCCCGGCGGATCGCGCGCAACACGCAGAGCCTGCTGGTCGAGGAGGGCTCCCTGGCCCGCGTGCTCGACCCGGCCGGCGGCTCCTGGTACGTCGAGTCGCTCACCGACCAGGTGGCCCGGGCCGCGTGGGACTGGTTCACCGAGATCGAGCGGGCCGGGGGCCTGGCCGCGGCCCTGGACTCCGGCCTGGTCCGCGACCGCCTCGCCGCCGCGTGGCAGGACCGGGCGACGCGGCTGGCGCACCGCACCGACGCGATCACCGGCGTCAGCGAGTTCCCGAACCTGGGGGAGAAGCTCCCGTCGCGGGAGCCGTCGCGGCTGGCCCAGCCCTCCGGCGGGCTGCCCCGGGTGCGCGCCGCCCAGGAGTACGAGGCCCTGCGGGACGCGGCCGACGCCGCGCCCGAGCGGCCGAAGGTCTATCTCGCCACCCTCGGCCCGATCGCCCGGCACACCGCGCGCGCGACGTTCGCGGGCAACCTGTTCCAGGCCGGCGGGCTGGAGACGCCCGCCGGGGACGGCGCGAGCGGCTTCGCCGACGCCGGGACGACGGTGGCCTGCATCTGCGGCACCGACAGGGACTACGCGTCGCAGGCCGCGGCGCTGGCGGACGAGCTACGCCGGGCCGGCGCGACCCAGATCTGGCTCGCCGGCAAGCCCGACCTCGCCGTGGACGGCGTCGACGGGTACGTCTTCACCGGCTGCGACGCCTTGAGCGTCCTGCGGACCGTGCACGACCAACTGCTCGGCAACAGTGGCCACGACGACCCCCTGGGAGGTCAGGCATGAGCGGGATTCCCGACTTCGGTTCCGTCGAGCTGAGCCGTCCGGCGGCCACGTTCTCGGCCGACGACTGGGCCAAGGCGTTCAAGGAGGCGACCGGCCGGGGCGTCGAGGAGTCCACCTGGGAGACACCGGAGGGCATCGCCGTCCCGCCGCTGTTCACCCCGGAGGACCTGGCCGGGCTGGACTTCCTGGACACCTATCCCGGTATCGCGCCCTACCTGCGCGGGCCCTACCCGACCATGTACACGACCCAGCCCTGGACGATCCGGCAGTACGCCGGCTTTTCGACGGCGGCGGAGTCCAACGCCTTCTACCGGCGGAACCTGGCGGCGGGGCAGAAGGGCCTGTCGGTCGCGTTCGACCTGCCCACCCACCGCGGCTACGACTCCGACCACCCGCGCGTCGTCGGCGACGTCGGCATGGCGGGTGTCGCCATCGACTCGATCCTCGACATGCGGCAGCTCTTCGACGGCATCCCGCTCGACCGGATGAGCGTCTCGATGACCATGAACGGCGCCGTCCTGCCGGTGCTGGCGCTCTACATCGTCGCGGCCGAGGAGCAGGGGGTCGCGCCGGACCAGCTCACGGGGACCATCCAGAACGACATCCTCAAAGAGTTCATGGTGCGGAACACCTACATCTATCCGCCCAAGCCCTCGATGCAGATCATCAGCGACATCTTCGCGTTCACCTCGCACGAGATGCCGCGGTTCAACTCGATCTCGATCTCCGGCTACCACATCCAGGAGGCCGGGGCGACCGCCGACCTCGAGCTGGCCTACACCCTCGCCGACGGCGTGGAGTACCTGAAGGCCGGCAAGGACGCCGGGATCGACGTCGACAAGTTCGCGCCGCGGCTGTCGTTCTTCTGGGCGATCGGGATGAACTTCTTCATGGAGGTCGCCAAGCTGCGGGCCGGCCGGCTGCTCTGGGCCAAGCTCGTGAAGGAGGCCGGCGCGCAGAACCCGAAGTCGCTGGCGCTGCGCACGCACTCGCAGACGTCGGGCTGGTCGCTGACCGCGCAGGACGTCTACAACAACGTCGTCCGCACCTGCCTGGAGGCGATGGCCGCGACCCAGGGGCACACCCAGTCGCTGCACACCAACGCCCTCGACGAGGCGCTCGCGCTGCCCACCGACTTCTCCGCACGGATCGCCCGCAACACCCAGCTGCTGCTGCAGCAGGAGTCGGGGACGACGCGCGTCATCGACCCGTGGGGCGGCTCGGCCTACGTGGAGAAGCTCACCTACGACCTGGCCCGCCAGGCGTGGGCGCACATCCAGGAGGTCGGCGAGCACGGCGGCATGGCCCAGGCCATCGACGACGGTATTCCGAAGCTGCGCATCGAGGAGGCCGCCGCCCGCACCCAGGCCCGCATCGACTCGGGCCGGCAGCCGGTCATCGGCGTCAACAAGTACCGGGTCGACGCCGACGAGGCGATCGAGGTGCTCCGCGTCGACAACGCCGACGTCCTGGCGCAGCAGAAGGCCAAACTGGAGGAGCTGCGGGCCTCCCGCGACGCCGGCGCCGTCCAGGACGCGCTGCGCCGGCTCACCGACGCCGCGCGGGCGGCCGCGGAGGGACGGCGGGGGAGCGACCTCGACTCGAACCTGCTCAAGCTCTCCGTCGACGCCGCCCGGGCCAAGGCCACCGTCGGGGAGATCTCCGACGCCCTGGAGGTGGTCTACGGACGGCACGCCGGCCAGGTCCGCACCATCTCCGGTGTGTACCGCGACGAGGCAGGAGCTTCCGGGCCCATGGAGGAGACCCGCCGCATGGCCGAGGCGTTCGAGGAGGCGGAAGGTCGCCGCCCGCGCATCCTCGTCGCCAAGATGGGGCAGGACGGTCACGACCGCGGCCAGAAGGTCATCGCCACCGCCTTCGCCGACCTCGGCTTCGACGTCGACGTGGGCCCGCTGTTCCAGACGCCGGAGGAGGTCGCCCGGCAGGCGGTCGAGGCCGACGTCCACATCGTCGGGGTCTCGTCGCTGGCCGCCGGCCACCTGACGCTCGTGCCGGCGCTGCGGGACGCGCTGGCCGAGCTGGGGGCCGAGGACGTGATGATCGTCGTCGGCGGCGTCATCCCGCCCGACGACGTCCCGACCCTCAAGGAGATGGGCGCCGCGGCGGTGTTCCTGCCCGGCACGGTCATCGCGGAGGCCGCGCAGGACCTGCTCCGGGCGCTGTCGCAGCGCCTCGGCCACTCGTGAGGACGACGGCCGAAGTGGCCACTTCGGCCGTCGGGGGAGGCGCATGAGGCGCGAGATCGACGTCCCGGCGCTGGCCGAGGGGGTGCTGGCCGGGAACCGCCGGGTGGTGGCGCGCGCCATCACCCTGGTGGAGTCGCGGCGGGCCGACCACCGGCAGAAGGCGCAGGATCTGCTCGTCGAGCTGCTGCCGCACGCCGGGGGAGCGCGGCGGGTCGGCATCTCGGGCGTGCCGGGGGTCGGCAAGTCGACCTTCATCGACCAGCTCGGGGTCGACCTCACCGCCGGCGGCGCGAAGGTGGCGGTGCTCGCGGTCGACCCGTCGTCGGCCCGGTCGGGCGGCTCGATCCTCGGGGACAAGACCCGGATGGCCCGGCTGTCGGTCGACCCGAACGCCTTCATCCGCCCGTCGCCGACCTCCGGGACGCTCGGCGGGGTGGCGCAGGCGACCCGGGAGTCGATGGTCGTCGTCGAGGCGGCCGGCTACGGCGTCGTCCTGGTCGAGACGGTCGGCGTCGGGCAGTCGGAGATCACCGTCGCCGAGATGGTGGACTCGTTCCTGTTCCTGACCCTGGCCCGCACCGGCGACCAGCTGCAGGGCATCAAGCGCGGCATCCTCGAGATCGCCGACGTCATCGCCGTCAATAAGGCCGACGGCGACGGTGCGCCGGCCGCCCGCAAGGCCGCGCGCGAGCTGGCCGGCGCGATCCGGATGCTGCGCGGGCACGACGAGACGTGGGACGTGCCGGTGCTGACCTGCGCGGGGCTCACCGGCGACGGACTGGCCGAGGTGTGGGCCAAGCTGGTCGAGCACCAGGATCGGATGAGGGCGTCCGGGCAGTTCGACGAGCGGCGCCGCATGCAGCAGGTGCGCTGGACCTGGCAGCTGGTCCGTGACTCCCTCGAGCACCAGCTGCGGTCCCATCCCGGCGTGCGGGCCGCCGTCCCGGGCCTGGAGAAGGCGGTGCTGGCGGGGGAGCTGACCCCGGCCCTGGCGGCGCAGCAGATCCTGCAGACGTTCCTCGCCGCCCCCGAGCACGCCCCATCCCCGGCGATCATGGCGCCGTGACCACCTATTGGGCCCTCGGAGTGGTTCTCGCGCCATGATCACGGGGATGTCCCCAGTGGCGGGTCTCTTCCACAGATGTCGGACGCCCTCGCCGGGGCACGGAGTCGACGTCGAGGGTCGACACCGTGCAGCGAACCCTCGCCCGCCTGGCGACGTGTCAGGGCGGCGTCTTCACCCGTGAGCAGGCGCTGGAGAGCTACTCCGTCGCGGAGGTCCGCTCCTTCCTCCGGCGCCGCGAGTGGCGTCGCACCCCCTGGCCAGGGCTCTACGCCGACGGTGAACTACCGGACGATGTCCCCACGCTGATCCGGGCCGCGGCCCTGTGGCTCGGTGGGGACCTCGTCGTGTGCCACTCCACCGCTGCATCGCTCTGGGGATTCGACCTGCGCTCCCCGGACGCGGTTCGGGCCGGACGCCTGCATTTCCTGGGCCCGGCCGACATGGACAACCGGCTGCTCGCCGGCCTGCAGGTGCATCCGTCGTCCGTGGGCACCGACGACGCCGTCCTGCGGGCGGGGGTGTGGTGCACGCCGCCGGACCGGACGGCGTGTGACGTCGCCCGGCTGGGCGCGCCGATCGATGCTCTGGCGACCCTCGACGCCGCACTCCGGAGCGGGGCGTGTGACGCCGACCAGCTGGGCCTTGGCGCGCATCCGGCAGCGGGGTCTCCGGGGGGTCGCCCGCCTGGACCGGCTCATCCCGGTGGCCGACGGTCGAGCCGAGTCGCCCATGGAATCGCGGATGCGGTGGCGGTTCATCGACGGCGGCCTGCCGGCACCCGACCTGCAGATCGACGTGGTCGACGGGCTTCGTCGCCACCGACTGGACATGGGCTGGCGCGACCGGCGGCTCGGAGTCGAGTTCGACGGGCTCGAGGCGCACATGACGCGCGGCCAGCTCGCCGCCGACAGGGACCGGCACAATTGGTTGACCGAACACGACTGGCGCCTGCTGCACTTCACCGCGGTCGACGTCTACCGGCGCTGGGAGGCGATGGTGGCGATCGTCCGCCGCCACTTGACCGGCCCCGGCCGCGCGATCATGGCGTGACAACCACTCCGGCGGCCCGGATGGTGGTCACGGCGCCATGATCGCGCCGAAGTGAGGAGAGGAGAGGGGCGTCAGACGCCGGTGGAGCGGCACTCGCGGGAGCGGAGGTCGACCAGGTAGTCCTGCGGCGCCCCGGCGGCCTCGGCGGCGTCGGCCAGGGCGCCCAGGTAGCGGGCCGAGGGCAGGCCGCCCTCGAACGCGTCGAGCACGTAGACGTAGGCGACGACGTCACCGCCGAGGGTGTGCACCCGCAGGTGCAGCTTCCGGTACAGCCCGAGGTCGGCGCCCTCCCACGCGTCCAGCGCCTTCTCGTCGGCCTCGGTGAGGTCGTAGAGCGCGACGAACACGCCCGGGGTGAGCGCCTCGTAGTCGTCCTCCGCGGGCACCAGGGTCGCCAGGGCGCCCTCCCAGCCGAACTCCTCGGCGCCGAAGGTGAGCCGCCAGCCGCGGATCCAACCCGTGCCCGTGTGCGGGGACGACGGACAGCGGCGCAGCATCTGCGCGGGATCCATGTTCGACCCGTAGGCGGCGTAGAGGCCCATCGCGCCGAGACTAACGACCGGATCCGGCGGGCCGAAGGACGCCGGTCGCAGCGATCCGCCGCCGCACCGGGGAGAATGGCCCCGAACGTCATCTCAGCTCCGGGGAAGGACCCATGACCCGCATCGTGATCATCGGCGGCGGACCGGCCGGCTACGAGGCCGCGCTGGTCGCCGCACAACTCGGTGCCCAGGTCACCGTCATCGAGCGCGACGGCATGGGCGGGGCGAGCGTGCTCACCGACTGCGTCCCCTCCAAGGCCCTGATCGCCTCGGCCGAGGCCATGACGGCGGTGCGGGACTCGAAGGTCCTGGGGGTGCAGGGCGCCGAACCGGCCGGCGTCGGTCTCGACCTCGTCTCGGTCAACCACCGCGTCAAGGGGCTGGCCATGGCGCAGTCGGCCGACATCCACGCCCGGCTGGAGTCCGAGGGCGTGCGCATCGTCAAGGGCTCCGGCCGGCTGGCCGACGACGTGCCGGGCCTGGCCGCGCACGAGGTCGAGATCCTCGACGCCGACGGTCGGGTCGTCGACGAGATCGAGGGTGACGTCGTCCTCATCGCGACCGGCGCCGATCCGCGGGTCCTGCCCGGCTCCGAGCCCGACCACGAGCGGATCCTCGACTGGCGCGACGTCTACGACCTCGAGGAGATGCCCGAGCACCTCGTCGTCGTGGGCTCCGGCGTCACGGGCGCCGAGTTCGCCTCCGGCTACCTGGAGGCCGGCGTGCCGGTGACCCTCGTCTCGTCCCGCGACCGCGTGCTGCCGGGGGAGGACGCGGACGCCGCCGAGGTGCTCGAGGAGGTCTTCCAGTCCCGCGGCGGCCGGATCACCCAGAAGGGCCGGGCGGCCGCTGTCCGCCGGACGGAGAAGGGCGTTCTCGTGGAGCTCACCGACGGGCGCACCGTCGAGGGCTCGCACGCGCTGATGACCGTCGGCACCGTCCCCAACACCGCCGGGCTGAACCTCGAGTCGCACGGCGTCCAGGTCACCGAGGCCGGTCACGTGGTCGTCGACCGGGTCTCGCGCACGACGGTCCCGGGCATCTACGCCGCCGGCGACGTGACCGGCGTGTTCCAGCTCGCCTCGGTCGCGGCCATGCAGGGCCGGATCGCGATGTGGCACGCGCTCGGCGAGGCAGTGGCGCCCATCCGGCTGAAGACGGTGGCCGCGAACGTGTTCACCCACCCCGAGATCGCCACGGTCGGGGTCCAGGAGAAGTCGCTGGCCGACGATGCCGACATCGACGTCGTCCGGCTGCCGCTGGCGACCAACGCGCGGGCGAAGATGAGCGACCTGCGCGCCGGCTTCGTCAAGCTGTTCACCCGGCGCTCCACGGGCGTCGTGGTCGGCGGCGTCGTGGTGGCCCCCGGCGCCTCGGAGCTCGTGCTGCCGATCACGCTCGCCGTGACCAAGGGGCTGACCGCCGCCGATCTGGCGAACACCTTCTCGATCTACCCGTCGCTGTCGGGCTCGATCACGGAGGCCGGACGCCGGCTGATGGGCGTCGACGAGCTCTCCTGAGGCGGTAGCTCTGGGTCCGCCGGGGGCCCAGGGGCGGATGCGTCCACTGTGACGAGCGTTCCGCTCGATTTCCGGAGTTCGGTGCCGATGGGGCACGGCACCGCCGATGGAGCAGTGGATGCCTTCCGTCCACGCACGCCGTCCGCTGCGCTCCGCCGTGCTCACGGCGGCCCTCGCGTCGTCCGTCGTCCTCCCGGGTGCTGTCGCCGCGGCCGACGAGCCGGCCGGCACGGCCGTCGTCGGCCGGCTGGTTCAGGCCGTCGCCGAGGCGGCCCCCGACGAGCACGAGGACCACGCCGAGGAGGGCGCCCTCGCCTGGGTGCAGCCCGCCGACGGGAACGCCGTCCCGGTGGACGCCGACAGCGTCGCGGACATCCCGTCGGGCGCGACCGTCGAGCTCACGGTCGGCGGGGAGGTCGCCGACGACGTCAGCGACGACGCCGCGCTCGAGGTGCTGGAGAAGGAGGTCGTCGAGCTGCCGGCGGTGGCCCCCGCGCTCGCCCACCCGTCCGGGCTGACCAACCGCGTCACCGTCGTGCTCGTGCAGCCGGGCGGGGTCGCCGCCGACGGCGTCACCGAGGAGCAGATCGTCGACGCGGTCAACGGGCCGGTCGCCGAGTTCTGGGCGGAGCAGAGCAACGGCGCCGTCACGCTGGGGGCGGTCGACTCGCACGGTTGGACGCCGACCGTCACCGACTGCCGTGGCACCGCCGGGGACCTGTGGGCCGAGGTCGCCCGCAAGGTCGGGTTCGTCGCGGGGCCGGGCAACCACCTGCTGCTCTACCTCAGCAGCGCCGCCAAGGGCTGCGCCTTCGCCCTGGCCCAGGTCGGCACCGCGACGACGTCGGGCGGCAGCCTCTACGTGCAGACCACCACGCCCTCGGCGATCGCCCACGAGCTCGGCCACAACTTCGGCCTGGGTCACTCCTCGGGCAAGCAGTGCGACGCGGCCGTCGAGGGCGGCTCCTGCCGCACCGTCGGGTACCGCGACTATTACGACGTCATGGGCGTCTCGTGGGCGCGGATAGGCTCGCTCAACGCCCCGCAGGCCGCCCGCATCAAGCTGCTGCCCGAGACGCAGGTGCAGACCCTCGGCGTCCGCAGCGCCGTCACCACCGCGACGCTGGCGCCCCTGTCGGGCCGGTCGGGCATCCGGGCGCTGCGGCTCACCGACGCTGCCGGCGTCGACTACTGGCTGGAGTACCGGACGGCGACCGGTCGTGACGCGTGGCTCGGCACCCGGCACGACGTCCGTGCCCTCGACACCGGTGTGCTGCTCCGCCGCGCCGGGACGGCACTGCCCGACACCTCCGTGCTGCTCGACGCGACCCCGACCGCGGCCGCCGGCTGGGGCACCGACTTCCAGGCCGCGCTGCCCGTCGGGGTGGCGGTGCCGGTGTCCGGCGGTGACTTCTCGGTCGTCGTCCAGAGCGTCTCGGCCGCCGGCGCGGTGGTGTCGGTGACCCCCGTGCCCCCGACGGGCGAGGCGCCCGCCGCCGGCCGCGCGGCGACGCCGGAGGTCCCGGCCGGCACCGTGATGCCCGGCGCCGCCGCCCCACCGGCCGTCGCGCCCGCGGCGGCCGGCACCGTGATGCCCGGCGTCGCCGCCGCACCGGCCGTCGCGCCCCCGGTGGTCGCGGTCGCCGAGAGCGAGCCGCGCCCGGTCCGCACCGTCACCGCCCTCGACACCACGTCCCACACGTTCGGCGGCGAGAGGCTGCTCGTCGCAGCCGCCGGCGCCCTGCTGGTCGGCG
Organism: Blastococcus deserti; assembly: GCF_042682525.1. Lineage (NCBI taxonomy): Bacteria > Bacillati > Actinomycetota > Actinomycetes > Geodermatophilales > Geodermatophilaceae > Blastococcus > Blastococcus deserti. The sequence goes on from NZ_JBHUHP010000001.1 coordinate 385,636, forward strand.
CAACCCTCCTCGTCATCCGCAGGCTGCGCGCCCTACGCGCGCGCTGAGCCGGCGCGGTCTCGCCCGTCTGGGCGATCCGGTCGCGCACCCGACCTGCCGATGAACGAGTCGTTGGGATCCCGATCCAGGAGTTCGTGCATGCGTCGCCCCGGTCTGCGCCGGCCGCTCGGTACCGCCGTGACGGCCGCCGTCGTCCTGTCGCTGCTCGTCGCGCTGCCGACGGCCCAGGCGGAGGAGCCGACGGGGGAGACCGTCGTCGGCGAGCTCGTGCAGGCCTGGGCGGAGAACATCCACACGGCGGAGCCGGAGCCGCTCGACGGCAGGCAGGTGGAGGAGCACCCCGAGGGCGACCTCGTCAGCTGGGTCGAGACCGACTCGGGTGAGGCCGTGCGCGTGCTCACCGAGGACGTCGCGGACATCCCGGTGGGCTCCACGGTCGAGGTCACCGTGGGAGACGAGGTCACCGACGCCGCGGCCGAGGAGCAGGGGCTCGAACCCGCGCTCGAGGTGCTCGAGGCCACCGTCCTCGAGGCCGCGCCCGCGACCGATGCGCCGGTGGCGCCGGCCGGGACGGCGACCAACAGGGTGACCGTCGTCGGGGTCCTGCCGTCCGGGGTCACCCCGGGTGCGACGGTCCCGATCACCGACCTCACCGCCGTGGTCAACGGCGCGGTCAAGAGCTTCTGGGCCGAGCAGACCAACGGCGCCGTGCAGATCGAGGCGACTGCGCACCCCAGCTGGGTGACGCTGACGGCCGGCTGCAACGACTGGTTCGGCATGTGGCGCCAGGCCGACGCGGCGGTCAACTTCGACGGCACGCCCGGCAACGGCAACCACCTGCTGCTGTACCTGGGTGCCGCGGCGCAGAACTTCCCGACGTGCGCCGACGGGCTCGGCACCATCGGGTCCGGGCCCGGCGCCGGCGGCCTGCTCTACACCAAGGGCCTCCACCCCTCGATCATCGCCCACGAGCTGGGGCACAACTTCGGCCTCGGGCACGCCTCCGCGCTGTCCTGCGACTCCGGGACCGAGGAGGTGGCGGACAACTCCTGCCAGGTGGACGCCTACCACGACTGGTACGACGTGATGGGCTTCTCCTGGTCGCAGATGGGCACGCTCAACGCACCGCACGCCGCCCTCCTCGGGGTGCTGCCAGCCGGACAGCAAGCCACCACGCGGGCGCAGGACACCGGCACGCGCACGTACACACTGTCGCCCACGGGCGGGCGCACCGGGCTGCGCGCCGTGCGCCTCGTCGACGACGGCGGCATCGAGTACTGGCTGGAGTACCGGACGGCGACCGGCCGCGACGCATGGCTGCCGGGCACCCCCCTGCAGACCGGCGTGCAGCTGCGACGCGCGAGCGACGGTGACGACACCTCGCTGCTGATCGACGCGACCCCCGTGTCGGGTCAGAGGGGGGACGCCACGAAGTCCGCCCTGCCGGTCGGGACTCCGGTCACCGTGGCCGGCGGCGACTTCACCGTGACCGTGGACAGCGTCACATCGTCGGGCGCCACTGTTCGGGTGACCGCCGGCCGCGTGCCCGTGGGCACCTGGGAGACGCTCAACGCAACGGGCCCGACCCTGAGCATCGCCGGCTGGGTGTACGACCCGGACAACCCCGCGGCCGCCGTGCCGCTGCACGTCTACGTCGACGGCCGGCTGACGATCCTCTCGGCGAACCAGTCACGGTCCGACGTCCCGTCGCTGTCGCCGGGCGCCGGGACGTCCAACGGGTTCTCCTGGTCCACCACGCTGGCCCCGGGTGACCACCGGGTGTGCATCTACGCGATCGACGTCAACGATCCCTCCAAGCACACGGCGCTCGGTTGCCGCAGCCTCGGCACCCAGGTGTCGACTCCGGTCGGACGCTGGGAGTCCATGTCGGCGACCGGCTCGACGCTGTCCCTCGGCGGCTGGGCCTACGACCCCGACGACGGCGCCGGCGCGGTGCCGCTGCACGTCTGGGTCGACGGCCGGCTGGCCGTCGTCCCGGCGAACCAGTCACGGCCGGACGTGCAGAACGCCCAGGCCGCGGCGGGGACCTCCAACGGCTTCGCGGCGTCCATCCGGGTCAACCCGGGCGCGCACCGGGTGTGCATCTACGCCATCGACCTGAACATCTCGTCCAGGTACACCGAGCTGGGCTGCCGGTCGATCACCACCCAGATGGCGCTGCCCGTGGGCAACTGGGAGACGCTCGCCGGGTCGGGGTCGACGATCAGCGTCGCCGGGTGGGCCTTCGACCGGGACGACACCGGCCGGTCCGTGCCGCTGCACGTCTACATCGACGGTCGCCTGACGATCGTGACCGCTGACCGGTCGCGGCCGGACGTAGAGGGGATCCACCCCGGCGTGGGTACCGGCCACGGTTTCTCCTGGTCAGGGACCGTCCCCGCCGGTGATCACCGGGTGTGCGTGTACGCCATCGACACCGACCCGATCGGCGGCTACACCGCCCTGGGCTGCCGGACGGTCAGCACCCAGGTGCAGTCGCCCGTCGGCACCTGGGAGTCGCTGACGGCTGCCGGGTCGACGGTGAGGCTCGCGGGCTGGGCGTACGACCCCGACGACAACACCGGCGCCGTGCCGTTGCACGTGTGGGTCGACGGGCGGCTGACCATGCTGTCGGCCGACCGGTCGCGGCCGGACGTGCAGAGCGCGCACTCCGCGGCGGGTACCTCCAACGGATTCTCCGGCTCGGTGCAGGTCCACCCCGGGACGCACAGCGTCTGCATCTACGCCATCGACCTCAACATCACATCGCGGTACACCGGGCTGGGCTGCCGGACGATCACCACGCAGATGGCGCTGCCGGAGGGTGCGTGGGAGGGCCACTCGGCGTCCGGGTCGACGATCAGCATCACCGGCTGGACGTTCGACCGCGACGACACCGGCCGGTGGGTGCCGCTGCACGTCTACGTCGACGGCCGGCTGACGATCATCACCGCGGACCGGTCGCGGCCGGACGTCGGGGTCGCCAACCCCGGCACGGGCTCCGACCACGGATTCGCCTGGTCCGGCACGGTCCCGCCTGGTGAGCACCGGGTCTGCGTCTACGCCATCGACACCGACCCGATCGGGGGCTACACGGCGCTGGGCTGCCGGGCCATCGGCACGCAGGTGCAGCCGCCGATGGGCAACTGGGAGTCGCTGACGGCGTCCGGGCCCGCGATCAGCATCGGCGGCTGGGTGTTCGACGCCGACGACAACACCGCCGCGGTGCCGCTGCACGTCTACGTGGACGGCCGGCTGACCATCGTCCGCGCGGACCGGTCGCGTCCGGACGTGCCGGGCTTCGCACCCGGCGCCGGGACGTCGAACGGGTTCTCCTGGTCGGGCACCGTGCCGCCGGGCGACCACACCGTCTGCATCTACGCGATCGACGTCAACATCCCCTCGAAGTACACGAGCCTTGGCTGCCGGACGGTCGGCACGCAGGTGGCGGTGCCGGTGGGCACCTGGGAGACGCTGTCGGCGGCGGGCTCGTCGCTTGCGGTCGCCGGCTGGGCCTACGACCCCGACACCAACACCGGCGCCGTGCCGCTGCACGTCTGGGTCGACGGCAGGCTGACGGTCCTGAGCGCCGACCGTTCCCGGCCGGAGATCCAGTCGCAGTGGCCGGCGGCGGGCACCTCGAACGGCTTCTCGGGCTCGATCCGGGTCAACCCCGGTGCGCACAGCGTGTGCATCTACGCGATCGACCTGAACATCGCGTCGAAGTACACCGGCCTGGGCTGCCGGACGATCACCACCCAGCTGGCCCTCCCGGTGGGCAGCTGGGAGAGCCTGACCGCGTCCGGGTCGACGATCAGCCTCGCCGGGTGGACCTTCGACACCGACGACCACGCTCGCGCGGTGCCGCTGCATGTCTACGTCGACGGGCGGCTGACCATCATCACCGCCGACCGGACCCGGACCGACGTCGGGGCCGCCTTCCCCACCGCCGGCAACGACCACGGGTTCGCCTGGTCCGGTTCCGTGACCCCGGGGGAGCACCGGGTGTGCGTGTACGCCATCGACACCGACCCGATCGGCGGCTACACCGCCCTCGGCTGCCGGGCCATCACGACCAGCTGACCGACCGGGGCGGCCAGATGCTCAGTCCGCGTCGGCGATGATGCAGATGACCGCACCGCTGGTGACGGTGGCGCCGACCTCCGCCGACAGGCTCCGCACGGTGCCCGCCTTGTGCGCGACGATCGGCTGCTCCATCTTCATCGCCTCGAGGACGACGACGAGGTCACCGGCCTCGACGGCGTCCCCCTCCTCGACGGCGACCTTGACGATGGTGCCCTGCATCGGGGAGGTCAGGGAGTCGCCGGAGGTACCGGAGCCGCCGGACCCGGAGCCGCGCTTGCGCGGTTTGGCCGGCGCGCCCGCGGCGCCGCCACCGCCACCGCCACCGGCGGCCAGGCCGGCGGGCAGGGACACCTCGAGCCGCCGGCCGCCGACCTCGACGACGACGGTCTGGCGCGGCGTCTCCTCGTCGTGCTGGGCCGGGGCGGCGGCGTAGGGCTGGACCTGGTTGTCCCACTCCGTCTCGATCCAGCGCGTGTGCACGGTGAACGGCTCGCTGGTGAAGGCCTCGTCGCGGACGACGGCGCGGTGGAACGGGATCACGGTCGGCATGCCCTCCACGACCAGCTCGTCCAGGGCTCGCCGGGCACGCTGCAGGGCTTCCTGGCGGGTCGCCCCGGTCACGATCAGCTTGGCCAGCATCGAGTCGAACGCGCCGGCGACCTCGCCGCCGGTCTCGACGCCGGAGTCCCAGCGCACGCCGGGGCCCTGCGGGATCTCCAGGCGGTCGACAGGTCCCGGGGCCGGCATGAAGTTGCGGCCGGCATCCTCGGCGTTGATCCGGAACTCGATGCTGTGCCCGCGCGGCGTGGGGTCCTCGGGAATCTCCAGGGGCAGGCCCTGGGCGATGCGGAACTGCTGGCGCACGAGGTCGATGCCCGACGTCTCCTCCGACACCGGGTGCTCCACCTGCAGCCGGGTGTTCACCTCGAGGAAGGAGATCGAGCCGTCCGCCCCGACGAGGTACTCCACCGTGCCGGCGCCGTGGTATCCGGCCTCCGCGCAGATGGCCTTGGCGGAGGAGTGGATGCGCTCGCGCTGCTCGTCGGTGAGGAACGGCGCCGGGGCCTCCTCGACCAGCTTCTGGTTGCGCCGCTGCAGCGAGCAGTCGCGGGTGCCGACGACGACGACGTTCCCGTGCGTGTCGGCGAGGACCTGCGCCTCGACGTGCCGCGGCTTGTCCAGGAAGCGCTCGACGAAGCACTCGCCGCGGCCGAAGGCGGAGACGGCCTCGCGGACGGCGGAGTCGAACAGCTCCGGGATCTCCTCCTTGGTGCGGGCCACCTTCAGCCCACGCCCGCCGCCGCCGAACGCCGCCTTGATCGCCACCGGGAGACCGTGCTCCTCGGCGAAGGCGACGACCTCCTCGGCGCCGCCGACCGGGTTCTTCGTGCCGGGCACGAGAGGAGCGCCGGCCTTGGTGGCGATGTGCCGGGCCTGCACCTTGTCGCCGAGCGCGACGATCGCCTCGGGGGAGGGCCCGATCCACGTCAGGCCGGCGTCGATGACCGCCTGCGCGAAGCCGGCGTTCTCCGACAGGAAGCCGTAACCGGGGTGGACCGAGTCGGCGCCGGACTTCTTCGCCGCGTCGAGGATCTTGTCGATGACCAGGTAGGAGTCACCGGGCGTCGTCCCGCCGAGGGCGAAGGCCTCGTCGGCCATCCGCACGTGCAGCGCGTCCCGGTCGGGCTCGGCGTAGACGGCGACGCTGGTCAGACCCTCGTCCTTGCAGGCGCGTGCCACGCGCACCGCGATCTCACCGCGGTTGGCGATCAGGACCTTCTGCACCGGCGTACTCCTTCGTCGAGTCGAGCGGTCGAACTGTAGTGCTGGGTGGGACGGCGGCTCAGCGGCGCCAGAGGTCGGTGATGGCCAGGCCCCGCTTGGCGAGCTGGGTGCGCAGGACGGTGAGGGACAGCCCGACCACCGCCGCCGGGTCCCCTTCCACGCGGCGGACGAACGGGGCCCCCAGGCCGTCGAGGGTGAAGGCCCCCGCCACCGCGAGCGGCTCACCCGTGGCCAGGTAGGCCTCGATCTCCTGCGGGGTCGGCGTCGCGAAGTACACGACGGTCGACGCGACGGCGATGTCCCGGCTCACCACGGCGCCGTCCTGGACGTCGAACAGCGCCTGGCCGGTGTGCAGGATCCCGGACCGGCCGCCCATCCGGCGCCAGCGGTCGCGGACCTCGGCGGCGTCGGCGGGCTTGCCCAGCGGCTTGCCGTGGAACTCCAGCAGCGAGTCGGCGCCGATCACCAGCGCGTCGGTCTCCTGCCTGGCCACGGCGGTGGCCTTGGCGGCGGCGAGGAGGGCCACCTGCTCGGCCACCCGGGGCGCCTGCACGGTGGACTCGTCCACCTGGCTCACCACGACCTCGGGGGCCAGGCCGGCCTGGCGCAGCAGCGACAGCCGGGCCGGTGACGCCGACGCGAGGACGAGCCTGCGCTCCCGGGTCACGCGAACCGCCCGGAGGCGCGCCAGCCGCCGTGCCCCGCCTGCAGCGGACGGCGGTGGGCGTCGGCGTAGGAGGCCCACGCCCCGACGGGGGTCGGACGGCGGCGGGGGCGGCGCTGCGACAGGGCGGCCACGACCACGGTCAGGGCGGCCAGTTCCTCCGCCGAGGGCTCGCCCTTCACGACCCGCAGGAGCGGGCGCTCGGAAAGTTGCTCGGTCATCAGAGGGGGATGTTCCCGTGCTTCTTCGGCGGCAGGGTCTGGCGCTTGTTGGCCAGCACGCGCAGGGCCTTGGTGACCTGCACGCGCGTGTGCGACGGCGGGATCACCGCGTCGACGTACCCGCGGTCGGCGGCGACGTAGGGGTTGGCGAGGGTGTCCTCGTACTCCGCGATCAGCTCGGCCCGGCGGGCCTCGGGGTCGTCGGCCGCAGCGAGCTCCTTGCGGTAGAGGATCCCGACCGCGCCCTGCGCCCCGACGACGGCGATCTGCGCGCTCGGCCACGCGAGGTTGACGTCGGCGCCCAGGTGCTTGGAGCCCATGACGTCGTAGGCGCCGCCGTAGGCCTTGCGGGTGATCACGGTCACCTTCGGGACGGTGGCCTCGGCGTAGGCGTAGATGAGCTTGGCGCCGCGACGGATGATGCCCTCCCACTCCTGCGACGTCCCCGGGAGGAAGCCCGGGACGTCGACGAAGGTGAGGACCGGGATGTTGAAGGCGTCGCACGTGCGCACGAACCGCGCCGCCTTCTCGCTGGCGTCGATGTCGAGGGTGCCGGCGAACTGGGTGGGCTGGTTGGCCACGATGCCCACCGGGCGCCCCTCGACCCGGCCGAAGCCGATCAGGATGTTCGGGGCGAACAGCGGCTGCACCTCGAGGAACTCGCCGTCGTCGAGGACGTGCTCGATGACGGTGTGCATGTCGTAGGGGGTGTTCGCCGAGTCGGGGATGAAGGTGTCGAGCTCGAGGTCCTCGTCGGTGAGGGCGTCGGGGAGCACCGTCTCCACCGGCGCGACGTCCAGCGCCGGGAGCGGGTCGAGGTTGTTGCTCGGCAGGTAGGACAGCAGCGCCTTGACGTAGTCGAGGGCGTCGTTCTCGTCCTCGGCGAGGTAGTGGGCCACGCCGGACTTCGTGTTGTGCGTGCGGGCGCCGCCCAGTTCCTCGAGCGTGACGTCCTCACCGGTCACGGTCTTCACCACGTCGGGGCCGGTGATGAACATCTGGCTGGTCTTGTCGACCATCACGATGAAGTCGGTGAGCGCGGGGGAGTAGACGTGGCCGCCGGCCGCCGGCCCCATCACCAGCGAGATCTGCGGGATGACGCCCGAGGCGTGCACGTTGCGCCGGAAGATCTCCCCGTAGAGCCCCAGGGAGACCACGCCCTCCTGGATGCGCGCGCCCCCGCCCTCGTTGATGCCGATCATGGGGCAGCCGTTCGTCACGGCGAAGTCGAGGACCTTCACGATCTTCTCGCCGTAGACCTCGCCCAGGCTGCCGCCGAAGACGGTGACGTCCTGGGAGAAGATCGCCACCGGGCGCCCGTCGACCGTGCCGTAGCCGGTGACGACGCCGTCGCCGAACGGGCGCTTGTCCGCCATGCCGAAATTGGTCGACCGGTGCCGGGCGAACTCGTCGAACTCGGTGAACGATCCCGGGTCCAGCAGCGCCTCGATCCGCTCGCGGGCGGTCATCTTGCCCGCGGCGTGCTGCTTCTCCACCGCCCGCTCGGAGCCCGCGTGCGTGGCCTCCTGCACGCGCCGCTCGAGGTCGGCCAGCTTCCCGGCGGTGGTGTGGATGTCGATGTCGTCGGGGACGTGCTCCCCGGCGCTCTCGAGTTCGGCGGCGCTCACAGCGCCGTAGCGTAGGGGGCCGCTCCGGACAGCCTCCATCCCGCTCCGCCGGGTCCCTCGATCAGGGGCCGATGTGCGCGTCCACCCGTGGGCCGTGGGAGCGCGGCGCTGGTCGACACCGGAGGTGGCCGGTCGGAGACCTCGGCGCGCCGATCAGGCCACACGCCGAAGGGGGCAACCTCGGTGCGGCAGGGCCCCGGACCCTCTCGTTGATTACAGTCCGGAGGATGCCCGCCTCCGGAACCGCCCTACCGGTCCGCCTCGACCACGCGGTCCTGCGCGGCACCCGGCGGGTGCTGGGGGGCACCGCTGCAGTGCCGGTGGCGCGCGGCTTGTCGTTGTCCGGAGACCATGCCCTCGGCTGGATCGCGTTCGGCACGGTCGGTTCCCTGGCGTCCCGGCGTCCTGAGCCCTGGCGCACCGCCGTGGTCGGCGTCGTGGCGGCGCATGCCGCCGGGGCGGCGCTCAAGCGGCTCGTCCCACGCCCGCGGCCCACGTTCCCGGACGTCCCGGCACTCGTGGCGGCGCCCAGCGCGCCGTCCTTCCCGAGTGCGCACAGCTGCTCCACGACAGCCGCCGCGGTGGGCTTCGGCCCACTGATCGGCCGGCCGGTCATGGCGACGGCGACCGGTCTGATGCTCGTGAGCCGGCTTCTGCTCGGCGTGCACTACCCCTCCGACGTCCTGTCCGGCGCGGCGCTGGGAGCGACGGTCGCCGCCGTCGTCCGCCGACGGGGCGGCATGGCATGAAAGGCATGACCGTGCGACCCGACGCTGGCGACCAGGCAGGTCACCCGGCTGCGCTGCTCGCGGAGTCCTCCGCGGTGACCCGGGCAGCGGGCTTCCGTGGATCCTTGGCCTGGGGCCTGGTCCGCGCCCTGCGCCCCAGCCAGTGGGTCAAGAACCTGCTGGTCTTCGCGGCCCCGCTGGCGGCCGGCGCGCTGACGGACCCGGACGTCGTCGTTCCCGCCGCGGTGGCCTTCGTGCTCTTCTGCGTCGCGTCGTCCGGGGTGTACCTGGTCAACGACTCGATCGACGTCGAAGACGATCGACGTCACCCGCGCAAGCGTTTCCGACCCATCGCCTCGGGCGTCGTACCCCGATGGCTGGCCGTCGCCCTGGCCGTCCTGCTCTTCGCCGTGGCGCTCTCGGCTGCGGCGGTCTTCACGCGGCCGGAGCTGGCGTGGGTCCTGGGCAGCTACGTCGTCCTCCAGCTCGCCTACTGCGTGGCGTTGAAGAACCAGCTCGTCCTCGACCTCGCGGTGGTGGCGTCGGGCTTCCTGCTGCGTGGCGTCGCCGGCGGCGTCGCTGCGGGCCTGCTGCTCTCGCAGTGGTTCCTGCTCGTGGCCGCCTTCGGGTCGCTGTTCATGGTGGCCGGCAAGCGGTACTCGGAACTGGTGCTCGTCGGCCAGGCAGCCGAGACCCGTAGGACCTTGCAGGAGTACTCGGCGAGCTACCTGCGGTTCGTCTGGAGCCTGTCGGCCGGCGTGGCCTGCACCGCCTACAGCTTGTGGGCCTTCGAGATGGGGGGCGTCCGGGAAGGCGTCCCGTGGTCGACCTTGTCGATCGCCCCGTTCGTCCTGGCGATCCTGCGCTACGCCGTGGACGTCGACAAGGGCAGTGCGGGTGCTCCCGAGGAGCTCGTGCTGCGCGACCCGGTCCTGCTGAGCCTCGGAGTGGTGTGGGCGGCCACCTTCCTGCCGGGCGTCTTCGGTGCCTGAGCCCCGGCTCCCAGGGGCCGAGCGGGTGGAGCTCACCGGGTGGGGCCGGACGGCGCCCACTCCGGCGACCCTCGTCCCGATCCGGGGTGAGGACGATGCGCGGTCGGCGCTGGCCCTCGGCGCGGCGCGCGGCGTCGTCGCCCGTGGCCTTGCCCGCAGCTACGGCGACGCCGCGCAGAACGCCGGTGGAGCGGTGCTGGACATGACCAGGGCCGACCGGGTCCTGGCCGTCGACCTCGCCGCCGGAGAGGTCGAGGTCGAGGCCGGCGTCTCGCTCGACCGGCTGATGAACCAGTTCGTGCCCCAGGGTCTGTTCGTGCCGGTCACCGCCGGCACGAGGTACGTGACCGTGGGTGGTGCGATCGCCGCGGACATCCACGGGAAGAACCACCACGTCGCCGGGAGCTTCGCCCAGCACGTGCGGTGGCTGGACCTCCTGCTCGCCGACGGCACCGTCCGCCGCACGGGGCCCGACCAGGATGCAGACCTGTTCTGGGCCACAGCGGGGGGCATGGGGCTCACCGGCGTCATCCTGCGCGCTCGGGTGCGGATGAAGCGCATCGAGTCCTCGCAGATCCTGGTCGACACGGATCGGACGCCCGACCTCGACTCGCTCATGACCCTGCTCACGGAGACGGACCACCTGTACGACTACTCGGTGGCCTGGATCGACTGCGTCGCCAGGGGCCGGAGGATGGGACGGTCGGTGCTCACCCGTGGCCGGTTCGCCCGGCGTGGCGAGCTGGCGTCCCGGAACCAGGCCGACCCCCTCCGCTACTCGGGCTCGGTCAAGCTGTCGGTACCCGACGTCTTCCCACCCGGCCTGCTGAACCGCGCGACGGTGACGGCCTTCAACGAGGTCTGGTACCGCAAGTCACCGAGGCGCAAGCGGGGCCAGCTCCAGAGCATCCCCACCTTCTTCCACCCCCTCGACGGGGTCGGGAACTGGAACCGCGTCTACGGCCCGCGCGGCTTCGTGCAGTACCAGTTCACCGTCCCCTTCGGGCGGGAGGAGGCGATGCGTGAGGCGCTGGTGCGGATCAGCCGTTCCGGTCACGCCTCCTTCCTCGCCGTCCTGAAGCGGTTCGGTCAGGGGAACCCCGGCATGCTGTCCTACCCGTCGCCCGGCTGGACCCTCGCCCTCGACATCCCCGTCGTCACGGGCCTGGCGGCGCTGCTCGACCAGCTCGACGAGCTGGTCGTCGAGGCCCGCGGCCGGATCTACCTGGCCAAGGACAGCCGGGTCCGGCCCGAGCTGTTCGAGCGGATGTACCCGCGCCTGGAGGACTTCCGGGCGGTGCGGAAGCAGCTGGACCCGGAGAGTGTCTTCACGTCGGACCTCGCCAGGCGGCTCGCGCTGTGATCGACGCCCTCGGGTCCATCGGTTCGCTCCTGCTCGTCGGGGGCACGTCCGACATCGCCGTCGCCACGGCCCGGCGATATCTGGCGGAGCGCCCGCTGAGGGTGGTCCTCGCTGCCCGGGACACTCCTCGCCGCGCCGCCGTGGCGGACGAACTGACCGCCGCGGGGGCGCGCGTCGAGGTGGTCGACTTCGACGCCGACGACCCCGGCTCGCCTGCCCGGGTCGTGCAGCGAGCGGCCGCGGGCGGCGACATCGACGTCGCGGTCGTCGCCTTCGGACAGCTGGGGGATGCCGAGCGACTGCTCGTGGACCCCGAGGCCGTCGGCCGTCTCGGTCACGTCAACTACGTGGTGCCCGCCGTCGTCGGCACCGAACTGGCCAACCGCATGCGCGAGCAGGGCCACGGGGTCATCGTGGCCCTGTCATCGGTCGCCGGCGAGCGACCCCGGGCGTCGAACTTCGTCTACGGCTCCACGAAGGCCGGCCTGGATGCCTTCTTCAGTGGCCTCGGCGACTCCCTCGTCGGCACCGGCGTCTCGGTGCTGGTCGTCCGGCCCGGGTTCGTACGGTCCAAGATGACGGCCGGCCGGCCGGAGGCGCCGCTCGCCACGACCCCGGACGCCGTGGCCGAGGCGATCGTCACCGGCATCCGCGGGGGTCGGCACACCGTCTGGGTCCCGGGCACCATGCGCTGGGTGATGAGCGGCCTGCGGCACCTACCCCGCGCCGTCTTCCGCAGGCTGCCCGTCTGAGCGGCACGCCTCCCGGGCCGTAGCGTGATCGACGTGCCTCCCTCCCGCTGGTCCGATCTGGAGCGTCCGGCCCTCGACGGCCCGGCACTCGCCGCCGCCCTGACCCGGGACAGCCGGCTGTGGCGGTCGTTGGAGGTGGTGGAGGAGATCGGGTCGACGAACGCGGAGCTGATCGCCGCCGCGGCGGCCGACGAACCCGAGGGCCTCGTCCTCGTGGCCGAGCACCAGATCTCCGGCCGGGGCCGGCTGGACCGGGTCTGGACGTCGCCGCCGCGCGCCGGTCTGACCGTCTCGTTCCTGCTGCGGCCCGACGTGCCCGCCGCACGGCGGGGATGGCTGCCACTGCTCACCGGGGTGGCCCTGGGCGAGGCGGTCGGCGAGGTCACCGGTGTCCGGGCGTCGCTGAAGTGGCCCAACGACCTGCTCGCCCTCGACGGCCGGAAGCTGGCCGGCATCCTGGCCGAGACGACGTCGTCACCCACCCGCCCGACGGCGGTCGTCGTCGGCGTGGGCCTGAACGTGTCCACCACGGCGGCGGAGCTGCCGGAGACGGGTACGTCCCTCTCCCGGGTGACGGGGGCGACGGTGGACCGCGCGCCGGTGCTGCTGGCCTTCCTCCGCGCCGTGGAGCGCCGGTACCGCGGGTGGACGGCGGCGCTCGGCGACCCGGTGTCCTCGGGTTTGGTGGGCGACTACCTGGCCTGGTCCTCGACGGTCGGCAGCGACGTCGTCGTCAGCCTGCCGGACGGCTCGACGCTGGAGGGCCGCGCGCAGGCGATCGACTGGGACGGCCGGCTCGTGGTCGCCACGCCCGAGGGCCAGGTGGAACTGGCCTCCGGGGACGTGCGGCACGTGCGGCGGGTGTGACGGCGGAGGCGGTCGCTGCGCGCGGTCCCTGACGGCGCACCGGGTCTGGGTCATCCTGGGGGAGTGCCGTATCCCGACAAGCTCCTCTCAGAGGACGAAGAGGTCGTCCGGCACCTGCACCCGCACGGGCTGACCCTGTTCTGGCCGGTCGTCCGGCTGCTCCTGATCGTCGGCGCGGCCTCGTTCGGCACGGCCGCGATACCGGCCGGCCGGCAGCAGGGCATCCTGCGGATGGTCGTCCTGGCGGTCGCGGTCGTCCTGCTCCTGAGGCTCGTGGCTGTGCCGCTGCTGCGCTGGCGGACGACGCACTACGTGATCACGACCCACCGCCTGCTGTTCCGCGAGGGCATCCTGTCCCGTCGCGGCCGCGACCTCCCGTTGGCGCGCATCACCGACGTCTCGTACCGGCAGACGCTGTGGGAGCGGATCATCCGGTCCGGCTCGCTGACCATCGAGTCGGCAGGCGAGGGCGGGCCCACCGTCCTGCGCCGGATCCCCGACAGCGACGGCGTGCAACAGCTCCTCCACCACATGATCGAGGAGGACGCCGACCGCCGGTTCGAGGAGAGCGCCGGCCAGCTCGGCGGGTACTCCGGTCCCCTCGGCGCGTTCCACGACGGCAGCACGGCGCCACAGCGGTACCACTGACCCCTCCGATGCTGTGGGACCGGTCCGTCACGGCGCGCCTGAGCCGGTTCTGTCGGTGGCGCGACCTACCTTCCGCCCATGCGCCTGCTGCACACCTCCGACTGGCACCTCGGCCGCACGCTGCACGGCACCGATCTGCTGGCCGAGCAGGAGGCCGTGCTGAGCGGGCTGGCGCGCGTGGTGGCGGCGGAATCGGTCGACGTGGTGCTGGTGGCCGGTGACGTCTACGACCGCGCCGTGCCGTCGGCCGACGCCACGGCGGTGCTCGACCGGGTCGTCGGCCGGCTGCTCGCCGCCGGTGCGGCCGTCGTCATGACGCCCGGGAACCACGACTCCGCCCGCCGGCTGGGCACCTTCTCGGGTCTCCTCTCGGCCGCCGGGCTGCACGTGCGCGCGTCCACGGGCCGGCTCGACGAGCCGGTGCTGCTGGCCGATCGGCACGGCGAGGTGGCGGTCTACGGCCTGCCCTTCCTCGAGCCGGAGGTGGCGCGGCACGAGCTGGGCGTCAGTGGCGGTCGCAGCCACGAGGCCGTCGTGGGCGCGGCCATGGAGCGCGTCCGGTCCGATCTCTTCCTCCGGCCGGGCACGCGCTCGGTCGTCCTCGCGCATGCGTTCGTCGGCGGAGGTGTGGCCAGCGACAGCGAGCGGGACATCTGCGTGGGGGGCGTCGACCTGGTGCCGGCATCGGTGTTCGACGGCGTCGACTACGTCGCCCTCGGCCACCTCCACCGTCCCCAGACCCTCTCCCCGCGCATCCGCTACAGCGGGTCCCCCCTCGCCTATTCCTTCGGCGAGGCGGGGCAGCAGAAGCAGGCCTGGCTGGTCGACCTCGACGCGGACGGGCTGGCCGGTGTCCACCCGGTGCCCCTGCCGACCCCCCGGGAGCTCACCGTCCTCACCGGCACCCTGGCCGAGCTGCTGGAGGACCCGGCGCACGGGGCGGTCGAGGACCACTTCGTCTCCGCCCGGCTGACCGACGCGGTCCGCCCGGTCGACCCGATGCGCCGGCTGCGCACCCGGTTCCCCCACTGCGTGCACCTCGAGTGGTCCGGCGCCGGGTCCGGCGGCGACGGCCGCAGCTACCAGCAGCGGTTGCGGGGCCGCAGCGACCTCGACGTGGCAGCCGAGTTCGTGACGCACGTCCGCGGGGTGGCCGCCAGCAGCGCGGAGCGGGAGCTGCTGGCGCAGGCCCTGGGTGCGGCCGGTCGTGCCGAGGTGCGCCGGTGAGGCTGCACCGGCTGTCCCTGACGGCGTTCGGCCCGTTCGCCGGCACCGCGGAGGTCGACTTCGACGACGTGGGCCGGGACGGCCTGTTCCTCCTCTGGGGCCCGACCGGCGCGGGCAAGACGACCCTGCTCGACGCCGTGGTTTTCGCCCTCTACGGCACCGTCCCCGGCGCGCGCGGCGAGGAGAAGCGGCTGCGCAGCGACCACGCCGGCGCAGCGGTCCGCACCGAGGTCTCCTGCGAACTCACCCTGGGAGGGGAGCGGCTGCTCGTCGTGCGCCGGCCCGAGCAGCAGCGGCCGAAGAAGCGGGGCGAGGGCGTCACGACCGAGCAGGCCCGCCTCACCGTCCAGCGGCTCACCGACGGCGGCTGGGAGCCGGTCAGCACCCGCATCGACGAGGGCTCGGAGCACCTGCGCACCCGCCTGGGCCTCGACGTGCACCAGTTCTGCCAGGTGGTGCTCCTCCCGCAGGGCGACTTCGCCCGGTTCCTGCGAGCCGAACCGGAGCACCGCGGTGAGCTGCTGCGCACCTTGTTCGACGTCGGTCGGTTCGCCTCCGCGGAGGAGTGGCTGGCCGACGAGCGGGCCGCGGCGCGCGAACGCGTCGCCGTGCACAGGGCGCGGGTGAGCACGCTGCTCGCAAGAGTCGCCCAGGTCGCCGACGTCGACGTGCCGGAGGAGCTCGCTCCCGAGCTGGTCGGGGGCGGAGGCGGTGCGGCCGTCGGTCCGTGGGTGGACGCGGTGCGGGCGAGGGCAGCGGAGCGGCTGGCGGCGACGACGGCGCGCGCCGAGGAGGCGGCCACCGACGCCGGCGTGGTCGACGCCGAGCTCACCGCCGCCCGCGCCCTCGCCGACCGGCACGACCGCCGGGCGCGGGCCCTCGCCGAGCTGGCGGCGCTCACCGCCCGCGAGGAGGAGCTGACCGTGCTGCGCGCCGAGCGGGATGCCGGCCGCCGGGCCGAGCCGCTGCGCGACTGCCTGGAGTCGGCCGCCGGCGCCGGCGTCCTCGCCGAGCAGGCGGCCGCCGCGGTGCGGCGGGCGGAGGCCGCGTGGGCCGCGGTCGCCGACGGCCGCGACCCGGGTCCCGAGGCGGTACGGGCGCTGCGGGACGAGGCGGCCGCGGCGCGGGCGCTGCTGCCCGAGGTCGACCGCGCCGAGGAGCTGACCCGCCGCATCGCCGGCCTCGACCACCGCATCGCCGACCTCACCAGCAGGTGCGAGGCGGCCGGCTGCCAGGCGGAGGCCTGGCCGGCGCGGCTGGCCGAGCAGGAGGACCGGGTGGCCCGGGCGCGCGCCGCCGCGGTGCAGCTGCCGGCGACGGAGGGCGCCGTCGCCACCGCGGCGGCGGCGCTCGACGCCGCACGGGCGGCCCAGCGTCTGGAGGCGCGCCTCGGCGGCAGCCGCCGGAACGTCCAGGTACGGCGCGAGGCCTGGTCCGACGCGCGGGAGCACTGGCTGGACCTGCGGTCCCGTCGGCTCGACGGCATGGCCGCCGAGCTCGCCGCCCAGCTCACCGACGGAGCCGACTGCCCGGTCTGCGGCTCGACCCAGCACCCCCGGCCGGCGGCACACGCCGGGCCGGTGGTCACCGCCGCCGACGAGGACGGCGCCCGGGCCGCCGCGGACGCCGCCGAGGCGGCGCTCACCGGAGCCACGGCGGAGGCCGAGAGCCTGGAGCGGGAACTGGCCGCTCTCCGCGCGCGGGCGGGCGACGTCCCCGTCGACGACCAGGAGGCCGCGCTGGCCGAGCTGCGGGCCACCGCCCGGGAGACGGCGGGGCTGGCCGGCACGCTCGACCCCGCGCAGGCCGAGCTGGCGCGGCTGCTGGCCGAGCGCGAGTCCTCGGCCGCGCGTCTCGCCGCCGACCGGGAGGAACTGGGTGCCCGCACGGCCGAACGCCGATCACTGGCCGACGCGCTCGGCGAGCTCCACCAGCGGCTGGCCGCCGCCCGCGGTGACGACGCGGACCTCGCCGCCCGCGTCGCCCGCCTGACCCGGGCAGCCGATCGCTGCGAGGCCCTGGTCACCGCGGTCGCCGAGGAAGCCCGCGCCCGCGAGACCGCCGCGCGGGCGCTCGGGACCGCGGAGGAGCGCGCCGCGGCGGCCGGGTTCGCCGACGTGCTCCTCGCCGGGGCCGCACTCCTGGGCGACGGGTGCCTCGAGGACCTCGACCGTGAGCTGGACGGCCACGACCACCGGCTGGGCGTCGTCCGGGCCCGGCTGGCCGAGCCCGAGCTCGCCGAGCTGGGCCCCGTGCCCGACCTCGCCGGTCTGGAGGAGCGCTGCGCCGTGATCACCCGCCGGCGCGAGGAGGCGGTGGCCGAGCTGGAACGGGCCCGCCGGGTGTGCTCGGCCCTCGACGTGCTCGCGGGCGACGTGACGGCGGCCGAGCTGGAACTGGCCGAGCTGCGTGCCTGGGGCGACCAGGTCACGGCACTGGCCGACCTGGTCAACGGGCGCGGCTCGAACACGCT
This sequence comes from Blastococcus deserti, assembly GCF_042682525.1. Classification (NCBI taxonomy): domain Bacteria; kingdom Bacillati; phylum Actinomycetota; class Actinomycetes; order Geodermatophilales; family Geodermatophilaceae; genus Blastococcus; species Blastococcus deserti. The sequence continues at coordinate 403,070 of NZ_JBHUHP010000001.1, forward strand.
GCGGATGCGGTTGCAGTCCTTCGTCCTGGCTGCCCGGCTGGAACAGGTCGCCGAGGTGGCCAGCCGGCGGTTGCTGGAGATGTCCGGTGGCCGCTACACGTTCCTGCACAGCGACGCCCAGGGCCGCCACGGAGCCCGCGGTGGGCTGGGCCTGGACGTCTTCGACGAGTACACCGGCGTGCGCCGCCCGACCAAGACCCTCTCCGGCGGGGAGAGCTTCATGGCCTCCCTCGCGCTGGCCCTGGGGCTGGCCGACGTGGTCACCGCCGAGAGCGGCGGCGTGCAGCTGGACACCCTCTTCGTCGACGAGGGCTTCGGCAGCCTCGATCCGCAGTCGCTCGACGCGGTCATGACCGTTCTCGACGAGCTGCGCCGCGGCGGGCGCACCGTGGGGGTCATCAGCCACGTCGAGGAGCTGCGCATCCGCATCCCGACCCGGCTCGAGGTGATCAGCGGCCGCGACGGCTCGCGCCTGGCGGGCTGAGCGGGCTCAGGGTCGAGCGGGCTCGGGGCGTGGGGGCGCGGCGACGGTCGTCGTCGTCCGGGGGCCGTCCTCGTCCGGCGCCACCGGAGCGAGGAACACCCAGCGCCGGTAGAGCACGAACCGCAGCGTCGTGCCGACGGCGATGGAGGCGACGTTGGTCAGCTGCAGGACCAGTGCCGACTCCTGGTCCAGCCCGTACCGGACCGCCGCGATCATCAGCATGCCCAGCGCCAGGGCCAGACCGTTCACCGCGAAGAAGAGCGCGTACTCCCGCCGCAGCCCCGAGCGGGCCCGTCGGGAGAACGACCAGTAGCGGTGCCCCACGAAGGCCACCGACGTCGACACCGCGGACGCGAGGAGCTTGGACGTGACCGCGCCGAGGCCGACGGTGCTGTAGAGGATCTGGAACAGCGTCAGGTCGAGCACGAAGCAGGCGGCCCCGACGACGCCGAAGGCGCTGAGCTCGCGCAGGAGGAGTGTGGCGCCGGTGCCGAGGCGTCGACGGAGTCCGACACCGGGGGCCATGCCCGAAGTGTACGAACACGGTGCCTCGGCCAGGCCTCGCCGACCGCCGCCACGGCGGTGCCGCTAGCCTCGGGGCACCATGCCTGCCGGACTCGACTCGCGGACCGGCCTTCCCGTCGTCGCCATGGTGGGCGGGGGGCAGCTGGCCCGCATGACCCATCAGGCGGCGATCGCCCTGGGGCAGAGCCTCCGGGTCCTCGCCGCGTCACCCGACGAGTCGGCCGGCCTCGTCACCGCCGACGTGCTCCTCGGCGACCACCGCGACCTCGCCGACCTGCACCGGCTGGCTGCCGGCGCCACCGTCGTCACTTTCGACCACGAGCACGTGCCCACCGAGCACCTCCACGCCCTCGAGGCCGCCGGGCACCGCGTCGCTCCCGGACCGGATGCGCTGGTCCACGCCCAGGACAAGCTGGTGCTGCGCCGGGCGCTGCAGGAGGCGGAGGAGCCGCAGCCGGCCTGGGCGCAGGTCGACAGCGCGGCCGACGTCGAGCGGTTCGGCGCGGTGAACGGGTGGCCCCTGGTCCTCAAGACCCCGCGGGGCGGCTACGACGGCAAGGGGGTCTTCGTCGTGCACGATGCCGGCGAGGCCGCCGCGCTGCTCGACGCCCACGGGACGCTGCTGGCCGAGGCCCGCGTCGACATGGTCCGCGAGCTCTCCGCCCAGGTGGCCCGGTCGCCGTTCGGTCAGGTGGCGGTGTGGCCGGTGGTGCAGACCGTGCAGCGCGACGGGGTGTGCGCCGAGGTGCTGGCCCCCGCCCCCGACCTCCCGGAGGCGCTGGCCACGGCCGCCCAGGAGCTCGCCGTCCGCATCGCCGACCGGCTCGGGGTGGTCGGCATGCTCGCCGTCGAGCTGTTCCAGACCGCCGACGGCGTCCTGGTCAACGAGCTCGCCATGCGGCCGCACAACTCCGGGCACTGGACCATCGAGGGCGCGCGCACCAGCCAGTTCGAGCAGCACCTGCGCGCCGTCCTGGACTACCCGCTGGGCTCGACGGCGATGACGGCGCCCGTCGCGGTCATGGCGAACGTCCTCGGTGGGGCGGCTGCCGCCCCGGACTGGGCCGGTCCGCCGCTGGACGAGCGGGTGCACCACCTGATGGCGCACTGGCCGGACGTGAAGCTGCACTGGTACGGCAAGGGTCAGCGGCCCGGTCGCAAGCTGGGCCACGTCACCGCCCTCGGCAACGACCTCGACGAGGTGCGGGCGCGGGCGACGGCCGCCGCCCGGTACCTGGCCGACGGGGTCGTCGACCCGGCGTTCGCCTTCGGCGACGAGGAGCACTGAGGACCCGGCATGAGCGACGCGTCCGGCGGCCCCGTGGTGGGCATCGTCATGGGCAGTGACTCCGACTGGCCCATGATGGAGCCCGCGGCGGGCGCGCTCGAGGAGTTCGGCGTCCCGTACGAGGCGCACGTCGTCTCGGCCCACCGGACCCCGCGCCGCATGCTCGACTACGCCGAGACCGCCGCCGACCGCGGGCTGCGGGTGGTGATCGCCGGCGCCGGGGGAGCGGCCCACCTCCCGGGCATGGTCGCCGCGGCGACGCCGCTGCCGGTGATCGGCGTCCCGCGGCCGCTGGACCGCCTGGACGGGCTGGACAGCCTGCTGTCCATCGTGCAGATGCCGGCCGGCGTCCCGGTCGCGACCGTGGGCATCGGCGGCGGACGCAACGCGGGCCTGCTGGCGGTCCGGATCCTGGCCGCCGCCGACGAGGGCCTGCGCGAGGCGGTGACCCGTTTCCAGGTCGACCTGGCCGACTCCGTGGTGGCCCGGGACCGCGCCCTCCAGGAGCGGCTCCTCTCCGCCGACTGAGCCCGCGAGCCCGGCCGTCGCGATGCCTCAGGACTGGGCTGCGAGTGGTCCATGCGACTGGGTGGACCGGTGAGGCGGTGGCTTCCCTCGCAGCGCGTGATGGCAGGCCGACAACCGGTAGTGCCCCGCTACTCTCGAGTCGACGGACCGTGCAAGCGCGGCGCGCTGTGGTCACGGCGCCATGTCCGGTCCGGTGCTCGAGCGGTGAACGACGATGGGGACTCAATGACGACAGCGACGCCGACCCGCGCCCTGACCATGGGGTGGAGGCGACTCCGGGCGCTGTTCGAACGACCGGTCGTGGCCTGGTCCGCGTCGGCCCTGGTGGTCGTCCTGTCGACGGCCGCCACGATCGTCATGCGCCTCCGCGTGCAGAGCCCCTTGGGGCAGTCGCCCTACGACGGTCAGCTGTACATCCGGCAGGCGAGGTCGATCCTCGGCCAGCACTGGCTGGACGGCTACACGAACCTCACCCTGGTGAAGGTCCCCGGTTACTCGATCTTCATCGCCGTCTGCAACTGGCTGGGGATCCCGCTCAAGGCCGGCGAGCAGCTCGTGGCGATCCTGGCCGCTCTTCTCGTCGCGCTCTGTCTCCTCGTGGTGACCAAGCGCCTGGCCGTCGCGGTCCCGGCGTTCGTGGCGTGCGCGTTCAGCCCCATCTACCTCAGCACGTGGTCGGCCGACTTCGGGCGGGACGCCCTCTTCGCCAGCATCAGTGTCATCCTCGTGACCTCCCTCTTCCTCACCAGTTACTACCTGGTCTTCGGGCGCGCCTTCGGCTGGGCACTCGCCACCGCGGGCCTCGCCGGCCTTTCGTTGGCCGGCTACGTCCTGATCCGCGAGGAGGGCGTCACCGTCGTTCCCACCGCCCTGGTCGCGGTCGGCGCGCTGCCTCTGATGCATGCCCTCCGGCACCGGCCGTGGCGCGAGGGTGGCCGCCGGTGGGCCGGACGTGCCGCGCGCCGGGTGGTGCCCAGCGCGCTCATCCTGGCCGTGGGCATGTTGGGACCGGTCGGCATCGTGCTGGCCGCGAACAAGTCCGTCTACGGGATCGCCACCACCAGTGAGCTCGCCAGCGGAGCCTTCATGGACGCCTACGCCCAATGGCAGCGCGTCGAAGCGGGGGAGCCGAAGTTCAGGGTCCCGATCAACGAGGAGCAGCGGGAAGCCGTCTACGAGGTCAGCCCCACGGCAGGGCTCCTGGCACCGGAGCTGGAGAACCGGCAGAACCCGTGGCGCTTCTCCGGTTGCTACACCGTGCCGAACTGCGACTACCAGGGCGGCTGGGTCACCTGGGCCATCCGCGACGCGGCGGCCGCAGCCGGAGCGTTCGGCTCCGCAGCGGAGTCGAAGGCGTTCTTCGAGAAGCTGGGCCGCGAGATCGCCGACGCCTGCGACAGCGGCGAGCTGAACTGCCGGATCAAACTGCCGTCGGCCGTCCAGCCGCTGACGCGGATCTCCTTCGCCCAGGTGGTCGAGTCCTTCGTCCGGCTCACCGGCAGCACCCTGTCCTCGCGGAACGCCTTCCAGCACATCAACGAGCCGTTCGGGATATCCCCCGAGGCCCGGGCGGAGTTCGTCGCGGTGGCCCCGGAGGTGCCCGCCAACGAGGTCGAGGCCGCCCTCCAGCGCATGGACTTCCGCGACCACGAGTGGCAGTACAAGACGGTGAACGTCGTCTACTGGCTGCTCTTCCCCGTGGCGGTCGTCCTGGGCGTCGTCCTCCTGGGGGCTCTGCTGGCGTCCCGGCGCGGTCGCGCGACCGCCGGACCGCTCACGGCGTTGGGCGTCGCGCTGTTGTTCGCCGCGGTCTCACGGCTCGGGCTCATCTCGATCGTCGACGCGGCCGACTACGACGCCGACCAGTCGCGGTACCTCATCCCGGCGCACGCGCTGCTTCTGGCGTTCGCGGTGGTCGCAATCGTCCAGGGCCTGTCGGCGCTCGACCTCAAGCGACTCGGTGCGGTCGTCCGCGGGTCGCGCGAGGACGACCGCCGCGCCCCGGCGGACACGCGGAAGCAGGCCGAGGACGTCGTCTCCGACGAGTGGATCCGGCCCCTGGGTTCCCGCCCGATCGACGACCGGACCCCGGTCCGCAGCGGCCGCTGACCCGTCGCGGCGGTGGCCCCCGAGTGGACGGGGTCCACGACGCCGCAAGAGCTCGACACCTTCCCCCGCATCTGCCGGCCATGTCCGTAGGCGCAGGGACGCGATCGGCTGGCTGTCGCGAGCCGATGCCGACCGGGAGGCAGGTCGGGCTTACGATCTACCCGTGGGTAGCAACACCGCGCTATACGCCCTCACCGAGGAGCACGAGGCGATCCGGGCCGCCGTCCGTGAGATCGCCGAGCGAGAGATCGCGCCGTTCGCGGCGGAGGTCGACGCCGCCTCCCGCTATCCGATCGAGGCCCAGAAGGCCCTCACGGCCGCGGGCTTCCACGCCACCCACATCCCCGAGCAGTACGGCGGCGAGGGCGCCGACGCGATCGCGACCTGCATCGTCATCGAGGAGGTCGCCCGGGTCGACGCGAGCGCCTCGCTGATCCCGGCGGTGAACAAGCTGGGCTCGATGCCGATCATCCTGTCCGGTTCCGAGGACGTGAAGCAGCAGGTCCTCCCGTCGATCGCGGCCGGCGACGCCATGATCAGCTACGGGCTCTCCGAGCGCGAGGCGGGCTCCGACGCCGCCGCGATGAAGACCCGCGCCCGCCTCGACGGCGGTTCGTGGGTGCTCAACGGCGCCAAGGCGTGGATCACCAACTCCGGCGTCTCCGAGTGGTACACGGTCATGGCCGTGACCGACCCGGAGAAGGGCGCCAACGGCATCTCCGCGTTCGCCGTCCACCGGGACGACCCCGGCTTCGCCGTCGGGCCAAAGGAACGCAAGATGGGCATCAAGGGCTCGCCCACCTGCGAGCTCTACTTCACCGACTGCACCATCCCGGCCGACCGCATCGTCGGGGTGCCGGGCACGGGGTTCAAGACCGCGCTGCGGACGCTGGACTTCACCCGCCCGACCATCGGCGCGCAGGCCGTCGGCATCGCCCAGGGCGCGCTCGACGCCGCGGTCGCCTACGTCAAGGACCGTCGCCAGTTCGGCAAGGCGATCAGCGAGTTCCAGGGCGTGCAGTTCATGCTCGCCGACATGGAGATGAGGATCGAGGCGGCCCGCCACCTCGTCTACGTCGCCGCCGCCGCGGGGGAGCAGGGCCGGCCCGACGTCACCCGCGTCTCCGCCTCGGCCAAGGCGTTCGCCTCCGACGTCGCCATGCAGGTGACCACCGACGCCGTCCAGCTGTTCGGCGGGGCCGGCTACACCCAGGACTTCCCCGTCGAGCGGATGATGCGCGACGCGAAGATCACGCAGATCTACGAGGGCACCAACCAGGTGCAGCGCATGGTGATCGCACGGAGTCTCCTGAAGTAGCGGCCGGTCCTCGGGGGACCGGGTCACGAACGGCTGAGCACGGCCCGCGCAGGGGCGCCTCAGCGCCCGGGATGCGCAGCGGCAGACAGGTGGGGTCCCACCAGCCCGGGTCGACCGCCCGCAGGTCGAGCGTCTCGAGGATGGTGACGCCGGCGCGGAGGAACGTCTCATGCGTGGGCGCCCGGTCCCGGGACGAGGCGCTGGACAGGTAGTCGATGCCCACGAGCCGGATGCCGCCCGGTGAGCGCGGCGGCGGCGTCCGAAGCGACCGCGACGACTCCTCCACGAACGTCGGCGCCTTCCACAGCGCCGAGTTCGACGTCCTGAGGAGGACCCGCACCGCTCCGTCGGGGATGTCCCGGCGGCTCAGTGCCGCGGCGTCGATGTCGCCGTGCTCCGCTGCCGCGTCCACCACCCAGGCCGGCCCGAGCAGGGTCTCGATCGGGACGGCGTCGACGCCGGGCTGACCGTCGAGGAAGTGCACCGGTGCGTCGACGTGGGTCCCGCAGTGCAGCCAGCACGTCAGGGACGAGACGTTCGCCGGATCACCGTGAGCCCGGTGCTGCACGCGTCGGACCTCCATCTCGGTGTCGCCGGGGTACAGCGGCGCCAGACCGGGAACCAGGGGCACGGTCACGTCGACGTAGCGGGTCGCGTCCCCGGGACACCCGCCGGGAGGACCTGCGACCGGATTCGAGCGGGCCGGCGGTCCGGTCAGCCCTCGCCGAGCAGCCGGGACACCGCGCCGACGCGGGGGTCCCCGGCCATCGCCGCGAGCCACGCCCGCCACCCCGGGCGCGAGCGCATCGCCTCCAGCGCGGCCCGGGCGGCCTCCCGGTCGCCGCGCTGCGACGCGGCCAGCGCGGCGTAGAGGTCGCGGGCGCCTTCCGGGGCGAAGACGGCGAGGGTCTCGTAGTCGCGCTCGTCGTAGGCCCGCTGCAGGTTGCGGAGCATGCGCAGCTGCGCGACGGGGTCTCCCGAGTCGTCGACCCGCAGATCGGCCCGCACGCCGTCGTCCTCGTCGGTCGCCGGCTGGCCGCTGACCACGAGCAGCGCCGCGGACTGGCGCCCCCGCAGGTCGCCCCCGGCGTCCTGCCCGGCCGTGAGCGCCGCCAGCAGCCGGTCGGCCAGGTCGCCGCGCGCGGCCGCGAGGGCGGTCGCCATCGCCGGCAGGACCTCGTCGGACGCGAGCATGTTGCCCTGCACGCTGAACCCGTCACCGGTCAGGTGCCCGCAGACCGGGAACGACCCCGGACCGGTGTCGGCGGCGACCTCACCGGTCGCACCGAGGACGGCGATCTGCCGGTCGGCGTCCTCCGCGGAGTGGGCGGCCCGGCGCACCAGGACGGCAGGCGGGGTGCCGTCGGCGAGCCCGCCCAGGAGGCTCCCGCCGAGACCGCGCCGGCTGCGGGCCTGCACGGCCACCACCCCCACTCCGGCCCGTGCCGCCGGGACGGCGCGGCCCACGGCCAGGATGCAGGAGGAGACGGCGACCCCCAGCTCGCCGGTGTCCGCGTCGTGCGCGAGGGCGGAGAACGTCACTCCTCGCCGCCCGTCCGGCCCAGCTCGCGGACGCCGTCGACCCGGACGCCCAGAGTGGCAGTCACGCGCTCGGTGGCGGCGCGGCCGGGCAGCCGCTCGACATCGACGTTCCGGCACAGGACCAGGGAGGCGCCCACGGCCAGGGGTGCCAGCAACCACGCCACGGGGCCGGCCTCCGTGGCGGTCCGCTCGTCGACCAGGACGCGGTCGTCGGGACCCAGGCCGAGCCGCCCGGCCAGCTCGGCCGCCGCCTCCACCAGCCCGCCCAGGCCGAGCTCGAGACCGCCGGCCAGCAGCCCGGGCGCAGCCGGGTCGGGCAGGGCGTAGGGGACGAAGCGGTCGCCCGCCGTACGGACCTCGAGCGCGAAGTCACGGGCTGGTCCGGCGTACCCGGTCATCCCCGCTCCCAGAGGGTGCAGCGACAGGCCCAGCAGCTCCGCGTCCCCGGCCGACTCCTCCAACGCGGGCAGGCGGTCCTGCGCGGCGAGGACGACGTCGACGCCGACGAGGCGGTCCTCGTCCTCGGCAGCGGTGTCGAGCACCGCGGCGCCGCAGCTCCACACGCCGAGCAGCACGGCGGCGGTCTGCCAGTGCACCGGGAGGGCCACCGCGACGGTGCTGCCCGGGCCGACGTCGAACTCGTCCTGCAGCAGGTTCGCCGTCTTCGCGACCCAGTTGTCCAGCGTCGTGGCCGAGAGCTCGACCCGCTCGCCGGTGGCGTCGTCGTAGTGGGTGAGCAGTGGCCGGGCCGGGTCGCGGTCCCGGACGTTCGCGAGCAGGGCGGCGGGACCGGCGGGAAGCATGCCCACAGGATCGCAGGCCGGGACCGGTGGGCGCCGCCGTAGCCGGCGGCGCCCACCGATGTCACCCGCGCTTGGTGGGCGGCTCGCCCTTGTCCAGCGCCTCCTGCGCCGCCTCGGGGTCGTAGGCGCAGGCGTCCGTGGCGTTCGTGACAGGCGATTCCGACGCAGCGGCCGGCCCCGAGGCCTCCGGAGCGGCCGTCGCCGTGCCGGCGGCGGCGTCCGAGCTGTCGCCCGACGGCGCGGGCTCGGCCGGGGTCGGTGCCGGTGCCGGGGTCATGGCCAGCGCCTGCTGGACGGTCGCCCGGATCTCGTCGTAGTCGGGGTAGGCCGGCCGGATCAGGGTGTCGTCGAAGACCACGCTCTGGATACCGGCGTCCTTCACCTTGAGGGCGAGGTCGGCGAAGTTCCCGACGACCGACTGCGGGATGTCGGTGCTGACGATGTCCTGCGTCGTCGCCGCGATCTGCTGGTAGCGGGTCAACAGGGTCATAGGGTCGGCGGCCTCGACGATCGCGTTGATCATGCAGCGCTGGCGGTCCATGCGCTGGTAGTCCGTCAGCCCGAAGCGTCCTCGCGCGTAGTCCAGCGCTCGCTCGCCGTCCATGTGCTGGTTGGGGCCGGGCGCGATGTAGTCGTCGGGCAGGTAGCCGAGGGAGGGCTCCCCGCCGATCGGCACGTAGTAGTTCACGTTGACCGTGATCCCACCGAGGGCGTCGATCAGCTGGCTGAAGCCCTCCAGGTTCACCAGGACGAAGTAGTCGATCGTCAGGCCCAGGGCCTCACCGACGCCGACCTTGAGGAATTCGGCGCCGGGATACGTGCTCCCCTCGAAGATTTCGGGGTGCTCGTTCGGGCCGTTCCGGTAGACCGCGTTGAGCAGGCTCTCGCTCTCGCTGCCGGCCCAGAACCCGTCCGGGTAGGCGTCGTGGAGTTCGCTGCCCTCGGGGAAGGGAAGCTCCTCGAGGTTGCGCGGCAGGCTGAACGTCGTGGTCCGGCCGGTGTCGGTGTCGATGCTGGCGACGATGACCGTGTCGGTGCGCACGCCGGTCCGGCCGTCGCCGCCGTCGCCCCCGAGCAGGAGGACGTTGACCCGGCTCTTGTCCCCCCACGGGTTGCTGGCGGCAGCGCTGGGCACCGTGGCGGACTCGACGTCGCCGCCGAACAGGCCGGTGATCAGGTTGCGCTGCACCGACGCGAGGTGGGCCGCTTCGAAGGCGGGTGCGGCAACCCCCAGGGCCAGCAGCGTGACGAGCAGTCCGCCGAACAAGTGCTGCCTGCGCGTCGTCGAGTCCGGCGCCAGGACGCGGTAGCCCGCGATGACGACGAGGGACCAGACGACGGCCAGGCCAACGGCAGCCGCGATGACGAGCAGGAGACCCGTGGGGCTGACCGCCAGGCGCACGGCGATGTGCTGGCCCCCGGTGGCCAGCCAGGCGGCCAGGGCGACCAGTGCCGCGAAGCCGGCGACCAGGGCCCAGCCGACCCTGCGGTAGCCGGCGGCGAGGAAGGCGGTCCCGGGGATCACGGCGCCGAGCGTGGTGAGCCCGAGGACGCTACCGAAGCGGGGTGCAGGGATCGTCGCCCGCGGGTCGGCAGCGGAAGGGCGGTGGCTCATCCTCTGCGACGTCGGGCGACCGGCTTCGTCACCGCCGGCCGGTCGCGCCCGCGGACGGGGCGGACGGCCGGCGCGGGGGTCCAGGCGAGGAGGGAGCGCGCGAGCGCCCAACGTCCCCGCGCGCGGGTCGTATGGTCGGCTCACCGGCTTCCTCACTGTCGGGGATGTGACGGTCCAGTCCGACAGAACGCAGCGCGCCTGTGTGATGCTGGCGTTCCGTCGTCGGCGAACGAAGCTGATGGTAAGCACGCAAGCCATTGCCGGTGGACGTTCGACACCCCCGGGTCGTGATACCTCCTACCCGTCGAGCACGGGCGTTCACATCGGCCGCAGACGCCACAGACGGCGCCGGATGTGCCGCCGCCCCGCCGGTCGTGCGGGCGGCGGGGAAGGGGTACCCGCGGGAGCCGGTCGGCCCCGGGGGAGCGCACCGCCCAGCGCCCCCCGACGGGACACCCACCCATCACCAGGCTCGCCGTCCGCGGACGGCGCTGGGCCCGTGGCCTCGGGGCGGCTGTCACGGTGAGGTGCGGGCGCACCTGTGGCACGGCATCCCGTGTCCGCACAGCTGCCACCACGGGAAGGGCGCCACGAGGCCACATCGGGTTCGGCGTCGGCATCACGCGGAACTGCCGTGCCGCTGGGGCACGAGGTGGGTCGGGACCCGGACCGCCGAGGCATGGCCTTCGTGCCGGCGAGGTGGGCGCCGGAACGGCATCGTCGCGCCGTAGTGCCGCCCTGTGCCCAGGTTCTCCGACGACGGGTTGCCGGTGGGTGCGGCGAGGGACACGTCGATCCGGCGGCAGGCTTCCGCAGAGGCGTCGCCGGTAGCCAGCGGTCCCCGGACGCCGGCACGTGTCCCCCCGACAGGTCGGCAGTACCACCAGGGGGTGGTGACAGGAAAGGTCGCCACAGGCGGGGCCGGATGCAACAGGCGCTTCCGACGCGACGACGCTCGTGCCGTCCTCGACCGCGCCCCCTTCCGGCCTCCGCGCGGATGGCCCACGCGCTGGAGGACCACCGCCCTGCGGCGGTGACGGACCCTTCCGGTCCATGCATGCGGTGCCCGTGTGACTCGTGTGACGGCAGAGGCCCGAATTCGATCCGGGGCCTGTCACTCAGAGTGGTTGGAACCGTACTCTCGGGACACCGCAGGAGTGAGGGCTCTCCAGAGCCACCTCGGCCACGTCTCTCAGCGAAGGAAGTGCCCGCCGGATGATCGCACCTCGCCTGGTCGTCGTCGGGGGCGGGTTCTACGGCTCCTCTCTCGCGGCTCACCTGGCTCGGGAAGGCGCTTCGGTCACCCTCCTCGAGGCGCGCCGCGACCTCCTCGGCGGAGCCAGCTACTTCAATCAGGCGCGGGTGCACGGGGGCTATCACTACCCCCGCTCGCTGCGCACCGCCGGGCGCAGTCAGGCCAGCTACGCCGCTTTCATGTCGCGCTATGCCGACTGCGTCGTCGACGACTTCCTCTGCATCTACGCCGTGGCGCGGGGGTCGCTCACCAACGCCCGCAAGTTCCGTCGGGTGTGCGAGCACATCGGGGCGCCCCTGATGGACGCACCGGCCGGCGTCCGGCGGCTGTTCAACCCGGCGCTGATCGAGGCCTCGTGGGTGACCCGCGAATCCGTCTTCGACTCGCTCAAGTTGCGGGAGATCGTCCGTCAGGAGCTGGACGACGCCCGGGTCACCGTCCGCCTCGGAGCCCGCGTGACCGCGGTGGAGGAGGGGCCGGCGAGCGCCGAGGTCATCCTGGAGGACGGCCAGGCGCTCACCGCCGACCGTGTGCTCGTGTGCACCTACGGGGAGACGATCGGCGCCCTGCCCGATGACGTCGGGTACTCGGGCCTGCACTGCGAGCCCTGCGAGATGGCCCTCGTGGACCTGCCCGACGACCTGCGCGGGAAGGGCATCACCGTCATGGACGGCCCGTACTTCTCGCTCATGCCGTTCCCCTCGACGCCGTACCACACGCTCAGCCACGTGCGGTACACCCCGCACGGCGCCCAGCCCTCCTACGAGGCGGCGCAGGCCGCGCTACGCAGCGGGCTGGCCAGCCGCGCGGATTTCATGCTGCGGGACGCGATCCGCTACGTCCCCTCACTCCGCGACGCCGTCCACCGCGAGTCCCTGTGGGGGGTCAAGACGGTGCCGGCGCGCCGCGACGGTGACGACGCCCGGCCCATCGTCATGCGTCGATCCGGCGGGGGCCGCGTCATGTCCCTGCTCGGCTCGAAGATCGACAACATCGGTGACGCACTCCGAGTAGCAGAGGAGCACCTCCGTGACGCTGTCTGACATCCAGGCGCCTCGCGCCGTCCCGGCCCCGCGTAGGACGGGTGTGGAGCCGGCGGAGCTGGTTCTGCGCACGCCGGCTCCCGACCGGAGCGCGAGCACGTTCGTGAGCGTGGTCGTGATCGCCGAGGGCCCGGCGGCCCAGATCGAGAGCGACCTGACCGCCCTCGACGCCGCCCTGTCCGCCGCCTACCCGGTGCACGAGATCGTCCTGGTCCTGTCCGGCGCCCGGGGCCGGCAGCCCTGGGCGCGGGCCCTCGCCCGGCGGCAGGCCAACCTGCAGGTGCTCGGCCTCCTGCACGAGTGCACCGACGAGGTGGCCTTCACCGCCGGGCTCGACGGGGCCCTCGGCGACGTCGTCGTGACCGCCCGCCTGGGCGTCGACGCGCCGACGGACGTCGTCCGGTGCGCGAGCATGGTGGACGACGACACGGGCATCGTGGTCGGCGTCGACAGGGCCGCCGGTGGGGGCCGCCGGCTGGCCCTCGGCCTGAGCCGTCGGCTCGCCCGCTACGGCATGCGGGACGACGACATCGCGTCGGTGAGCCTGGGCCTGCGGGCATACAGCCGGCAGGCGCTGGACGCCTGGCTCCCGCGGCGCGACCGGGACCGCGTCCTGCGGCTGTTGCCGTCGCTGTCCGGCTACCCCTCCGCTGTCCTGGACTACACCCCGGGCACGCGAGCCCATGCGCGGTCGACCACCAGCCTGCGCCAGGTGCTGCGCTCGATCTTCTACGCCAGCGCGCGGCCGCTGCGGCTGGCCGTCGGTATCTCGGTCACCGCGAGCGTGATCAATCTGCTGTACGCCCTCTACGTCGTGATCGTCGGGGTCTTCAAGGGCGCCGTCGCCGGCTGGACGTCGACGAGCCTGCAGACCAGCGTGATGTTCTTTCTCATCTGCGTGGTCATCGCGATCATGGCCGAGTTCATGTACCAGTCGAACGAGACGGCGAACGAACGGCCCGCCTACCGGGTGGCGTTCGAGGCGACGAGCGCGGTGCAGAACGCGCGAGACATGCTGAACGTAGAGGCTCAGGGCGCCGCCGCGGTGCGGTCCGACGACGGTCGGGTGGCGTCATGAGCGACACCGTGCGGCGCGCGCTCGTCGGCTGGTCCGGGTTCGTCGGGGGCGCCCTGCTGCCCCGGATCCGCCCCGTCGCCCGCTTCCGCAGCACCGACATCGACCAGCTCCCGGCATCCGACGTGGACGAGATCGTCTGCGCGGGCGCACCCGCCGAGAAGTGGCGGGCCAACGCCGAGCCGGAGCAGGACCGCGCCAACATCCAGCGGCTCATCGACGCCCTGGACGGGAGCCGGGCCACGTCGTGCGTCCTGGTCTCGACCGTGGACGTGTACGCCGACTCGCGCGGGGCCGACGAGGACACGCCGGCCGACACCGCGCAGGAGCAGGCGTACGGCCGGCACCGGGCGCTGCTGGAGGAATTCGTCACCGGGCGGTTCGAGAACACGCTCATCGTCCGGTTGCCGGGGATGTTCGGCCCGGGCCTGAAGAAGAACCTGATCTTCGACCTGATCCACCAGCCCGGGAGCCGCTTCGCGAACGCGGCGTCGACCTTCCAGTTCTACGACGTGCGCGATCTCTGGGGTCACGTGCTGGTCGCCCGCGACGCGGGGCTGACCGTCGTCAACCTCGCGACCCAGCCGGTGTCCTCGGCTCAGGTGGCCGAGGAGAGCTTCGGCCTGCCGTACGACTGCGACGACCGCCCGAAGGTGGCCTACGACCTGCGGACGGTGCACGCTCCGGTCCTCGCCGGTCGCGAGGGCCCCTACCTCCGGTCGGCCGGCGAGGTGCTCGCCGCCGTCCGCACGTGGGGCGCCGGCGAGCGGCGGTTGGCGGCACTGTGAACCTGGCCTTCTCTAACCTCGCGTGGTCGGCCGAGGAGGACGCGCACGTCCTGCCGCGATTGCCGGAGCTGGGCTTCGCTTCCCTCGAGGTGGCCCCGACCCGGTTGTGGGCCGACCCCTTGGCGCAGGATGCGGCGGAGGTCGCGGCGGCGCGTTCGGCGATCGAGGCCGCCGGCCTGCGGATCGTGGCACTCCAGTCGCTGCTCTTCCAGCGTCCCGAGCTGCAGTTGTTCGGGGACGCCGAGGCGCGCCGCGGGCTGCACGACCACCTCGTCGGGATGGCGCGTCTCGCGGTCGGCCTGGGCGCGACCCGGCTGGTGTTCGGCTCGCCTGGGAACCGGCGCCGCGGCGATCTGCCCGTGGAGCGGGCCGATGAGATCGCCGTCGAGCTTTTCGCCCGGCTCGGGGCGCAGGCCGCCGACCTCGGCGTGTGCTTCTGCATCGAGGCCAATCCGACGGCGTACAACTGCGACTACCTGACCGACGCCGTCGCGTCCGCGGCCTTCGTCCGTGCGGTCGGCTCTCCCGGCGTGCGGCTGCACTTGGACACCGCCTGCATGGCACTCGCCGGTGACGACGCCGCCGAGCGAATCCGCGCCGGCGCCGACGTGCTCGCCCACGTGCACGCCAGCGCGCCGCAGCTGGGCGCCGTCGGCCCCGACGGCCCGGTCGACCACGGCGCGGTGGCCGCCGCACTGCGCGCCGTCGACTACGACGGGCACGTCTCGGTGGAGATGCTCCGCCAGGCGGACGACCCGACCGGCGCCGTCCGGCGCACCGCGGAGTTCGTGAGGAAGACCTACCAGTGAGCGACACGAATGCACCTGACCGGCATCCGGCGGGGTGGGCCGTCCCAGCGGGGGACGTGCACGTCCTCGAGTCGGAGCGGGGCAGCCGCTACTGCGTCCTCATCCCGGTGATCAACGAGGGCGAGCGCATTCTGGGTCAGCTCGGCCGCCTGCGGGACCACGGCTTCGGGATCGACGTCGTCGTGGTCGACGGCGGCAGCACCGACGGGTCCACCGACCTCGACGTCCTCCGCGGGCTCGGCGTCCGGGCGCTGCTGGTCAAGCGCGATGCCGGCAAGCTGAGCGCCCAGTTGCGCATGGGCTTCGCATTCGCGCTCGCCGAGGGCTACGACGGGGTCATCACCGTCGACGGCAACGGCAAGGACGACGTCGCCGCCATCCCGCGGTTCGTCGCCGCGCTCGACGCCGGTGCCGACTTCGTCCAGGGGTCGCGCTATGTCCCGGGCGGCCAGGCGATCAACACCCCGCGCGAGCGGCACCTGGCGATCAAGCTGTTCCACGCCCCGGTGACCTCGCTGGCGGCGCGGCACCGCTTCACCGACACCACCAACGGCTTTCGCGGGCACTCGCGCGCGCTGCTGCAGGACCCCCGGGTGGCGCCGATGCGCGCGGTCTTCGACACCTATGAGCTGCTGGCCTACCTGCCCATCCGGGCGGCGCGCCTGGGCTTCGCCTGCACCGAGGTGCCCGTGACCCGCGCCTACCCGCCGGCCGGCGACATCCCCACCAAGATCCACGGGCGATCGGCGCAGCTGGACCTGGTGAAGATCCTCGGTCGGGCCGCGACCGGCCGGTACGACCCCGAGGTGGCGTGAGCACGCCCCGCCGCAAGAGGCTCGGGGTCTTCGCGCGGTTCGTCCTGGTCAACGCGTTGAACACAGGCCTGTACTGGGGTCTCTACCTGGCGCTGCTGCCGGTCGCGCCGTACATGGTGGCCAACGGGATCGCCCTGGCGGTCGCCGTGCTGGTCGCCTACGTGGCCAACGCTCGGTACGCCTTCCGTGTCGGCACGTCGCGGTGGTCCCTCGTCATGTACCTGGTGACCAACGGCACCACCGTCGTGCTCCGCTCCGCAGTCGTCTGGGTGCTGGTGGAGGTGCTCTCGCTGAGCGAGGTACTCGCACCTCCGGTGGCGGTGGTCGTGACCATGCCCGTCGCCTTCGGATTGACCCGGTGGGCCATGCGTGAGCGCGTCGGCGCGCCGCAGAGCGCGTCCAGCCGCCCGGCCGCCGAGGTCCCTGCCGCCGAACTCGCGCACGCGGTTGGAGGGCCGGGATCAGGATGCCGTTGAGTCGGTCCTCGGAGGCGCGCCGCTGGCTGGTCGCCTTCATGCTCTTCTCCGTCTTCGGGCAGACGTGGGCGCTCGCGACCCCGGTCTTCGGCGTGCCCGACGAACCGGCCCACTCGATCTACGCCGCCGCGGCCGCCCGGGGTCAGGTGTGGGCGCCCTCCGAGGGGGTCGAGACCGTGGTCACGGTGCCGGCCGAGTTCGCCGACGTGCCGCTGGTTCCCTGCTTCGCCTCGCACTCGACCCTCCCGGCCGGATGCGCGCCGGCGTTCGAGGGGCGGCCCGGCGAGGCGCAGGTGGTCACCACCGTCGGCCACTACCCGCCGGCCTATTACGCGTACGCCGGTCTGGGGTCGCTGGTGGCGGACGGGGCCGTGGCCGTCTACCTGATGCGAGGGCTGACGGTCCTACTCGTGGCGGGCCTCCTGGCCTCGGCGGCCTGCAGCGCCCTGCGGGCCGACCGTCCGCGCGTCGCCCTCGCCGGACTGGGCCTGGCCACGACACCGATGGTGTTCTTCTTCTCCGGTTCCGTGAACCCACAGGCCCCCGAGATCGCCGCAGCCGTCTGCCTGTGGACGAGTGGCTTCGTGCTGCTGTCGCGGCTGCGGGAGGAGCCCGGGGCGTCGCTCCGGTGGAGCGAGCCGCTGCTGCGCCGGTCCCTGCTGGCGGCGGTGGTCCTGACCGTCGCCCGGCCGCTGTCGCTGCTCTGGCTGGTCGCGATCCTTGCCGCCCTGCTGGTGCTCCGCGGGTCGCGCGAGGCGGTGCGGAGGCTGCTCCGGTCCCCGGCGGTCGTGGCGACCGTTCCCGTCGTCTGCGCCACCGCCGGGTCCACCCTGGCCTGGATCGTGCTGCGGGACGCCTTGCGGCTCCTCCCGTCGGAGGGCTTCGCGGACCTGCCCGTCCTGCCGGCAGCCGTGACGTCGTTGCAGACGGTCACCACGGGGCTGTCCCAGATGGTGGGCTTCTTCGGATGGCTGGACACCCCCCAGCCCGATGTCGTCACAGCCGTCTTCGTCTGGGGACTCGCGACGCTGGCCGCCCCTGCCCTCGCCGGCGCGCCCCGCAGGGACCTCCTCGTCCTCGGCGCCCTG
The DNA here is from genome assembly GCF_042682525.1 of Blastococcus deserti. Classification (NCBI taxonomy): domain Bacteria; kingdom Bacillati; phylum Actinomycetota; class Actinomycetes; order Geodermatophilales; family Geodermatophilaceae; genus Blastococcus; species Blastococcus deserti. Next base: position 420,631 of record NZ_JBHUHP010000001.1, read on the forward strand.
GCCGCGGCCGCGGTCCTCGTGCCGGCCACGCTCCAGCTGCTCACGTACAGGGAGTACGGCTTCTCGTGGCAGGGCCGGTACACCCTGCCCCTGGCGGTCGGGATCCCGCTCCTCCTCGGATTGCTCCCGGCGACCGCCGCGACCGGGCGGGCCGGCAGCCACCGGCGCGTGCTCGCCGTCGTCGTCGCCGCCTTCGTCACGCTCCAGACCGCCTCTCTGCTGTGGGCGCTCAACCGCAACGTCCACGGCATCGGTGGTCTGTGGGGGCGCTCCGCCGCCGGCTGGGGGCCCCCGGTTCCCACCGAGCTGCTGGTCGCCGGCCTGCTGGGCGCGTCCCTCGTCTGCGCCGTGCTGACCCTCCGCAGCGGTCGGCGGGCCGGCGCGGCACCGGGCACGGGAGTCGTGGCGGACGGGCGGGTCGAGACCTCCCCGCTGCCCGTCGCCGCCGGCGGACGGAGCCCGCTCCAGGAGGCCGCCGTCTAGGTGTGGCCGGCTCGGCACCGCTCGAGTGCCCCCTGCCGGCTCAACTCCGGTCCCGGTCGTCCGAAAGAAACAGGTAGGCCGCGTCGCGCCCACCCCCACGAACCGCCGCAGATCACTCGTTGTACCCGGAGGACCAGTGCGCCGCCTCATCGCAGCACCCATCGCCTTCTTCGCGATGACCAGCACGATTCTCGTGTTGCCCGTGTACGCCGCCCCCGTGCCGGAGGCTCGCCCGGTCGAGGTGGCGATCGACGAGGTGGCGCTGGGCTCGGTCACCGAGCCCGCCGGGGAAGCCGTGGTCGCCACCGACGGCCAGTCGGTCGAGGGCGGGGTCGACGAGGCGGAGGCCACCGCCCCGCCGGTCGAGCCGCCCGTGGGGAAGCCGTCCGCCGAGCAGGTCGCGGCCGACGACGTGCCCGGGGACGAGCAGGTCGTCTCGGGGGAGGAGCTGCCCGGTGTCCCGGCCCTCACCTACGCGCAGCCGGACGCGGAGAAGTTCTCCACGGTGGGCATCACCTGGCGCCAGGGCGGCGTCACCGACGTGGTGGTCCAGCTCCGGGTGAAGGACGCCGACGGCGCGTGGGGCGAGTGGACCACTCTCGAGGCCGACGACATCGAGCAGACGCCATCGGAGAAGACGCCGGCCGAGGAGGCGAGGGGCGGCACGGCGCCGTACTGGACCGGCGAGTCCTACGGCGTCGAGGTGATCGTGCAGGGCGCCGGCGGCGTGGTGCCCGACGACGTCAAGGTCGCGCTGATCGACCCCGGCGAGAGCGCGGCCGACGCCGTGCCGGCCGAGTCCGGTGCCGTGGACCAGGCAGGCGCCGCCTCCGGAGCCACGATGCCGAGCATCATCTCGCGGGCCGCATGGGGCGCGGACGAGTCGATCCGCACGTGGGGGCCCGAGTACGCCCCGACTCTGAAGGCGGCGACCCTGCACCACACGGCCGACCGCAACACCTACAGCGCCACCGACGTCTACGGGATGATGCGGTCGATCTACGCGTACCACACGCGGACCCGCGGCTGGGGCGACATCGGCTACAACTTCATCGTCGACAAGTTCGGCCGGATCTTCGAGGGCCGCTACGGCGGGATGACCTCGACGGTGATCGGCGCACACGCCGGTGGCTTCAACACCGGGACCTTCGGTGTCTCGATGCTCGGCAACTACGCCGAGGTCGACACTCCGCAGGCGCTGCTTGACTCGGTGGCCTCGGTGATGGCCTGGAAGCTCCGGCTCTACGCGATCACGCCCTTCGGGTCGACCCAGCTGACCTCGGGCGGAGGGGGGACCGCGAAGTACGCGGCCGGCACGACAGTCACCGTGCCGACCGTCTTCGGCCACCGGGACGTCGGCAACACCACGTGCCCGGGCCAGTACGCGTACAACCGCATGGCGCAGCTACGCGACATGATCGGGGCGCGGCTCAACGCCGTGCCGGGCAGCCCCGAGGGCAACGCAGAGGCGATCGCGGTCACGGGCACCCGACTGGACATCGTCGGATGGGCGTACGACCCCGACGTCCCGACGTCGCCTGTAGATGTCGGATTCTCCGTGGACGGTCAGTGGGCGCTGACCATGCGCGCCGACGGTCACCGGCCCGACGTGGCGGCGGCGTTCCCCTTCGCGGGGCCCGCGCACGGCTTCCGCGGGCAGTGGGGCCTCTCACCGGGCCGGCACACCATCTGCGTCGTCTTCGGCAACGCCGGGGGCCCGGGACAGACGACGTGGCACAGCTGCAAGGTCGTCACGGCGACGAACGACGACGCGGCCCACAACCCGGTGGGTCAGGCCGAGGTGTTCACCCCCGACGGCCGGTACATGACCGTGACCGGCTGGTCGGTGGACCCGGACGCGCCGACCAGCGCGCTCGAGATGCACGTGCACATCGACGGCCAGTACGCCGGGTCCTTCCCGTCCGGTGCTCCGCGCGACGACATCGCGGCCCAGTACCCGGGGGCCGGCCGCTACCACGGCTGGTACTGGCGGGGCGCGGTCGCCCAGCCCGGTAACCACCAGATCTGCATCTACGCGATCAACCGCAACCGCGGCACCCGGGACCCGCTGATGGGCTGCAGTCCGTTCAACGTGCCGAACTCGCTGTTCGTCCCGACCGGCAACTACGAGGCGGCCACCCTCCAGGGCCGGTCCGTCGCCGTCTCCGGGTGGGCGTACGACCTGGACGTCCCCACCACGCCCACCGACGTGCACGTCCACGTCGACGGGCAGGTGGCTCGCATCCTGCGCGCCGGGGACGCCCGGCCCGACGTCGGCGCGGCGTACCCCGCCGCCGGCCCGAGCCACGGCTTCAGCGGCTCCGTCAACCTCGCGCCGGGCACCCACAGCGTGTGCGTGTACGCCATCAACCTCGGTGGCGGGTACGGGGACCCCGGGCTCGGCTGCCGGACGGTGACCGTCGACGCACGGGCGTGGAACCCGGTGGGCGGTCTGGAGATGGCCATCTCCCACTCGGACGGCCGCGTCGACCTCAAGGGCTGGACGTGGGATCCCGACGCCGGTCCCTACTCCACCCCGGTCCACTTCCACGTCGACGGCCGGTGGTTCGGCTACATGACATCGGCCGAACCGCGGCCCGACATCGCCGCGACCCTGCCCCCGGAGGCCGGCCCCGGCCACGGCTTCAGCAAGACGATCAAGATCACCAGCGGCTGGCACACCATCTGCGCGTACGGGATCAACGTCGGCACCGGCACGGAGGACCCCCTCCTCGGCTGTCGGGTGGTGTACGTCTGACATGGGCAAGCGCACACGACTGCTCGTCCTGGCCCTCGTCGGGCTCCTGCTTGGCGGCACCGTCGGCCTCGTGGCCAGCGAACCCGCGCAGGCGGCCGAATGGTTCCCCGTCCCGCCGGGCCGGGTGTACACGGTCGACGGGCACGGCTACGGGCACGGCCACGGCATGTCCCAGCGGGGGGCGCAGGGAGCGGCCACCCAGGGGCTCACCGCCAACCAGATCCTCGACTTCTACTACCCGGGCACCACGCGGACCAACATCGGGACCCCCGGCGTCCGGGTGCTTCTCACCGCCACCGCGTCGGCGGACCTGCGGATCGACAGCACGGCGGGGACGCCGTACATGTACATCCAGGACGCTGCCACCGGCATCCTCGCCCAGGCGACGTCGGGTCCCTTCCGGGTGCTGACGTCCGGGACGAGCCAGCGCATCATCCGGTGGGACGGCGCGCGGTGGGTGAACTTCTCTATCGGGGGCAGTGGCACCTACGCGGGGCCGCTCGCCTTCTGGACGGCCGATGGCGCAACCGTGTTCGCCGCGGACGGCAGCTCGCGCAACTACCGCGGGTCGATCAACGTCGTCCGCACCGCGAGTGGGGTCAGCACGGCCGTCAGCCACGTCAACATGCAGGAGTACCTGTCGGGCGTCGTGCCCGCCGAGTCACCGCCGTCCTGGCGACCGGCCGCCCTCGAAGCGCAGGCGGTGGCCGCCCGTAGCTACGCCTGGTGGGACATCCAGACCCCGTCCGCGTCCTATTACGACATCTGCGACACGACCGCCTGCCAGGTCTACAAGGGGCGGTCCATCGAGGATCCGCGGACGAACACCGCGGTGCACGTCACCGGGGGCACCGCGCTCTACTACCGGGGCGCTCCAGCGTTCACGCAGTTCAGCGCGTCCAACGGCGGCGCGATGCTGGCGGGCAGCCAGCCGTACCTGGTCTCGAAGGCCGATCCCTACGACGGGCTCGCAGGCAACCCGGACCACAGCTGGACGACGACGCTGAACGCCTCGTACCTGGAGTCTGCCTATCCTCAGATCGGCACGCTGCAAGGACTGCGGGTGCTCAACCGGGCCGGCCTGGGGCAGTGGGGCGGCTACATCACCTCGCTGCAGGTCGTCGGCTCGAAGACGACCGTGTCGGTCAGCAACCCCCGCTTCGGCCTGAAGTCCACCTTCTGGAGACCGCGGGCGGAGGGCAACCCGTTCGGCTCGTTCGACACGCTGGAGCCCGTGACGGGCAACAAGGTCCGCGCGACGGGCTGGACGATCGACCCCGACAGCCCGATGTCGTCCCTCGCGGTGCACGTCTACATCGACGGCGTGGGCTCGGGCTCGTTCCCCGCGGACATCCCCCGGTGGGACGTGAACGCTCACTACGGCGCCGGGGAGAAGCACGGGTTCGACCTGCTGCTGCCGGTCACCCAAGGCAGGCACGAGATCTGCGTCTACGCGATCAACGTGGTGCTGGGCAACACGGACACGCAGCTGGGGTGCCGCACGGTCGACACCAGCGGTCTGCCCGTCGGCGAATTCGAGTCGGTGAGGATCGACCAGGGCCAGGCGCTGGTGACCGGGTGGTCGATCGACCCGGACGACCGGGCGGCGCCGGTCGAGGTGCACGCGCACGTGAACGGGGCGGTGACGGGCATCTTCCCCGCGAACGGCGCCCATGCGAGCGCGGGAGCGCACGGCATCATGGCGCGCCTGCCGGTCCGGCCCGGCTGGAACGAGATCTGCCTGTACGCGATCGATCTGGGATCGTCGAAGTTCTCGGCCCTGGGGTGCCGCCGGGTCGAGCTCAAGATCGATCCGACGGGCTGGATGGAGACCGCCACCGGCGGGGCGAAGGACATCACCGTCACGGGGTGGGCGCTCGACCCCGAGACGACCGACCCCGTCGACGTGCACGTCTACGTGGACGGCGTGCACACGGGGTCGGTTACGGCGAACAGGTCCCGGCCGGACATCGCTGCCGCGTACCCGGGCTCAGGGGACCTGCACGGCTTCGCCGCGACCCTGCCCGCCGTGCCCGGGCAGCACGCGGTCTGCGCGTATGCCATCAACGTCCTGCAGGGATCGACGAACCAGACGCTCGGGTGCAAGACCGTCGACGTAGGGGCCGCGCCGGTCGGGGCCGTCGACGAGGTATCGGTCAACGGCTTCGACCTGCGCGTCCGCGGGTGGGCCCTGGACGGCGACACCAGCGACCCGATCGATGTCCATGTCCACATCGACGGGCAGGTCGCGGCGATCGTCACCGCCTCCGGCGACCGGCCCGACGTCGCGGCCGCGCACCCCGGCATGGGTGCGGCCCACGGCTTCGACCGGCGGCTGAGCATCCCGTCGGGCAAGCACACGGTGTGCGTCTACGCGATCAACGTGCTGGGGACGAAGGGGGATCCGAAGATCTCCTGCTCCGACGTGGTCGTGAACGGTGGTTCGATGCCCATCGGCAAGCACGAGTACGCGAACACGGTGGACGGCATCACCGAGATCAGCGGATGGGCCATCGAGCCCGACCTGCCGACGTCGGCGGTGGAGGTGCACTTCCACCTCGACGGCCAGGTGCTGGGCATCACGAAGGCCACGGAGCCGCGCGCCGAGCTCGCCGAGGCCTATCCCGGGGCGGGCCCGGATCACGGGTACACCGGCCGCTTCGCGATTCCGAAGGGTTGGCACACGGTGTGCGAGTACGCCATCAACGCCGGCGCCGGATCGGGGGGCTACACCGCGCTCGGATGCCAGGTCATCAACGTGCGGTGACCACGCGGCGATAGGCCTCGCGGGTCCGGTCGGCGGTGGCCGCCCACGTGAAGCCCGCGGCCCGGCGGCGACGCCGGGCCGCGACGTCGGGGGCCTCCGTGCCGGTCACCTGCTGCTCGAGCGCGTCCACGAGGGCGTCCACGTCGCCCAGGGGCACCAGCCGGGACAGCTCCGGGTCGTCGCCGACGACCTCCCGGGTCACCGGGAGGTCGGAGGCCACGACGGGAACGCCACAGGCGAACGCCTCCAGCGGCGGCAGCCCGAACCCCTCGTAGAGGGACGGGTAGACCAGTGCCGCGGCGCCGGCGACGACGCTGCGCAGGTCCTCGTCGGCCAGGTAGCCGGTCAGACGCACCGCCCCGTCCGGCAGGCCGCCGAGGTCGAGCGACGGCCCCCACCCGGGCGGCCCCATCAGCACGAGCGGGGGCCAATCGCGGTGCCGCGCGGTCAGCCGCCGCTGGGCGTCCAGCAGCAGCGGCAGGTTCTTGCGCGGTTCGAGCGAGCCGCTGAAGACGAGGTAGTCCGCCGGCAGACCGAGCCGGCGCCGCCGGTCGTCGTCGGGCGGTTCCGCCCGCGCCCAGAGCGGATCCACCCCGAGCGGCGTCACGACCAGCCGGTCCTCCGGTACCCGGTAGGCCTCGGCCACCTCGTCGGCGACCGCGGCACTGGGGACGCACACGGCGCCGGCCCGGCCGATGCTGCGCGGCACCAGGGTCCGGTAGGCCAGCGAGGCGGCGGTCACCGTCTGCGGCGTGCGGAGGAACGACAGGTCGTGCACCGTCACGACCCCGGCGGCGCGGCCGGGCGGCGGGAGCACGAAGTTCGTGCCGTGGAAGACGTCCAGACGGCCGCCGAGCGCGGTGACCGGCGGGAGCTCCAGTCGGGACCAGACCGCCTGCAGGGCACGCGCCGGGACCGGAGGGCCGACGACCCGGACATCCGCGGGCAGCTGGGGGGCGAGCCCCCCGCGCCGGCGCAGCGTGAAGGCGACGCCCCGCACCTCGTCGGGCCCACCGCGGCTGGCGAGCTCGGCGAGCAGCGACCGGACGTAGCGGCCGATCCCGGTGGGCGTGCCCAGCAGCGGGGTCACGTCCAGGCCGATGCGCAGCCGGTCCTCCCGAGGTCTCGAGCGGGTGGCCGCCCGGCGTCGCCGGACGGGTCGCGGAGCGGCCGGAAGGTAGGTTGAACCCCTCTGTTCCCCTGGACGTCCGACTCATCCGAGGGACGTCGGTACCGGCCGGGCCGACGAGGAACGACCGTACCGGCTCACCCGCCCCGACCGCCGAGGAGCCGCCACGTGACCAGTCCATCCGAGTTCAACTCGGCGGAGCCGGCTCCGGCTCAGGGCTGGCGTGAGCGCGTCCAGGCGTCCCTGGTGGCGCGGATGCCGCCGGGAAGCCGGCGGCGGGCCGTGGCGACGGCCGCCCGGGAGACCGCGCGCGACCTCCGGGCCACCGCCGAGTCCCTCCGACGCCACTGGACTGCGCCCGCCGTCGCGGAGATCCCGGCCCCGCCCTACCCCCTGTGGCTGCTCGGGCACCGGGCCTCACGGACGGAGCTCGCCGCGCAGCGGGCTCGGGCCGACGAGGTCGCCGGTGGGCTGCAGGTACTGGTGGTCGTATTGCCTGGCGAGGGTGACCTCGGGGCCACCCTGGAGAGCCTGGCCGCCCAGTCATCGCCGTGGTGGAGCGCGCTGGTCTGCGGCCGCGTCCCCAGCGGTGGAAGCGACGAGCGGGTCACGGCCGTCTCCGACGCGGATCCGGGGGCGGCCGTGGCCGGCCGGCTGGCCGACGCCGGCCGCGCCATGACGCTGCTGCTGCGTCCCGGCGACCGGCTGGCGCCCGACTGCGTCTTCGAGGTTGCGCTCGCGGTGCACCGGGCGCCCGCCGCGGACCTCGTGACGTGGGACGACGACGTCGCGGTCGGCCGGGCGCACGGCGATCCGCGCTTCCGGCCCGCGTGGTCGCCCGAGCTGCTCCTTGGGGACGACTACGTGGGACGTGCCTTCGCCCTGCGCGCATCGACGATCCTGGCGGCCGGCGGACTCGGGCCGCTGGCGGACCCCGCGGCGCACTGGGACCTCCTGCTCCGGGCCGGGCTGCCGGCCGAGCGCGTCCGCCGGATCACGCGAGTGCTCAGCAGCATCCCCGCGCGCACGACCGTCCCCGACGACGCGGCGGTGTCGACGGTGCAGGCCCACCTCGACCGCTCGGCGCTGCACGGTCGGGCGGTGGCGGGCCGGCACGGGGGAGTGCGGATTCTGTGGGAGCTGCCCCAGTGGCCGAAGGTCACCGTGGTCGTGCCGACCCGGCACAACCGCGACGTGCTCCGGTCGAGCCTCCCGTCGGTGGCGGCCAGCGACTACCCGGCGTTCGACGTCGTCGTCGTGGACAACGGGGACCGGACGCCGGAGAACGAGCAGTGGTACGCCGGCCTCGACCTGGGGATCGACCTCGGCGTCCTGTGGTGGGACCGGCCGTTCAACTACTCCGCGGTGAACAACGCCGCGGCCACCCGCAGCGACGCCGAGGTGTTGGTCTTCCTCAACGACGACACCGAGATCCTCGACCCGTCCTGGCTGCGGGAGCTGGTCGGCTGGGCCGTGCAGCCGGCGGTCGGCGTCGTGGGTCTCCAGCTCCTCGACCCGACCGGGCTGATCCAGCACACCGGGGTCGTGATCGGCATGTCCGGCTTCGCCGACCACGTCTTCGCGGGCATGGAGCGGGGCAGCACCGGCATGTACGGCCCGAGCGACCGGATCCGCAACGTGCTGGCCGTGACAGGCGCCTGCTGCGCCGTCCGGCGTGAGGTCTTCGATGCCGTCGGAGGGTTCGACGAGCGGTTCCGGCTCACCGGGTCCGACGTCGCCCTCGGCCTGGCCGCGGTCCTGGCGGGCCGGCGCAACGTCTGCTCGCCACATGCACCGGTTCGCCACCTCGAATCGGCCACCCGCGGCACGACGGTGCCGGCCGAGGACTACTTCGCCAGCTACTGGCGGTACAACCCGTGGCTCTTCGGCGGGGACCCCTACTGGAACCCGAACATGTCGTTGCGCAGCCGCCGGCCGCGGCTGCGCGCACGCACCGAGCCGCCGCCGGCGGAGTGGGTGGGCCGCGTCATCGGGCGCGACCTCACCGCCTACCGGCAGCGCAGCGATGCCGACGAGTCCCGGCGCCTGGCCGCCATGTGCCAGGTCCGGGACGCCGACGTGGCGGCGATCCGCGATACGCACGCGGAGAACCGCGACCGGTTCCCCGTGCGCACCGTGAACTGGTTCGTGCCCGACATCGACAGCCCCTTCTACGGCGGCATCAACACGGCGCTGCGCACGGCCGACCTGCTGGCCCGGGAGCACGGGGTCGAGAACCGCTTCGTCGTCTGGGGACAGCCCCCGGACCACTTCGTCCGGTCGGCTCTCGCCGCGGCGTTCCCGCGGCTGGCCGACTCGCCGATCGCCTTCTACGACGAGTCGATGGACCTCGGTCGGGTTCCGGCCGCCGACGCCGGCATCGCCACGCTCTGGACGACCGCCTACGCGCTCGCGCACGCTCCTGGCATCCGGCGCAAGTTCTACCTCGTCCAGGACTACGAGCCGATGTTCTACCCGGCGGGCACGCAGTACGCCCTGGCGGAGGAGAGCTACCGCCTGGGCCTGTACGGCATCTGCAACACGGCCAACCTCCGGCGGGTGTACGAGGAGGAGTACGGCGGGCGGGCGATGTCGTTCACGCCCGCGGTCGACCCAGCGGTGTTCTCGGCCGACGGACGCCCGGCTCGACGGGACGGCGACCCCGTCACGGTCTTCGTCTACGCGCGGCCGGGGCACTGGCGCAACTGCTGGGAGCTGGCGTCGGCGGCGCTCACAGAGCTGAAGCGGCGGCTCGGTGACCGGGTCCACATCGTCACGGCCGGCGCTCGCGCGGTCGGTGGGGACGACGGCGGCGCCATGGAGCACCTGGGCCTGCTCGACTACCGGGCCACCGGGGACCTGTACCGCCGCAGCGACGTCGGGCTGGCGCTCACCGTCTCCCGCCATCCCTCGTACCTGCCGCTCGAGTTGATGGCCAGCGGCGTTCCCGTCGTCGCGTTCGACAACCCGTGGGGGCACTGGCTCCTGCGGGACGGCGAGAACAGCTTGCTGGCCCGTCGCACCGTCGACAGCCTCGCCGACCAGCTGGAGCGGCTGTGCACCGACGCCGAGCTGCGGGAGCGGCTGGGGGTGCAGGGCCTGGCCGATGTCATGGCCGGACACGCCGACTGGGATCGCGCGCTCGGTGGGGTCTACGACTGGCTCTGCGACCCCGAGGGCGACCGCCCGTGACCGAGGGCGACCGGGCCGGCGTCCTGCTGATCACCCCGGAGCCGGTCGGGCAGCGCATGGCCGGACCGGCCATCCGCACCCTCGAGCTGGGCCGCGCCCTCGCCCGTGACGGGCGGTCCGGGCCGGTGACGGTCGTGTCGCTCGCCGGCGTGGACCGGTCCGACCCGTCGGTGAGCCTCACCGCCGCGACCGACGCGGCCGGCCTGCGGCAGCGGGTGCGGACCGCCGCGGTCGTGGTGATCCAGGGGGATGTCCTGGGTCTGCACCCGTGGCTGGCCGACGAGCCGCTGCCGATCGTCGTCGACGCCTACGACCCCTTCCACCTCGAACAGCTCGAGCAGGCCCGGCCACTGGGGGAGACCGGGCGGCGGGCCGTCGTCCGGGACTGCGTCCGGTCCCTGAACGCCCAGCTCTCGCGCGCCGACCTGGTGCTCTGCGCCTCCGGCCGGCAGCGGTCCCTCTGGCTCGGGCACCTCGCCGCCCTGGGCCGGGTCAACCCGCTGACCTACGACCTCGCGCCGGACCTGTCGCGGCTCGTCGCCGTGGTTCCCTTCGGGATCCCGGAGGTGCCGGCGCCGCCACGCGACCGCGGCGTCCTGCGCCGGACCTTCCCCGCGATCTCCGACGAGGATGTCGTCCTGATCTGGGGCGGCGGCGTCTACGAGTGGTTCGACCCGGTGGTGCTGGTCCGTGCGGTTGCCCGTGTGCTGCCCGATCAGCCGGACGTGCGGCTGGTCTTCCTCGGCACCCGGCATCCCGTGGCGGGTGTCCGGACGGCGACCGACGCGGCGCGGGACGCCGCGCGCGAGACCGGCACGCTGGACCGCGCGGTGTTCTTCCACGACGGCTGGGTGCCCTACGACGAGCGCGGCCACTGGCTCGCGGCCGCCGACGTGGGGGTCAGCACGCACAAGGACCACGTCGAGACGGAGTTCTCCTTCCGCACCAGGCTGCTGGACTACCTGTGGTGCGGACTGCCGGTCATCAGCACCGGCGGCGACGACCTGGCCGAGCACATCGCCGGCCACGGCGCCGGGACGACGGTTGCGGCGGACGACCAGGAGGGGCTCGCCGACGCCCTGCTCCGGGCGGTCGGCGACCAGGCCTGGCGCGCCCGTGCCGGTGACGCGGCCGCGACCCTGGGCCACTCGTACGCCTGGGACCGCGTCGCCGTCCCGCTGGCCGACTTCTGCGCGGACCCCGCCCGCTCGCCGGACCTGCTCCTGGACCCGGTGGACCGGCTGCAGCTCGGGCTCGACCGCCCGGCCGGCAGCTTCTCTGTGCTGAGCCGGCTGCGGGCCGGCTGGCGTGAGGGGGGCGCGGAACTGATCGCCCGCCGCCTGCGGGCCCGGGTGCGCAGGCCCCGCTGACCCCGGGCTCATCGGTGGCCGGTGCGCTGCCGAACGCTCAGCCGGCCGCGCGGCGGACCCCGGCCGCGCCGAGAACCCCGCGCTTGACCCGGCCGACAACGGGCCGGACCCGGCGTGCGGCGACCCGAGCCAAGTCCACCGCGGCCCGGCTGCCGTGACTCAGTGCCTGACCCAGTGCCGATCCGGCGGTCCCCGCACCGGCGACCGGCTTGCGGATCACGAAGACCTCGTTGAACTCCGCGTCGATGCCGAGGGACCGGTCCCGCCGACGGTGGGTCTGGACGCCGGCGCCCACCCACTCGCTGAGGAGCAGTTCGAAGTCGTCACCGTAGTCCCAGGTGACCAGCGCCTTGTTGTCGCCGATCGGATTCCCGTGGTACTCCTCGGGGAAGAGGTGCTCGACGACCCCGTGGGCGCTGACCCGCGCGCGCGCCCGGCTCTCGGACAGCCACGGGTACTTGGGTGTGGTGAAGACGTGCGCGCCCCCGGGCCGCAGGACGCGGTGGATCTCCCGGACCGCACGGTCGGGGTGGAAAACGTGTTCGAGGACGTCCTGGGTGATGAAGACGTCGATCGACTCGTCGGGAAAGGTGAGCGCCTCCACGTCCTCGCTGCGGACGCCGTCGCGGTACTCGCCCCGCGGCACGTCGGGGTAGTAGTGCGAGGAGCTGTAGTTGGTGCAGACCCGGGACAACAGGCCGTTGGACGGCGACGACTCGTGCACCACCAGGTCCTTCCAGCCGGGGATCGTCTCCTCCAGCACCGTCTGCAGGTGGCGCTGGCGGGGGATCGATCCACAGTTCCGGCAGATGTAGAAGTCACGCAGCCACTCGTCGTGGGCGACGAAGACCGTCTGGCTCTGGCAGCAGGCGCAGTAGCCGGGGTTCTCGAAGACCGGCCGGGCCGGCTGGGCGGCTGTCTCCTGTGGTTCGGGGCTGGAGGTCTCTGGCATGGACCCATCCTTCGTGGCCTCGGGTCCCGGGTGGGACGGCCTTCGGTGCCTGAGGAAGTGCTCAGCCTCCGCGCCGAGGATCGTCCTCGTCACGCGGGTGGCGCGTCGGGCTCGTCCTCGCAGACTATCGGCGGGGGGCGTTGCTCAGCGAGACCATGGGGTCGCAGAACTCATCCTGACGCGATCAGTTGGTCGCGCGGGCGCGCGTCGGCGAGAGTGGCGGCATGACGTCCTCACTCGTGCAGCGGCTCGCCTCCGGCGCACCCCTCGGCGATCCCCCCGCTGTGGTGGACGTGCACGGATCTGCCCCGCCGAACCCTCCCGAGCAGTTGCAGGTGCAGTTCGTCGGCTTGTCGTTCGAGGAGGCGTACGCCGAGGCCGAGGCTTTCGTGACGGCCGTGGCGGAGGAACTGCGCGCCTGCGGGCACCCGGGGCTCCGGGGCAGCAGGGTCCTGGACTTCGGGTGCGGCTGGGGCCGGATCAGCCGGCTGCTCCTGTCCGAGGTGCCGCCGCAGCAGCTGTTCGCCGTGGACGTCGACGGGGAGATGACCGCCCTGGTCAACGTGTCGCTGCCCGGCATCAACGCCATGACCGTGCCCGTGACGCCGCCGACCGTTCTCCGTGACGCGTCCATGGACGTCGTCGTGGCTTTCAGCGTCTTCTCCCACCTCTCCCGTGCTGCCCACGAGGCCTGGGCGAGAGAGCTCGCGCGCGTGGTGCGTCCCGGCGGCATCGTCGCGATCACCGTGCTCGGCGAGGAGTTCATCGACCTGGTGGAAGGTGCTCAGCAGCTCGTGAGGCGTGGCGCTGCCGACGACTTCGCGGCGTCCATGGCCACGGTCTTCGCCGACGTCCCGGCGGCCCGCGCCGGGTTCAGGGCCGACCGCCTGCAGTTCGGCGCCACGGGGGGCGGAGGGGTGCGAACCGAGGACTACTACGGGTGGGCGGCGGTGCCACGTCGCTTCGTGGAACGCGTCTGGGGTGACAACGGCATGGAGGTCGTCCGCTGGCGGCCCAGCGGCGAGCTGTTCTCCCAGGGCCTCGTGGTCCTCGTCCGGTCCGGCGACGATGCGGCAGCCAGGGCAGTCCGCCGCGCCCGCCGCGCGGTCAGGCACCGCGCGGAGGTGGCGGTGGAGCGCCTCCGGCGGAGGGCTCCCGCACCGCTGGTCGCGGTCGCCCGGCGGTTCCGCGGCGCGCCGGGGACGGGGACGGGGACGGCGGATCAGCTGTAGGCGACGTCCCGGAGCGCCAGCAGGAAGCTCCTCCCGTGTCGATCGGTCGGCTCCAGGACGGCCGCCTCGGCCCACTCGTTCCAGGCGTTCACGAAGATCAGCCGGCGGTCCGGGTCCCGGTCGGTCACCGCGCGGGCCAGCGCCTGCAGCCACCGGTGGAAGACGTAGGGATTGGCCCCGAACCAGAAGTCGCTGCTCAGCTGCCGTCGGGCAGTGTTGTCGAAGGTGACCATCGCCCCCGGGAAGTGGTTCGGGTTGTCGTCCCGGGCGGCCCGGGCTGCAGCGTCGTCCGCCAGCGCGGGATAGCTCATGGCGTTGCCGTGGAAGTCGTGCCGCATGTGCAGGTCCATCCGGTCGATGCCCTTCCACAGCATGTTGTGCGGCGGGAACTCCATGGAACCGTCCAAGCCGTGCGACGCGGCGTCGTCGAGGCCCTGCATGCTGTGCCCCACGTCCACGTGCAGGAGGAACAGCTCGCCGATACCCTTCTGCCGGGCGATCTCCCGCCAGCGCCGCGCGACCCGGGCGAAGTCAGGCATCTGGGCGGGCCGGTAGACCGCCAGGATCTTCTTGCCCTCGACGGTCATGTACCGCGGGTCGGCGAGGAAGTCCGCCACGTCCTCGATGAACTGCTCAGCGGGCACGCGGTCATAGTCCTGCGCCAGCAGGATGTCCTGCGAGTTCCCGTCCCAGCGTCGGGTCCAGTTCTCGTTGGCCCACATCAAGCAGAACGGGAACTCGAGGTCGCTGGCCAGGAGCGCCTCGATCGGGCGGTGGAGCAGCCGCTTGCCCGCGAACCAGTAGTAGTAGTACATGAAGCCCTCGATCCCGGCGAAGGACGCGAGCTGGGCCTGTGCGCGGCGGACCTCGTCCGAGCGCAGGTCGTAGAAGCCCAGGTCGGTGGGCAGCCGCGGCTGGTAGTGGCCGTGGAAGACCGGCCGGGTCGTCGTGACGTTCGTCCACTCCGTGAACCCCGTTCCCCACCACTCGTCGTTCTCCGGGGTGGGATGGAACTGCGGGAGGTAGAAGGGGACGAACCGCGCGCGGGCTCGCAGCGGCCGGCCGTCGAAGTCCTGGTGGCTTCCCGGCACCGCCGGCCGGGGGAGCAGGCTGCGCTCGACGGTGGACAGACCGGCCTCCGTGGTGAGTACCCCGATCAGACGCTCGACCGCGTGCGCCGTCGTGCCGTTGACCTGTCCGCGTTCCTCCTCGAAGTCCGCTTCCGTCATCAGCAGCGCGCGCAGGCCCTGGAGCACGATGCCCCGGCACCAGTACATCGAGCCGGCCGGGAAGGTCAGCGAGTCGTCGTCGAGCCAGAACTCGAGTCGCCGCGCCAGCTCCCGTGCGTTGCGCTGGTTGTCACCCCAGAACTCGGGGCCGAGCACGCTGCCGTCGGCGGTGACGACCCCCAGGCCGGGATCGCTGCGGAAG
Source organism: Blastococcus deserti (assembly GCF_042682525.1). Lineage (NCBI taxonomy): Bacteria > Bacillati > Actinomycetota > Actinomycetes > Geodermatophilales > Geodermatophilaceae > Blastococcus > Blastococcus deserti. The sequence continues at coordinate 435,945 of NZ_JBHUHP010000001.1, forward strand.
GCGTCGAGAATGACCTCGACGTTCGTGCGGTTGCCGAGCAGCTGCTCCAGGAAGCCCGCCCGCCAGGTGGAGCCGTCGCCGGCCAGCTCGTGCTCCTCCCGCCAGGCGCTCTTCTTCGTGTGGACCTTGAGCACGAGCAGGTAGGGGTCGAGCACGCCGGAATTCACGGCCGCCACCGTGGGCCAGATGTCGCGGCCGTGGTTGTCCACCGGCAGGACCCGGCAGTTGCGCATGGCTCCGACCGGGCGGATGTCCACGTCCTCACCGGAGCTGTTGGTGACGATCAGATCGAACGGGACCGGGATGTGGGCGAGCTGGTCGACCAGCTCATCGACCAGCTCGGGGAAGTGGACGTGCATGAGCACGGCGATGCGTGACGGCTGCTCCACGACGAGACGGCCGTACGTACGCCAGGCCGGCGGGTAGAGGACCGGTCGGCCCTCACCGGTACGGGCGACCCACGCGTCGAAGGAAGCCGGCGGGAAGAAGGGACGCCCGTAGTCCTGCGGCAGGTCGCGGCCAAGCGCGCGGTAGACCCGACCCCGCAGCTGCAGTCGTTGCCGGACCTGTCCCAGCTCCTGTCTGCCGGAGGACAGGTGGTGGACTGCCCCACGCTTGAGTCGCCCGGCGGCTCGGCGTACGAGAGTTCCTTCGAGCATGTGTGTCCATTCTGTTGCGAGGGACGCCGAAGCGTCCGGGCCGGGCTGCAACCCTTACAGCCAGTCGGCGACGTCTGTCCCGTAGCGCTCGGCGATCACCGCTGGGATGCGCCTCCCGTCACGTGCGAGGTCCGGATACCGGACGAGCTCCCGCTTCACGAAGGGCACGCCGGCGTCGAACAGATTCCGCCATCCGTGAATGGTCGGATTCAGTCCTTCGCCGACCACTGCGCTGTGATGCACGAACGGCGTGCTCGAGAAGCAGTTCCTCGCGAGAAAGGCGGTGAAACCGAACTCGTAGTGCTGGATGAGCGCGTTCTTGTCCTCGATCACGCGGAGATCGGCCCAGAAGCGGCGCATCACGGGCTCGGCCAGAACGCCGTAGCGGAAGCCGCGGAAGAACGACTGCAGGTGGCTGGCGAACTGGTTGCTCTCCACCATGCCCCAGACGTCGGCGGTGGTCTCCTCGAAGTGCGCGACGACGTCGTCCAAGGGGGCGAAGGGGCCGACGAGGCTGTCATTGAGCACCAGCACGTAGGGGCGGTCCAGCACGTGCTCGTGGGCCGACATCGCCACTGCCCACGAGCCGAAGTCGTAACCGATGTTCGGCCGACGCAGCACGACCAGCTCGTCGAGCCGCACGTCGTCGGCAGCGAAATCGAGGTGCCCCGGGGCGGGACTCGTGGATGACACCACGACCCGGTACCCCAGGCGCTGGAGCTCGGCGACCAACCGGAGGGTGGACCGTGACTGCCCCTCGGCCTCCGACCAGTGGGCGAGAAAGGCGATCCGCGCGGCGTCCGCCGGGATGACGGCGTCCCGCTCGGCGACGGTCACTCCGGCAACGTCGACGACCCGCGGCAGGTGACGCAGGGACGGCTCCATTCAGAGGTCACCAGAACGCCGGAGCCACCGGCCCGTGGCCTGGTTCCGGCGGACCCGACGCAGCGAGATCCGTGCGTTGTCCAGCTCGTCCTTCAGCTGGGTCAGTCGGCTGTCCAGCTGCGCGTTCTTCGGTCGGAGGCTGGCCAGCTCGGCACGCAACAGCCGCAGCTCCTCGTCCCGCGCGCCCTCTTTCTCCTCCAGCGTCCGGCGGAGCCGGTCGCGCTCGGCGCGGGCAGCATCGCGGGTGGCCAGCAGCTCCGAGAACATGCCAGCGGCCGCCCGCGGGTACGTCAGGAACTCCGCGTGGCCCACCTGCTCGGCGAACGGGGCGAACCGGGTCTTCTTGTCCAGCACGACCACCGAGTCGTAGCAGTGCAGGCCGTCGAGCTGGCCGGTCCACACCGGGTCGACGGGGCCAGGCTGGTGGAAGCCGTTGACGTCGTCGAGACGCTGCTTGGCCCATTCCATGAAGGTCCCCGGCCGGTTCCGCCCGCCCTCGTAGGAGTCCCAGTAGGAGGTGTGGCAGTCCTCGACGAGGAAGACACCCCCGTCGGCGAGCAAGGGGAACAGCGTCTCCGCCGTCACGATCTGCTGCTGCATCCCGTGACCGCCGTCGTCGATGATGACGTCGAACGGCCCGTGTTCCTCAGCCACCCGGCGGAGGAAGTCGGCGTCGGTCTGGTCACCGATCTCGACCACGTGGCGCGGGTCCGCCGCAGCCTTGGCGTCCTCGTCGATGTCGATGCCGACCAGGGTGACCTGCGGCCCGAAGTACCACCGCCACATGTCCAGGGAGCCGCCGCGGTAGGTGCCGATCTCCAGGACGCGGATCGGGCGACCGCGGTAGGGCGCGAGGTGGCGGGAATAGATCGGGAAGTAGTGCACCCACTTGTCCAGCACGCGGCCGGCGCGGTGAGAGCTGAAGTACCCGAAGAGCGGGTCGTCGCGCAGCTCGTCGACGCCGTGCCCCAGGTAGAACGCGGCGCGGTAGCACTCGTTGGCCGAGAAGTCGTTCGTGCCGCCCTTGCGGATCGCGTCGCCGAGGCCACGGGCCTGCTTCGCGGGATCGTCCGTGCACGCCAGCGGTGCCCAGAGCAGCCCGCGTTCCTCCTCGGTCAGCTCGTCGCTGGTCTGCACCATGTTCTTGGCGCGGTCGGGGAAGCCCGTGGCCAGAGCGAGCAGGAGGCTGCCGAGCGATTCGGCGCTGAACATGGTTGTGCTCCTTCTGTGGCCGTCGAAACGGAAGGTCAGGGGACGGACGGTCCGAGCGACCAGTTGCCGGTCAACTTGACCAGCCCCGGCTCGGTGACGTCGTCGGCGCGCACTTTGAGGACGAACGCCCGGTCGAGGAAGTCGTACGGGTGCCCCTTGTCGACCGCTGCGGTGGTCACCAGGAACTCGCCTGGCTGCAGCGGGAGTGAGTCGAGGGTGAAGTCCACGTGGCCCTCACCGGGCTGCACCGCGAAGGCGGCCTCGCCGTACCCGGAGTTCGGGCCGGCCACCTGCACCCCGCTCTCGGTGGTGAAGCCCAGCCCGAAGGTCACCGAGGGGACCGCCTCGACGGCCTGATAGCTGATCCGGATGGTGCAGGGCTGACCGGTGGTGAGGAAGGGGCGGGCCTGACTGTCCCCGTCGAGATAGTCGACCCTCGTGACCCTGACCTCGCCCGATCCGCGCCGGGGGGTCCTGCCCTCGGTCTCGTCGGCTGGGACCCCGGCGTCGTTGTTCTCGGGCTGCGGCTGCGGCTGCGCCTCCGCCTCCCGCCGGTTGACGGCGGACAGGTACTGGTCGACGACCTCCCGGGAAGGGCCCACGGCCTTGAGCTTGCCGCCGTCCAGCCAGGCCGCCTCGTCGCAGAGGTCGGCGACCAGCCCGAGCGAATGGGTGACCAGCACGATGGTCACGCCTCGGCGTCGGAGTTCGTAGAGGTGGTCGAAGCACCGGCGCTGGAACTCTTCATCGCCGACGGCGATGACCTCGTCGACGATGAGGATCTCCGGCTCGAGATTGACCGCGATGGCGAAGCCGAGCCGGACGTACATGCCGGAGGAGTAGACCTTGACGGGGGTGTCGATGAACTCCTCGAGCCCGCTGAATGCGATGATGTCGTCCATCGCGGCGTCGATCTGCTTGCGGGTCATCCCCAGGATGGAGCCGTTGAGGTAGACGTTGTCGCGGCCGGACATCTCGGGGTGGAAGCCGGCTCCGAGCTCGAGCATCGCCGAGATCCGGCCGTGCGCGACGATCGTGCCCTCCGTGGGGCGGTGGATGCCGGCGACGAGCTTGAGCAGGGTCGACTTCCCTGATCCGTTGTGGCCGATCAGCCCGAAGGTCTTGCCCCGCGGGATGTCCAGGTCGATGCCCTTGAGCGCCCAGAAGTCGTCGTGCCGCTTGACGCGGGCACGGCGGGGGCTGAACAGCTCCTTGACGTTGGTCCTGCGGTCGTGGTAGCGGCGGAAGCGCTTCGTGACCCCACGGACCTCGATCGCGACGTCGACAGGCTTCGCCGGGGCCTCGATCTCCTCCTCGACCGGGTGGAAGACCGTCACAGCTCCTCGCTCACGTCGGCCGACTTGCGCTGGAAGAACACCCATCCGCCGACCAGCACGGCCAGGCTCACGACGGTGAGGTAGGCCAGTCGACCCCAGCCGGGGAACTCCAGGTGCCACAGGGCCGATCGGAAGGCCTCGATGAACGCCGTGACGGGGTTGTACTCGTAGAGCCGCAACCAGCCATGCTGGTCGTACAGATCGGTCACCAGGGAGATCGGATAGATGATCGGGGACATGTAGAACAGCAGGCTCAGCAGCACGCTCACGATGTAGCTGACGTCCCGGAACCGAGCGTTCGCCACTGCCAGGACCAGCCCGATGCCCAGCGCGAACGCGCCCAGCAGGACGAGCAGGACCGGAGCCAGCAGGAACGACCAGCCGACGTTGCCCACCACCAGGTAGACGACGAACAGTAGACCGAACTCGATCGCCGTCTGGTTGAGCACGGCCGCCGCAGATCCGATCACCGGCGCGAACGGGGGGAAGTAGATCTTGCGGAGCAACGGGCCGGCCGTGACCAGCGCGCCCATGCCGCTCGTGCTCACCGACTGGAAGAAGTTCCACACGACGAGCGCGGTGAACAGATAGACGGTGAAGCTGGTCAGCTCACCGTTGCCTGCGACCGGCGTGGGGAACTTGATGATGAAACCGAAGACGAGGCTGTAGATCGCCAGGGTGGCCAGTGGGTTGATCAGCGACCAGGCGGAGCCCAGGATGCTGCCCTTGTATTTGCCCTTGATTTCGCGATTGGCAAAATTGCCGATCAGTCCGCGGTATTGCCATACCGCCCGAACGGACTGGGTCATGCGAGGGGGTCACCTGTCCTGTCGTCCACCACCGGTCCGCTGGGGACATGGCCAGAGATGTGACGTGGTGGGTCACGAGAAGTCGTCCCACCCACGCTAGCACCGCGCTGAGGGGTGGTCCCGCCGTACGGGACAGGTCCGTGACGTCTGGTGACGCCTGGGACGAGGGAGGCGCTCAGGCCCCGAGAGGGAGGTCCGTGGCCCTCCCGGCCCCAGGCCGGATCCGACGGCGCTCGCGCAGAGCCCACGGCAGCAGCCGCACCGCCGAGGCGAGGACGCGGAGCCGGAGCGACACCCGCAGATTGTGGGGCTCGGCTCCCCGCAGGCGACGGCCGTGCCGGAGGGCCAGGGACGCCGTCGTGAGGAGGAAACGGCCCCATGCCGCCGCCGCAGGGGCCGCGGGCGCGCATCGGACGAGGAGGAGCAGGCGGTTTCGCTCGTTGTGGAAGGCGAACAGCGGCGACATGCGGTCCGAGGTGGCCGCGTGGCGGTGGTGGACGACGGCCGCGGGCTCGTAGCGGATGGACCAGCCGGCCAGGCGGAGCCTCCAGGAGAGGTCGGTGTCCTCGTAGTAGAGGAAGAAGGGCGTCGGAAAGCCGCCCACGGTGAGGGCGGCGGAGCGGCGCAGCAGGGCGGCGCCGCCACTGAACCCGAAGACCTCTGCCGGCTCGGCGACCGTGGCGGGGTCGGCGCCGGCGGCGCGGTCGGCCCCGTACAGCGTCGGCAGGACGACGACGCCCGCGTTGTTGACGACGGGCGGATCGCTGCCGGCCAGCAGCATCAGCGAGGTGACCGCGGCGATGCGGTCGTCGGTGACGATCGTGGCGAGCAACGCCGCCAGCCAGGTGGGCTCGGCGACGGCGTCGTTGTTGAGGAACGCCACGAACTCGCCCGTCGCCGCGCGCAGCCCGGCCTCGGCGCCGCCCGCGAACCCGAGGTTGCGTTCGGTCCGGACCACGCGGACGTGCGGGTAGCGGCGCAAGACCTCGGCGGTGCCGTCGGTGGAGGCGTTGTCGACGACGAGCACCTCGTGCGCGACGGTCTGCCGTGCCAGCGAGTCCAGGCAGTCCGGCAGCAGGTGCGCTCCCTGCCAGGTGACGACGACGACGCTGGCCTGGGGCTCGGAGGGCACGCCGAGGAACCTAGTCAGGTACTCCGGCGACCGGCGAACCAGCGTCAGGCGACGAGCTTCCAGGCGGTGAGTGCGTAGAGGAGAAGCCCCAGTGCCAGGAGCGCGATGCCGCCGCGCCGTCATGCCGCAGGGGTGGGACGGCCGGGGCGCCCACCGCTCCGGCGTAGTGGTCGCGGGCGACGCTACCGACAGATCCGGGCCGGGCCGGTGCCGTGACGGTCACGCCGGAACGGGGAGACAGGCGGCCGTGCCGGGACGTCCGTCCGCGCCCCCGATCAGCGCACCAGGACCCAGGCGGTCATCGCGTAGAAGGCGGCCCCCACGACGAGGAGGACCGTGCCGCCCCGCGGTGTGCGGACCGCGGTGCCGGCCAGCGCCAGCATGCCCGGCACGAGGGAGAGGCCGTACCGCGCGGGGATGCCGAAGTACACGCCGGCGGTGACGAAGTTGACGACGGTCAGGAGCGGTCCGTAGGCCAGCGTCGTGGCGCCCACCGCGATGGCCAGCGCGCGCACCACCGATCCCGGCTCCGAGCGCGCCGCACCCACCACGGCGAGGGCCAGCAGGCCGATGTTGGCGAGGTTGGCGACGATGACCGCACCCGCCGAGCCGGTCATGACCGCCTGGTAGAACTGCGGCTGCAGCGGGGACGTCAGGGACAGCATGGACGTGGCCAGCCACGACGGGTCGAAACGGTCGACGGCCATCAGGACGTTTTGCGGGTTCTCCGACTCGTCCAGGGTCGCCCGCGCGTTCACGACCACCGACCAACCGACGCCGACGACGACCGTCGCGACGCCGAGCAGGCCTACCAGCAGCAGGTTGCGGCGGGTGAGGACGGCGCGTACCCGCTGCCGCGTCGTCGTGCTGTGCTGCAGGGCCCGCACGAGGACGAACGCGCACACCGCGAGGACCACCGCGAGGTTGGTGACCTTGAGCAACAGGGCCACCAGCCCGATCGTAACCGGCAGCCACAGGCGGGATGTGCCCCGGTCCCACCGGATGACGGCCACGGTCAGGGCCGCCCCTGCCGCGAGCGCGGTGGCGTCGTTGGTGACGGTGCTCTGGCTGAGCAGGACGATCGGAGCCGCGGTGAGAGCCAGGGACAAGCCGGCCCGGGTCTGCCACGGGACACCGAGGTCGCGCCACAGCAGCCAGAGCATCCAGAGGGCCAGGACCAGCCACAGGACGCCGGTGAGGCGCATCGCGTCCACGTCGTCGACGACCTGGCCGAGGGCGCGGTCGAGGAGGACGGCCCCTGCGGCGACCGTGTAGTAGGCGGGCGTGTGGATGAAGGCCATGCTCAGCCCGCCGTTGGGCAGGGCCGGCAGGTCTGCCGCGGCGGAGCAGGCGGGGAGCGGCGCGGGGTAGTCGATGGTGCGACAGGTGGTCGCCTCGATCGTCTCCGGCAGCCAGACGTCGCCCGATGCCGGGAAGTCACCCTGCAGCACGCGGTGCACGTAGTCGATGTGCTGGGGCTCGTCGTAGACCGACAGCTGCCGGTAGTTGTCGATGTGCAAGCCCACCAGGACGGTGGCCAGCACGGCCACCACCGCGAACACGACCCACGCCAGCCTGGCCCGGGGGCGTCGCGGGCGCTCGTCCGGCGCCGGCTCGGCGACCGGCTCCCGGGTCCGTTCTCCTGGTGCTGCGCTGCTCATGCCGCCTTCGTCCGCTCGCCCGTGTCCGCACCCGCCCGATACGAGGATGCACGCCGCGAGCCACGGCACCGCAGCGTCGTGCGCCGTGCCGGGCGCGGCGCCGGTGGATCAGACGCTACCGCCCTGCGGCCTCCGGGATCGAGCCGACCGCACCGGCGACCGGCGGCGCCGCCTGTGCCGGGCGCCGACCGCGATCGCTGTCCGTAGGGTCGCCGCGTGCGTGTCGCGATGGTGGTCGAGCAGATCCTGGCGCCGCTGCCCGGTGGCACCGGCCGCTACACCGCGGAGGTGGCCGAGGCACTGGCCGCCGTCGCGCCCACCGGGTGCCGGGTGACCGGCTGGGTCGCTGCGCACCGACGGGTCGGCGCCGCGCGGCTGCGCGGCGTGCGGGGACCCCGGCGGCTGCCGCTGTCGCGGCGGGCGCTCACCCTGGCGTGGGAACGGGGCGTGCCCCTGGTGCCGACCGGTGCCGACGTCGTCCACGCCCCCACGCTGCTGGCTCCACCGCGCGCCGGCCGGCCGCTCGTCGTGACGGTGCACGACGCCGTGCCGTGGACCCATCCGGAGACGCTGACCCCGCGGGGCGTGCGGTGGCACCGGGCGATGGCGGAGCGGGTGGGCCGGTCCGCCGACGCCGTCGTGGTGCCCACGGCCGCGGTGGCCCGGGAGCTGCGCCGCTGGGTCGCGCTGCCGGAGCGCGTCGTCGTCGCCGGGGCCGGGGTGAGCGGCCGGCTCGCCCGCCCCGACGACGCCGCGGATCGCGCGGTGCGGGCCGGGGCCCCGCGCGACGGTTACTTCCTCAGCGTGGCGACCCTCGAGCCGCGCAAGGGTCTGGACGTCCTGCTGGCCGCGCTGGCCGCGATGCCGCACGAGCGCCGGCTGCCGCTCGTGCTCGTCGGGCAGCCGGGCTGGGGCGGTGTCCAGCCGCTGGAACTGGCCCGCGACCTGGGACTGCGGCAGGGGGACGTGGTCGTCCTCGGGCGGCTGCCGGATCCCGACCTGGCCGCGGTCATGGCCGCCGCGGTGGCGGTGGTGGTGCCGAGCCGGGCGGAGGGCTTCGGGCTGCCGGTGGTGGAGGCCATGGCGGCCGGCACCCCGGTGGTGACCTCCGACGACCCGGCGCTGGTGGAGGTCGGCGGGGATGCCACGTTCGTCGCGCCGATCGGCGACGTCGCGGCACTCGCGGCGGCGCTGACCGAGCTGGTCGACGGTCCCGGGCTCCGCCGGGACATGGCGGCACGGGGCCTTGCCCGCGCCGGTCAGTTCACCTGGGAGCGGACCGCGCGGACCCTGTGGGACCTGTACCGCGATCTCCCGCGCTGAGCGTCACCGACCGATCCTGGTCGTGCCGGGGCCGCTGCTCGAGCGTGCCGGTGTGCACTCCGGCCGTCGGGTCGTCACGAGGCCGAGCGGGCCGCGGGGCTCGCCGTCCCCGCGCCGTTCGCATCCGCGCCCGCGCCCTGACCCGGGCTCTCCGGCGCTGCTGGACCCACCACAGCGCCTACGACCCACCCCGCACCGCGGCCGGCTGCGACTACGACAGCGGACCGCAGCTCGACATGGGTCGTCAGGCCGACTGGTCAGAGCGGCCGAGCAGGCTCAGGAGGTAGTCGCCGTAGCCGCTCTTGCGCAACTGCATCCCGAGGGCCTCCAGTTGCGCGTCGTCGATGAAGCCGCGCCGCCAGGCGACCTCCTCGATGCAGCCGATCTTCCAGCCCTGCCGGTCCTCGACGACCTGCACGAACTCGGCGGCCTGCATCATCGAGGTGAAGGTCCCGGTGTCCAGCCACGCGGTACCGCGCTCGAGGACCGTGACCGTCAGCTGACCGCGGCGCAGGTACTCGTGGTTGACCGCGGTGATCTCGAGCTCGCCGCGGTCGCTGGGCTTCACGTTCGCGGCGATGTCCACGACCTGGTTGTCGTAGAAGTAGAGCCCCGGCACCGCGTAGGAGCTCTTCGGCTTCGCCGGCTTCTCCTCGATGGAGATCACCCGGCCCTCGTCGTCGAACTCGACGACGCCGTAGTCCTGAGGGTTGGCCACGTGGTAGGCGAAGACGTGGCCGCCGACCGGGTGGGTGTTGGCCCGGAGGCTCTCGCCGAGGCCGGTCCCGTAGAAGATGTTGTCCCCGAGGACCAGTGCGACCGGCTGGTCGCCGATGAAGTCCGCGCCGATGACGAAGGCCTGCGCGAGACCCTCCGGGCGGGGCTGGACGGCGTACTCGATGCGGACGCCGATGGTGCTGCCGTCCCCGAGCAGCCGCTGGAAACCGGCCTGGTCGTCTGGCGTGGTGATCACGAGGATCTCCTTGATCCCCGCATTCATCAGCAGGGACAGCGGGTAGTAGATCATCGGTTTGTCGTAGATCGGCATCAGCTGCTTGCTGATCGCCTTCGTGATCGGGTAGAGCCGCGTACCGCTGCCGCCGGCCAGGATGATGCCTCGCATCGGGGCAGCGTATCCGTGGGATGACACGCTCCCGAAGGGTGCCGCGGGGCCCCGTAGGCTCGGGTCCTCCCGCCCGCGCAACCCCAGGAGCCGTCCTGCCCGACGCACCCCGCGTAGTCGTCGACGCGACCGCCGTCCCCCCGGACCGGGGCGGGGTGGGCCGCTACGTCGACGAGCTCCTGCCCGCGCTACTCGCCGAGGGTGCCGACCTCGCCGTCGTCGCCCAGGCGCACGATCTCGGGCACTACCGGGCCCTGCTCCCCGGTGTGGACGTGCTGGCAGCGCCGGCGGCGGTCGCCCGGCCGCCGGCCCGGCTGTTGTGGGAGCAGGCTGGGCTGCCGCTGCTGGTGCGGAAGAGCCGGGCCGACGTGCTGCACAGCCCGCACTACACGATGCCCCTGGCGGCCGGCCTGCCGGTGGTCACCACCCTGCACGATGCGACCTTCTTCACCCATCCCGAGGTCCACCTCGCCGTCAAGCGGCGGTTCTTCCGCACCTGGACCCGCATCTCGCTGCGCCGGGCCCGGCGCTGCGTGACGCCGTCGGCGGCCACCCGGGCCGAGCTGGTCCGCGAGGTCGGTGCGGACCCCTCCCGCATCGACGTCGCGCACCTCGGCGTCGACGCGGCCCGGTTCCACGTCCCGTCGGCGGCCGAGCGGGCCGGTGTGCGCGCCCACCTCGGGGTGACCGGGCCCTACATCGCGTTCCTCGGCACGCTGGAACCGCGCAAGAACGCGGCGGGCCTGGTGCGCGGCTGGGTGGAGGCCGTCGGCGACCGGCCGGACCCGCCGGCGCTCGTCCTCGCGGGTGGCCGGGGCTGGGACGACCAGGTGGACGCTGCCATAGCCGCGGTGCCCGACCACCTGACGGTGCTGCGCCCGGGTTATGTCCCGCTGGATCTGCTGAGCGGCCTGCTCGGCGAGGCGGAGCTCGTGGCCTATCCCAGCTTCGGCGAGGGTTTCGGGCTGCCGGTCCTGGAGGCGATGGCCTGCGGCGCCGCCGTCCTGACGACGCGGCGGCTGTCGCTGCCCGAGGTGGGTGGGGATGCGGTGGCCTACACCGAGCCCGATCCGGCCTCGATCGGGTCGGCCCTCCGCGCGCTGCTCGACGACCCGGTGCGGCGCCGGGAGCTGGGTGAGGCGGCGAGGGCCCGGGCAGCCGGATTCGACTGGCGCGCGTGCGCCCGCGCCCACCTGGCGGCCTACCGGGCGGCCGCCGGGGCCTGACCGCCGAAGGTCAGCCCAGGCTTCCGTCGAGCGACCCGCCGCCTTCGAAGAACGGGCGGATGCGGTTGTCGTACATGGTCAGTGCCGAGCCGATGGCCATGTGCATGTCGAGGTACTGGTACGTCCCCAGCCGGCCGCCGAAGAGCACCAGGTTCTCCGCCGCCTCCTTGCGGGCCAGCTCGCGGTAGCGCTCCAGCTTGGCCCGGTCCTCGGGCGTGTTGATCGGGTAGTACGGCTCGTCGTCGGTCCGGGCGGAGCGGGAGTACTCGCGGACGACGACGGTCTTGTCCGCCGGGTAGTCGCGCTCGGGGTGGAAGTGCCGGAACTCGTGGATCCGGGTGAAGGGCACGTCCTCGTCGGCATAGTTCATCACCGACGTCCCCTGGAAGTCGCCGATCGGCAGAACCTCGGTCTGGAAGTCGAGGGTGCGCCAGCCCAGAGCTCCCACGGCGTAGTCGAAGTACCTGTCGATCGGGCCGGTGAAGACCACCGGCACGCCGCCCGGCAGGTCGCCGCGGACGTCGAAGAAGTCGGTCGACAGCCGCACCTCGATGTTCGGGTGGTCGGCCATGCGGGTCAGCCACGCGGTGTAGCCGTCCTTGGGCAGGCCCTCGTAGGTGTCGTTGAAGTAGCGATTGTCGAAGGTGTAGCGCACGGGCAGGCGGGCGATGACCGCCGCGGGCAGGTCGGTGGGGTCGGTCTGCCACTGCTTCTTCGTGTAGCCGCGGATGAACGCCTCGTACAGCGGGCGGCCGATCAGGGAGATCGCCTTCTCCTCGAGGTTGGCGGCCGCCGCGGTCTCGATTTCGCCGGACTGTTCGGCGACCAGCGCCCGGGCCTCGTCCGGGCTGAAGCTGCGGCCGAAGTACTGGCAGATCGTGGCCAGGTTGATCGGCAGCGAATACGTCTGACCGTCGTAGACGCTGAAGACGCGGTGCTGGTAGTTCGTGAACTCGGTGAACTGGTTGACGTACTGCCAGACGCGCTCGTTGGACGTGTGGAACAGGTGCGCGCCGTACACGTGCACCTCGATGCCGGTCTCCGGCTCGGGTGCCGAGTAGGCGTTGCCCCCGATGTGGTGGCGGCGGTCGAGTACGAGCACCCGCTTGCCCAGCTGGCTGGCGGCCCGCTCGGCGACGGTCAGCCCGAAGAAGCCCGATCCGACGACGATGAGTTCCGGAGCGCCAGTCGACACGGGCACCGACAGTACCGGGCGCACGGGCGACCGCCCGGACGCACCGGGGCAGACAGGTGCACCTGGCAGGCCTGGGGAGCGACGTAGGGTCGGGGCGTGACCCAGGTGCCGGCCGACGTCCCGCTGCGGGTGGTCGTCGTGACCTACTCGCCGGGGGAGTCGCTGTCCGGTTTTCTCGACACGCTTCGTGAGGCCACCACCCGCCCCCTCGACGTCGTGCTCGCCGACAACGGGTCCACCGACGGTGCGCCGGAACGAGCGGCGCGGGACCACCCCGACGTCCGGATCCTGTCGACCGGGGGGAACGTCGGTTACGGGGCCGCCGCGAACGCCGGCTTGGCCGACGTGCGAAGCGGCTGGGCGCTGGTGGCCAACCCCGACATCCGGTTCGAGCCCGGTGCGGTCGACGAGCTGTTCGCCGCCGCTGCCCGGTGGCCGCGCGCGGCCACCGTCGGGCCGGCCATCCGCACCCCTGACGGCCGGCTGTACCCCTCGGCCCGCGACCTGCCGTCGTTGACGACCGGCACGGGTCACGCCGTCTTCGGCTGGCTCTGGCCGGGCAATCCCTGGACCGCGCGCTACCGGCGTGAGCGGGAGGAGCCGCGGGAGCGACCGGCCGGCTGGCTGTCCGGATCGTGCTTCCTCGCCGACCTGACGGCCTTCCACTCGGTCGGCGGGTTCGACCCGGGCTACTTCATGTACTTCGAGGACGTCGACCTCGGCGCGCGCCTGGGGGAACGCGGCTGGCTGCACGTGTACGCGCCCTCGGCCGTGGTCGAGCACGAGGGGGGTCACGCGACCAGCCGCGAGCCACAACGCATGCGCCGGGTCCACCACACGAGCGCCCTGCGCTATCTCGCCCGCCGGTACCCCCGGCGCATCCAGGCGCCGCTGCGCGGGGCGCTGCGCATCGGGTTGGGCGCCCGGATGCTCGTGTCGTACGTCAGCGACCGGGTGAACGCGGGCGCCGCGCCCCAGCGGTCGGCCGAGGACGTGCCGCGGGCACGTCGTCGCCCCTGGCGCCGGCGCGAGGTCGGGCCGGGCACCGTGATCGCCCGTCGATGACCCCCGGCCATCACGACCAGGTGAGCAGGGAGACGCCCGCGTGCGCCACGCAGTGATCATGGCCGGCGGCTCGGGCACGCGGCTGTGGCCGCTGTCGCGGGCCGAGCGGCCGAAGCAGCTCCTCGACGTGGTCGCCGGGGAGGGGGGTACCGCGCACAGCCTGCTGGCCGAGGCGTTCGCCCGGCTGCGCGCGGTCCTGCCCGCCGAGCGCATCTGGGTCTGCACCGCGGCCCGGTACGGGGAGCAGGTCGCCGCGGCCCTGCCGGAGCTACGCGCCGACCGGCTGATCCTGGAGCCGGTGGCCCGCGACACCGCGAACGCCGTCGGACTGGCCGCCGCGCTGGTCGAGGCGGCCGACCCGGGCGCCGAGCTCGCCGTCGTCAGCGCCGACCACGTCATCCGGCCGGTCGAGCGGTTCGCCGCCGCCCTCTCGAGCGCGTACGACGCGCTCGCGGTCCGGCCGCGCGCCCTGGTCACCCTGGGCATCCGGCCCAGCTCGCCGGCGACCGGCTTCGGATACGTCCAGCGCGGGGCGCCCACCGGGCTCCCGGGGGTCGCCGAGGCGGCCTCGTTCCGGGAGAAGCCCGACCGGGCCACGGCGGAGGCGTACCTGGCCTCCGGCGACCACCTGTGGAACTCCGGGATGTTCGTGTGGCGGGCCCGCACGGTCCTCGACGCGCTGGCCGAGCACCTGCCGGCGACCGCCGCGGGCCTGCGACGCGTCGTGGCGGCGGCGCCCGGACCTGAACGGGAGGCCGTGCTCGCCGAGGTCTTCCCGACCCTGCCGAAGATCAGCGTCGACTACGCCGTCCTCGAGCCGTCGGCGGCCGAGCCGGGCCGGGTGCTCGTGGTCGACCTGGACGCCGAGTGGCTCGACGTCGGCTCCTGGCCGGCGCTCGCCCACACCCTGGGCAACGACGGGGACGGCAACGCGGTCCACGGCCTCACGGTCCTGGTCGACAGCCGGCGCAACATCGTCTTCAGCGACGACCCGGACCACCTGATCGCCCTCTCCGGGGTGCAGGACTCGGTCGTGGTGCACACCCGCGACGTCACGCTCGTCTGCCCCGTCGGCCAGGCCGAGCAGGTCAAGCAGCTGCTGGCCGCCGTCGAGCGCGACCGCGGCCCCCGCTGGTCCTGACGGCGCTCGGCGCAGCGGGCAGCCGATGAGGACGCCCGGTCGCCGCCCTCACCTACCATGCTCCCCGATGAACCCGACCGTGCGGCCGCCCGACACCGTCCGTGGGGACCTTCCACCGACGGCTGTCGTCATGCCCGTCTACAACGAGGCGTCGGTCGTCCGGCGGGTGATCGCCGAGCTCGTCGACCTGGGGCTCACGGTCATCGCCGTCGACGACGGCAGCACCGACGACTCGGCGGCGGAGATCGATGCCGCGGGCGCCATCCGGGTCAGCCATCCGATCAACCTCGGTCAGGGTGGCGCGCTGCAGACCGGCTTCCTGGCAGCCCTGCGGTTCACCGACGCGAAGTACATCGCCACCTTCGACGCCGACGGTCAGCACCAGGCACAGGACCTGCTCGGCATGATCGCCAAGGCCCAGGAGGGCTACGACGTCGTCCTGGGCTCGCGGTTTCTGGACGGGAAGACGGAGATGGGCGGACTCCGGCGGTTCCTGCTCAAGACGGCCACGAAGGTCCTCAACCGGCGCAGCAGGACCAAGCTGACCGACGCCCACAACGGGCTCCGGCTCATGACCCGGGACGTCGCCGCCCGGATCGACCTCGCGCACATGGGGATGGCGCACGCGACCGAGCTGGAGCAGGTGCTCACCCAGTCCGACTACCGGGTCACCGAGTACCCGGTGCACATCCTCTACACCGACTACTCGAGGTCGAAGGGACAGCCGCTGCTCAACAGCGTGAACATCCTGTTCGACATCCTGTTCCACCGCGTCAGCACCTGGAGCCGACGGTGATCAAGCTGCTGCTGGTGCCGGCAATCGTGCTGGCTGTGGTCTTCTCGCTGCGTTCCCGTGCGTCCCTGCGCGGTCAGGCCCGACGCAAGATCCTCGCCGTGCTGACCGTCGTGGCCGGCGTCCTGGCCGTCCTCTTCCCCGGCATCCTGCAGGCCCTGGCGGACTTCGTCGGGGTCGACCGGGGCACCGACCTGCTGCTCTACATGCTGGCCGTCGTGATCATCTACCTCGTCGGCAGCACCAGCGTCCGCTTCCGCGAGCAGGAGGCCCGCCTCGTGCGCCTCTCCCGCGAGGTCGCGCTCACCGAGACCGAGGCCCGGCTCATCGCCCGCGGGCAGCCCCCCGGCCGCCCCTGAGTCGTTGGACCGGTCAGTGGCCGACGCCGCCGAAGACGTGCCGGGAGAGGTTCCGCATGCCGACGCGGTGTCGCTGCCGCACGGCGGCGGGCAGGTAGGTGAGGGCGTGCAGTCGTGAGGAGACGTGGAGCCGGGCGGCGCGGGCGGCCCGGGACCAACCCCGTGCCTGGAGCTCGCCGGCCACCGTCAGGAAGTACTCGCGCTCCTCGACGAACCGGGTGCCCTCCAGCGCGCGCCAGGACGAGTCGCTGCTGCTGTGCCGCCGGTAGGCGAAGCACACGGTCGGGTCGACGACGAGGCTCTCGCCGCGCTGGAGCAGGTCCATGACGAGGGCCAGGTCCTGCACCACGTTGAGCCCCTCGCGGAAGCCCACCTCGCGCACCTTGGCGACGGAGAAGCACAGGGCGGGAAAATAGAGCCAGTTTCCCTTGAGCAGGCTCGCGGCAACGTCCTCCCCGGAGAGCTCCACGGGTCCGTCGGTCCGCGGCGCGTACACGCGCTTCACGCGGTCCGCCAGCGAGTGCGCCGGTCGTCCGTGCTCGTCGACGACCTCGACCCCCGGCTGGATGACCGCGGCGTCGGGGAAGCGTCGGCGGGCCTCGCGCAGCACCGACACGTAGTTCGGGCGCAGCAGGTCATCGGCCCCGAGCACGGTGACGTCGTCCGCGGTCGCCAGTGACAGGCACTTCTCGTAGTTCTTGTTGGCGCCGAGGTTGGTCTCGTTCCGCAGGTAGCGGATGCGCTCGTCGCCGAGCGTGGCGAACCAGCCCGGGATCGAGTCGTCGGGGTACCCGTCGTCGACGACGGTGAGCCGCCAGTCGCCGTCCGTCTGCGCCTGCACGCTGGCGACGGTCTCCTTGAGCAGCCCCGGATCCCCGTAGAAGGGCACCATGAACTCAAGACTCATCGCCTTCTCCAGACCGCCCCGTCGGTGGGGCGCTTCGAGATGCCGGGGACGTCCCGGCCGAGGATAGGGAACGGTCGCCGCGTCCCCGGCGCCGCAACAGGCGGAGGGTGCCGAACGGCGACACCAGCTCGTGGAGCAGGAGAGCCGCGGCGGTCGCCAGGGCCGAGACCAGCACGACGTCCCGGGCGGTCTCGGCGAGCAGCGTGAGCCCCGTGACCTGGAGGACCGCGGCGCCGGCCGTGAGCAGCACCGTGCGCCGGTTGCCGCTGGCCAGCGCCACCATCAGGTGCACCTGCAGCAGCGAGGCCAGGGTCATGACCGCCGCGATCGGCGCTGCCAGCCCGTAGGCCGCGCTGTACTCCGGGCCGAACACGACGGTGACGAGCGAGGACGGCGCGACGAGGATGGCGCCGGTCACCAGGAGACCCGTGCCCAGGGTGGCGGCGAGGGTCGACAGGGCGGGCCCGCGGATGTCCAGCCCCGACTGGAGCCGGGACGTGACCTTCGGCAGCAGCACGAGGGCCAGCGCCGACGGGGCGTAGAGGGCGATCTTCCCGAGCAGCGCGGCGGAGCTGTAGAGGCCGGCGTCGGTCGCGTCGAGGACGATCTTCGCTGCCAGGACGTCGGCGTTGGTCAGCGAGGCGAACGCGGTGAGGGCAGCGAGCGCGGGCAGCGTGCCGGTCAGCGCGACGGGGCGGCCGTGGCCGTTCCTCAGCGCGCGCCAGAGCACTGCGAGGACGCCGGCCAGGCCCAGCACCGTCACCGCGACGAGCGCCCCCAGCGCCCCGGCCACCCCCGCGACCGCCACGCCCGGCAGCAGCACGACCGGGCGGAGCGCCCCCTGCGGCCCGGCCAGCACCGCCCCGACCGCCCCGAAGAGCTCCCGCCCCTGCAGGGGCCCCAGGCCGACCTGCAGTCCCAGTCCGAGGACCAGCCACACGGCACCGGTGAGCCACACCGACCGCGCTGACAGGTCCAGCACGGCGACCGCAGCCGGCGTCGCGACGAGCAGGACGGCGAGCAGGCCGGCCTGGAGGACGGCGAGGCGTCCGGCCAGCCAGCGGGCGAGGCCGTCGGCCTCCTCGGACCGCCCGGCCGCGATGAGGGCGGCGGTGTCGCGAGCGACCGCGGCCTGCACACCGCTCGCCGGCATGAAGGCGATGGTGGCCAGCGCCGTCATGGCGCTCACGTCCGCGAACTCGGCGGGGGACAGCGCCCGGGCAGCCAGCACGTAGAAGAGGTAGTTCCCGATGTGCCCGACCATCGAGCAGGCGAGGACCAGCAGGCCGGCCCGGGTTCCGCCCGACCGCAGGAGGCCGAGTACCCGGGCTCGGACGCCCGTGCCGCGGGCGTCGTCCAGGCGATGCCCCTCGTGGTTGCTGGCCGTCGGGTCCTCCGGGAGTCGCGGACGTCGGCGAACGCACGCCGGACGCCCAGGTGCGAACGGGGCGCGTGGGCTGCGGGGTGCCGCACCCGGCGGCGCGGAGCAGACCTGGAGCGAGGCTACGTGGCCGGCTGGGACGGCCTCACGTCGCCGCGGGGAGGCACCCGCTAACGTCCGCCGCCATGAAGAGCTTCGACGTCGCAGCCGTCGTCACCGGAGGAGCCTCCGGGCTCGGTGAGGCCACCACCCGCGCCCTGGCCGCCCGGGGCGCGGCCGTCACGGTCCTCGACCTGCAGGAGGACCGCGGGCGGGCCCTGGCCGACGAGCTCGGCGGGCACACCACGTTCGTGCGCACCGACGTGACCGACGAGGCGTCGGTGCAGGCCGCGATCGCCGAGGCCACCGGCAAGGACCGCCCGCTGCGGATCGCGGTCAACTGCGCCGGCATCGGCTGGGCGCAGCGCACGGTGGGCCGGGGCGGGGAGCCGCACGACCTGGGCGCGTTCACGAGGACGGTGATGGTCAACCTGGTCGGCACCTTCAACGTGCTCCGGCTGGCGGCCGCGGCGATGGCCGAGACGGAGCCGGGTGAGGACGGCGAGCGCGGGGTCGTCGTGAACACCGCCTCGATCGCGGCGTACGACGGGCAGATCGGCCAGGTCGCCTACGCCGCGTCCAAGGGCGGGATCGTCGGTCTCACCCTTCCCGCCGCGCGCGACCTCTCCAGCGTCGGGGTGCGGGTCTGCACCGTCGCCCCGGGGCTGGTCGACACGCCGCTGCTCGCCGGTCTGCCCGAGGAGGCGCGGACCGCGCTGGCCGCGGGCATACCTTTCCCGAAGCGGCTGGGCCGGCCCGACGACTTCGCCCAGCTGGCGCTGGCGATCGTCGAGCACGGCTACCTCAACGGCGAGGTGATCCGCATGGACGGCGCGTTGCGCATGGCGCCGCGCTGAGCCGCGCCACCATGAGCACTTGACCGCACCACCCGGGGGAAGTCCTGAGCACCGTCGTGAGCCGAGTCCCGAGCCCAGCCGCGCGGCCGACCCCGTCGGCCGGGCAGGTCTTCGAGTCCGTCTGGACGCCGGACTGGCCCCTGGACCCGGCCCGGGCGCTGGCCCCGCACCGGCGCGGCACCGGTGACCCGACCATGCGCATCACGGACGACGGCCTCTGGCGGACCACGACGACCGCCGAGGGGTCGGCGACGGTGCGCATCGCCGTCAGCGCGGGCACGGTCCGCATCAGCGCGTGGGGTCCCGGCGCCGAGCAGGCCGGAGCGGCAGTCCCGGAATGGCTGGGCGCCGCCGACCACCCGGAAGGGTTCGACCCCTCCGGGCACCCGGTGGTCGCCGAGCTGCACCGCACGACCCGCTGGCTGCGGCTGGGCCGGACCGGCCGCACCTGGGACGCCCTCGTGCCCGCCGTCCTCGAGCAGAAGGTGACCACCGCCGAGGCCTACCAGGTGTGGCGGGAGCTGCTGCGTCTGGCGGGCGAGCCGGCCCCCGGCCCCGCGCCGGAGGGGATGCGGGTGCCACCGTCGGCGCAGCGGGTGCTCGAGGTGACCGATTGGGAATGGCACCGCTGCGGTCTGGACGGCGCCCGCCGGCGGGCGCTGCGGGCGGTGGCGTCGGTCGCGTCGCGGCTCGAGCCCGAGGCGGCCGGCGACTCGGCCGCGCTGCAGCGGCGGCTGTGCTCGATCCCCGGCATCGGGGTGTGGACCGCCGCCGAGGTCGTGCAGCGGGCGCTCGGCTGCCCCGACTCCGTGAGTGTCGGTGACTACCACCTCAAGAACATCGTCGGCTGGTCGCTGGCCGGCCGGAGGACCACCGACGACGCCGGGATGCTGGCGCTCCTGGAGCCCTGGCGCGGGCAGCGCCAGCGGGTCGTGCGGCTCATCCTGGCCGGGGGCGCCCGGCGACCGCGGCGTGGGCCGCGCTTCGCCCCGACGGACTACCGGGGGATCTGACTCACCGTCCGCGCAGCTGGGCGTACCGCGCGGTGCACTGCTCCATCGTCGGCAGGAGGCCTTGGTCCCGGGCCTCGGCGAGCGTGGGGGCCGCCTGATCCTTCGCGGAGAACTCGAACTCCATGTCGGCGGGCCACGGCAGGCCGAGCTCCGGGTCCATGGGGTTGATCCCGAACTCCCGCCCGGGGGAGTAGCCCGACGACACCAGGTACGTGACCGAGCTGTTGTCCGCCAGGGACACGAAGGCGTGACCGAGCCCCTCCGCCAGGTAGACGGCTCGAGGCTGCTCGCTGTCGAGGAGTACGGAGTCGTGCACGCCGAAGCTGGGAGAGCCGACCCGGATGTCGACGATCACGTCGAGGACCTTGCCCGCCGGGCAGTACACGTACTTGGCCTGCCCGGGGGGGACGAGGGCGAAGTGCACCCCGCGGAGGACGCCGCGGGCGGACACGCTGTGGTTGGCCTGGGCCAGGGTCAGGCCGAAGCCGGTGGCCTGGGAGAGCACGTCGGCGCGGTACCACTCCGTGAACCTGCCGCGTGAGTCGCCGTGCGGCACGAGATCGATGGCGTAGCTGTCAGGGACGGCGAGTTCGCGGATCTCCACGGGCCGACGCTATCGAATGCTCGCGTTCACGCTGTCGCAGTGCCCAGCCACAGCCTGCCCACCAGGGAGGAGCCGCCCGGTGTCCCGACCGGCTCCCACCGCGTCGTCCAGCCCTCGGCGTGCAGCTGCACGATCGCGGCGCCGAGCAGCGCGCCGAGGTTGAGCGCCGTGGTCAGGTTCGGGGTGTCGCTGAGGTGGACGTCGACGACGCCGTCGCCCTCGCCGCCGTGGCGCAGGACCACCGGGAACTCCGGCAGCGCGGCGCTGGCGACCCGGAACGCCTCCGCGACCGCCGCGAGCTCACCCGCCCGCGGCACCAGCTCCGCGCCCGGCTCCCGCGTCCGGACCAGGTCCCGGGAGCCGTAGGGGAAGAGGTCGTCGGAGGGCAGTCGCACCAGGGGGCGGGTGCCCTCGTCGTTCGCGCCGGGCAGGGCCGGGCGCAGGCCACGGACGACGGCGACCGGGACACCGGACAGCTTGCCCTTGACCAGGTCCGCGGCTGCCGCCACCTCGTCCACCACCGCCACGCGGGTGGTCTCCAGGCGGTTGCCGAAGGCATCGACGGCGCCCCGGTGGTCGGCGAGGGCCGGGATGCCGGCGGCGCCGACCGCGACGTCGGTGAGCCCTTCCCGCCAGGTCCGGCCGAACGTGTCGCTCACCACGACGGCGACGTCGACGTCGAGCCGCTCGCGCAGGCCGGCACGGAGGGCGCGGGCGGAGGCGTCGGCGTCCTCGGGGAGCAGCACGAGCGCGTCCCGGCCCACGTTGGAGGCGTCGATGCCCGCGGCGGCCACCACCCAGCCGTGCCGCGTCTGCACGATGGAGAGCGGGCCCCGTCGGGCCACCACCCGGACGGTCTCGTCCTCGATCGCCCGCTGACGGGCCGCCTCCCGGTCGGCACCGGGCTCGACGCGCACCAGCCGTCCCTCCACCTTGGAGACCACCTTGGACGTCACCACGACGACGTCGCCGTCCGCGAGCCAGGGAGCCGCCCCGGCGACGGCCGCCGCCAGGTCGTCGCCGGGCGCGAACTCCGGCAGCCCCGGGACCGGGTGGACGGAGATGCCGGCCGGCGGCCCGGACACCGGCGCCTGGGACACCGGCGGCTGGGACACCGGCGGCTGGGACACCGGCGGCTCAGACACCGGCAGCCCGGAACCCGGCGGCGTCGAGGGCCGCCTGTGCCAGGGCGGTGGTCGCCTCGGCGGAGGACATGAGCAGCGGCACCTGCCGGACGTCGACCCCCGGCACGTCGGCCGCGTCGCCGGGGGCCACCAGCCAGGCGTCGAGCAGGCCCCCGTCCGTGCGGGATCCGTAGTGCCGGCCGACCCCTTCCGCACTGACCTCGACGCCCAGTGCCGGCAGGCAGCGGTCGGCCATCCCGCGCAGCACGCCACCGCCGACGACCGGCGAGACGCCCACCACGCGCGCGGGTGAGCTCAGCAGCGCCTCGCGCAGCCCGGGCACCCCGAGGACCGTCCCGATCGAGACGACCGGGTTCGACGGGGCCAGCAGAACCGCGTCCGCGGCGGCGAAGGCCTCGAGCACGCCGGGGGCGGGGCGGGCGGCCTCCACGCCGATCTGGACGAACGCGGCGGGGTCGAGGGCGGCGCGGTGCCGCACCCACCACTCCTGGAAGTGGATGGCCCGCTGCCGGCCGGTGCCGGGATCGGTCACGACGACGTGGGTCTCCACCCGCTGGTCGCTCATGGGCAGCAGGGTGACCCCGGGCTGCCAGCGGTCGGCGAGGGCCGCGGTCACCTGCGACAGCGGGAAGCCGGCGTCCAGCATCCGCGTACGGATCAGGTGCGTGGCCAGGTCGCGGTCGCCCAGGCCGAACCAGTCGGGGTCGGCGCCGTAGGCGGCGAGCTCCTCCTTGACCGTCCAGCTCTCCCCGGCCCGGCCCCAGCCGCGCTCCTCATCGATGCCGCCGCCGAGGGTGTACATGACCGTGTCGAGGTCCGGGCAGATCCGCAGCCCGTGCAGCGTCACGTCGTCCCCGGTGTTGACGACGGCGGTGATCTCCGCGCCCGGCGCGGCGGACCGGACCCCGCGGAGGAATCGAGCCCCACCGGTCCCACCGGCCAGCACCACGATCTGCACGAAAGACATGGTGCCCGATAGGCAGTTGTCGACTGTTCCACGGGCGTGTCGAGGGTCGGGACGAGAATTGACGAACGCTCGTGACGGGTGGGGCTGGTGTGGCGTGTCGCTTACACCGGGCGAAGTTGACGGGCAGGCAACGACACGCGTGTAATTCCGGCGGTGTCGACGAGTGCTGGACGGCCCGGGAACGTCCCGGAGGCCGCGCACCGGGACGAAAGCGAGAGGGGACGCAACGTCATGGCGGAGGTGTCGTGGTTGAGCGATTACGTCGGTGCGAGCGACCGGTCCGCTGACCGGTTCGGAGCCGGCGGTGGCCACCACACGGGCCGCGTGGCGAGCCAGGGCATCGCGGGCCTGCTGGGCATCGGGGCCGAGGCGGATGCCCAGTCGTGGCAGGAGCAGGCGCTCTGCGCAGAGACCGACCCCGAGGCGTTCTTCCCCGAGAAGGGTGGCTCCACCCGCGAGGCCAAGAAGATCTGCACCGGCTGCGAGGTGAAGGCCCAGTGCCTGGAGTACGCCCTCGCCAACGACGAGCGGTTCGGCATCTGGGGCGGGCTCTCCGAGCGTGAGCGCCGCCGGCTGCGTCGCCGCGCCGTGTGAAGAAGGACCCCACTGCTCGCCACCGCTCGCACGCTCGCGGCGGGACCCTGCAGAGGGGCCGTTCCATCGCCTCGCCACAGCCGCCGACGCTTGCCGTCGGCGGCTGTGGTCGTATTCGGGGGTGCTCACCCGGACCGTCGTCGGCCGTGCCCGGGTGGTCCGGGAGATCCGCGCCGCGGCGCCGCTGATGGCCGACCTCCGCGCCCCGGTCACCGCCCGGGGCCCCTGGCTCACCGCCGTGCTTAACGCGGGGGTGGCCGGCCGCGGCGCCGGCCGGCCGGCGGCGGTGGTCGTCGGAGCGCACGCCGAGGGGCGTCCCGACGCGGTGGCGTTCCTCGCCCTGCGACGCCGCGGGCCGGTGGTGGTGGTGACCGTGCTGGGCGGCGGCGTGCAACCCGTGCCCGGAGGGCGGCCGCCGGCCCGGCTGCTGGCGCGGGACGGGGAGGCGGCCGGCCTCCTCGCCGCGGGCATCCACGACCTGCTCGGCGACGTGCGCGGGTCCGCCCGGCTGCGCCTGGCCGGGCTCCCACTGGGTGATCCCACGGCCCGCGCGCTGTCGGCCCGGCTGCCCGACGGCCTGATCGCCAACGAGCGCAGCCACGCCATGACCGACGACCTCGACGGGATGGGCGGCGTGGTGCGCAGCCGGGACCCGGCGGAGCTCGAGCGGTGGCTGCCGGCCCTGCTCGCCCGTGAGCCCGACACGCGGGCCCGCGGCTTCCTCCGGTCCTGCGCCCGGCTGCACGCCGCCATCGGCCAGGTGGAGCTGGCGGTGCTGCCCGGGGACGACGGCCCGCGGGCGGCCCTGCTGACCCTGCTCGACGGCGCCGACCGGTGGCCGTGGTGGGGGTGGAGCGACGTGGGCGGCCTGGGCACCGCCATGGGCGCGCCGCTGGTCAGCGTGACCGCCCCCGCCCGCGGATGGCCGTGAGCGTCAGCGCCCGTAGGTGATGGTGCTCGGCTCCCCGGCGCTGGTGGGGACGCGCTCGTCGCCCAGGTGGAGCAGCCCGGTGGCCGGCTCCTGTCCCGGTCCCGCCCGGCCGTCCCGGGGAGCCGCCCGGACGGTGACGTCGTAGGCGCGGCCGGTCGGCTCCGGTGGCGATCCGGTCTGCCGCCGCGTGGCGGCGAAGCGGCCGGAGATCAGCAGGCCGCCGCCGTCCGCCGAGACGTGCAGGTCCGGCCCCGACAGCGCCCCGTACTCCGGCACCGACGGCGTGCAGCCGGCCTGCCGAGGGTCCTCCGGGGCGTCGGTGCGGAGGCAGTTGAACGTCGGCAGCTCGATCTCCGCGGCCGCGCGGTCGCCGTCGGTGCGCACCCGGACCCGCGGATAGGCCACGGTGACGCCGACCGCGTGCCGCTCGAGGACGACGCCCTCGAAGACCAGTCGCGCATCCACGGCGACCGCCCGGGGGGTCGCCGAGGCCGGTCGCTCGTCGCTGCGCGGGGCGTCCGGATCGGGGGTACGGGCGGTCGCCACGGCCGCCGCGGCGCCGATCAGCAGCAGGGCGGTGCCCCCCATCGCGGCCAGGACGGCGCCGGTCCCCGACCCGCGGCGGGGGGCGAACGGCGTCGGCGGGGACCCCGCCGGGGTGCCGACCGCGGTGCTGAGGGCGGCCCAGCCGCCGGTCGCGGTGTCCGGTGCCCGAGCCGTTCCCGGCGGGAACTCCAGGAACGCGGGGAGGTCGTCGTCGACGGGGTCCGCGACGGATCCGGCGGGAGACGCGGGCGGGTCCGCTCCCGGGCGGCGACGGCGCACGGCCAGGGCACCCAGCGCGGCCGGCACCGCCAGGAGGATCCCCAGCACGAGGCCCAGCACGAGCCAGGGCCCGGCCGTCACGGGGATGTCCATCGCGGTCAGCATCGCAGGGCGCCGGCAGCACATCCGCCGGTGTCCACCGAGCCGCCCGACTCAGCCGGTGGGGTCGATCTCCTCCGGATCGCGGCCGAGCAGCACGGCCACCTGGTCGACGACGACGTCACGCACCAGGTCGGCGAGGTCCTCGCGGTCGTGGGCGCGGATCTCCAGCGGCCGCCGGTAGACCACGATGCGCGGCGGCACGTCGCGGCCGTTCTCCCGGTGGGCCGGCAGCAGCCGAGCCAGCGGAACCGACCCGTCGTCGAGCACGTCCGCGTCGAGGACCACCTCGTCGGGGTCGGTGTGCTCGACCCAGGGCACGTCCTCGACGGCGAACTCGACCCCCGCCAGCTCCCGCTCCCAGCGGCGCTCGAGGTCCTCCACGGCGTCGAGGACCAGGTCGTCGAACTGCTCCGCCCGGCTGCGGGCCAGGGGCACCTCGGCCGGCACCAGGCGCCCGCGCAGACCGCGGCCGTGGCGGTCGCGGCGGGATCGGCCGGGGCGGCGGGGTGGGCGGGTCATCGGCGGCGGGGTGGGCGGGTCATCGGCGGCGGGGTGGGCGGGTCATGTCGGTCGAAGGGTACGGGGCTCAGCGCGGCAGCCGTCGCCACACGGCCCGGGGGAGCAGGCGCATCAGGAAGAAGACGGGGCGGAGGACCGCCGGCACCCACACCTCCTGACGGCCCCGGGTCAGCGCGTCGACGACGGCGTCGGCGACCTGGCCGGGCGTGCTCGAGAACGGGGCCGGCGACATCCCGGCGGTCATCCGGCCGATGACGAAACCCGGCCGGACGAGCAGCAGCCGCACGCCCGAGCCGGCGAGCGCGTCGGCGAGCCCGCTGGCGAACCCGTCGAGGCCGGCCTTCGCGGAGCCGTAGACGTAGTTGGCCCGGCGCACGCGGACGCCGGCCACGGAGGAGAAGACGACGAGCGTGCCCCGCCCAGCCGCCCGCAGCCGGTCGGCCAGCAGGGTGAGCACGTGGACGTGGGCGACGAAGTCGGTGTGCACCACCGCCACCGCGGCGGCGGGATCGCGCTCCGCGACGGCCTGGTCGCCGAGCACGCCGAAGGCGACGACGACCGTGCCCGGCGGCCCGAACCTCCGCTCGACCTCGTCGAGGACGGCCGCGTGGCCGGCCAGGTCGTCGGCGTCGAACGCCACCCGGCCGACGGTGGTGGCCCCCGCCCGGCGCACCGCCCCTTCCTGTTCGTCCAGGTCAGCCGGCTGCCGGGCGGCCAGGACGACCGTGGTCCGGCCGCGCGCGGCGAGCCGCTCGGCGACCGCCGTCCCGATCTCGCTGCGCCCGCCCAGGACGAGGACCGGTCCCGTGTCGATGCCCACGGGGTCATCGTGCAGGATGGGGCACCCGATCCCGATTCCCCGCGTGCCTGCTGCGGCCGACCGCCGTGCAGGTTTACTGTGCCTTGCGTGAGGAACCGGTGGTGAGGCAGTCACGTCGCTGCTCGCGCAGCGGCTGCGCGCAACCGGCAGCGGCGACCTTGACGTACGTGTACGCGG
The DNA here is from genome assembly GCF_042682525.1 of Blastococcus deserti. Classification (NCBI taxonomy): domain Bacteria; kingdom Bacillati; phylum Actinomycetota; class Actinomycetes; order Geodermatophilales; family Geodermatophilaceae; genus Blastococcus; species Blastococcus deserti. The sequence goes on from NZ_JBHUHP010000001.1 coordinate 462,806, forward strand.
AGTCGACGGCCGTTGTCGGCCCGTTGGCGACGTTCTCCGAGCCGCACAGCTATGACCTGTGCGAGTTCCACGCCGAGCGGCTGACCGTGCCCCGCGGCTGGGAGGTCGTCCGTCACGAGATCGACCTCGAGGACGCCGGCCCGACCGGTGACGACCTGCTGGCCCTCGCCGACGCCGTCCGCGAGGCCGCCCGCCCCGAGCCCCCGCGCGACCCCGCCGACGACGGCAGCGGAACCCGCCGCGGTCACCTCCGGGTGCTGCCCGACCTCACCTGAGCGAGGACCCCGCTGCCCCCCACCGCTCGCGCGCTCGCGACGGGCCCCTGCAGCGGGGCCACCACGCCGGGTCCACGGGCCGCCGATAGGGTCGGCGACGCCGGGTGCCACTCGGTCTGCGTGAAGTCGCGAGTACGAGGGTGAGCCGCGTTGCCGGACCTGTCATCGATCGTGAAGGCCTACGACGTCCGTGGCGTCGTCCCCGGCGAGTGGGACGAGGACGTCAGCCGGGCGATCGGTGCGGCGTTCGCCGAGTTCGTGGCCGGTGACAGCGGCGCGACGGCCGTGGTGACGGCGCACGACATGCGCGAGTCCTCGGTCCCACTCTCCCGCGCCTTCGCCGAGGGCGTCATCAGTCGCGGCGTCGACGTCATCGAGGCCGGCCTCGGCTCGACCGACCTGCTGTACTTCGCGGCCGGCTCCCTCGACGTGCCCGGGGCGATGTTCACCGCCAGCCACAACCCGGCGCAGTACAACGGCATCAAGCTGTGCCGCGCCGGCGCGGCGCCGATCGGGCAGGACTCCGGCTTGGCCACGATCCGCGAGTGGGCTGAGCGGAACTCCTACGAGCGCACCCCCGACCGGGTCGGCCAGGTCACCACGCGGGACGTCCTGCACGAGTACGCCGCCCATCTGCACTCGCTGGTCGACCTGTCGGGCATCCGTCCCCTGAAGGTCGTCGTCGACGCGGGCAACGGCATGGGCGGGCACACGGTGCCGGTCGTCCTGTCGGGGCTGCCCCTGGAGATCGTCCCGCTGTACTTCGAGCTCGACGGCAGCTTCCCCAACCACGAGGCCAACCCGCTCGACCCGGCCAACCTGGTCGACCTGCAGGCCGCCGTCCGCGAGCACGGCGCCGACGTCGGGCTGGCCTTCGACGGCGACGCCGACCGCGTCTTCGTGGTCGACGAGAACGGCGATCCGGTGAGCCCCTCGGCCGTCACGGCGCTCGTCGCCGTCCGGGAGCTGGCCAAGGGCCGGGGGACGACGATCATCCACAACCTGATCACCTCGAGGGCGGTTCCGGAGATCGTCCGGGAGCACGGCGGTGAGCCGGTCCGCACCCGTGTCGGGCACTCGTTCATCAAGGCCGAGATGGCCCGCACCGACGCCGTCTTCGGCGGTGAGCACTCCGCGCACTACTACTTCCGCGACTTCTGGCGGGCCGACACCGGCATGCTCGCCGCCATGCACGTCCTCGCCGCGCTGGGGGAGCAGTCCCGCCCCCTGTCGCAGCTCACCGCGGCCTACAGCCGGTACGCGGCGTCCGGCGAGATCAACTCCACGGTCAGCGACGCGGAGGCGAAGATGGCGGAGGTCCGCGCGGCCTTCGGCGAGCAGGACGGGGTGAGCATCGACGAGCTCGATGGGCTCACCGTGCAGCTGCCCGACGGCGCCTGGTTCAACCTGCGGGCCAGCAACACCGAACCGCTGCTGCGGCTCAACGTCGAGGCGCCCGACGAGGCGCGGATGACCGAGGTGCGGAACCGAGTCCTGGAGATGGTGCGCGCATGACCGAGACGTCACCGACGGCGGCGAGCGGCCCGCTGGGCCTGGACCCGCAGCTGCTGTCGATCCTGGCCTGCCCCGACACCCACCACAGCCCGCTGACCGTCGACGAGCAGGCCGGCGAGCTGCTCTGCACCACCTGCGACCGGGCGTTCCCGGTCCGCGACGGCATCCCCGTCCTGCTGCTGGACGAGGCCCGGCACCGGAACGCGTGACGGCGCGATGACGGTGACCGCGTGACATCGCCCGAGTTCGCCGAGGAGGTCCTCGACGACCCCGAGCTCCTCCGTGCCCGCGATCCCCGGGGTCTCCTGCCGGCGGTCGCCGGTGGCGGCGCCCAGGTGCGGGAGACCGCCCGGCTCACCGCCGAGGCCGGCCTGGGCCGGGTGACCGAGGGCGGCCGGCCGCGAGGGCTGGTCGTGGTGGCCCGCCGCGAGGGCGCGGTCGCCGCCTCGGTCCTCCGCGCGCTGCTCGGGCCCTCCAGCCCGGTCACCGTCGACGTGGTGCCGGGACCGAACCTGCCGGTGTGGACCGGTCCCAGCGACATCGCCGTCGTGGCCACGCGCACCGGAGCGGGCACGTACGCCGTGACGCCGGCCTACGAGGCCGCCCGGCGCGGGGTCTCCCTCCTCGGCATCGGCGCCGAGGACGCGCCCCTGCGCGGCGTGTGCTCGGCCGCCCGCGCACCCTACGTGGCGCTGCCGGCGTCCCGGGTCCGGCACACCACGCTGTGGTCGCTCCTGACCCCGATGCTCCTCCTCGCCACCGAGCTCGACCTGCTGCCGGCCGGCGGGACCGATCCCGAGGCGATCGCCGCCGCCCTGGACGAGGTCGCCATGGAGTGCGGCCCGGCGCGGGAGTCGTTCGTGAACCCGGCGAAGACCCTCGCCCTGGAGCTGCTGGACGCGCTGCCGGTGATCGCGGCCGAGGGGCCGCTCGCCGGGGCCGCGGCCACCCGGATCGCCGATCAGCTCGCCACCCTCGCGGGGCTGCCGGCGACCGACTACCGGCTGCCCGACCAGCGGGTGGCGGCCTGCGCCGTCCTCGGCGGGCCACTGGCCCCGCGCGACGCCGACGACTTCTTCCGCGACCGTGCCGACGACGCCGGACGCCGGCTGCGCCTGCTCACCATCCGCGACACCGACGCCGGGGCGCACGACGGCGCGGGGGAGCGGGAGCCGCGGTCGGCCGCAGCGGCGATGGACGAGGTGCTGCGGACCGCGGCCGGGCACAACGTCCCGGTCAGCGGTCTCGCCGAGCACGGGGAACCCGGCCGCTTCACCCGGCTCCCGCGCCTGGCGCGGCAGCTGGCCGTCGCCGACTTCAGCGCCGTCTACCTCGCCCTCGCACTCGACAACGAGAGAGCACACGGCTCCTGACCAGCCCACGCCGGCCGACGCGCACGGTGCCGTGCCGCGCACGCCGGGGCCGGACGGGTGACCATGACTGGAACAGCAGGCAGCTGCTGACCGACCGGAAGGACTTCCCGTGGCGGGTGGACTCGTAGCCCTGTTGGACGACGTGTCGGTGCTGGCGCGCGCAGCCGCGGCCTCGGTCGACGACATCGGCGCCGCTGCCGGACGGGCCAGCGTGAAGGCGGCCGGCGTCGTCGTCGACGACACCGCCGTCACACCGCAGTACGTGCACGGTCTGGCCGCCGACCGCGAGCTGCCGATCGTCCGGCGCATCGCCGTGGGATCGCTGCGGAACAAGCTGCTCATCATCCTGCCCGCGATCCTGCTGCTCAGCCAATTCCTGCCGTGGCTGCTCACGCCGATCCTCATGATCGGCGGCGCCTACCTCTGCTACGAGGGCGCGGAGAAGGTGTGGCACAAGATCAGCGGCCACCACGAGGCCCACGAGTCGGTGGAGGAGGCGCTGCCGGACGAGAAGACCATCGTGTCCGGTGCCGTGCGCACCGACTTCATCCTCTCGGCCGAGATCATGGTCATCTCGCTGAACGAGGTGGCCGACGAGGGATTCGTGTCCCGGGCGGTGATCCTCGTGGTCGTCGCGCTCGGCATCACCGTCCTCGTCTACGGCGTCGTCGGCCTGATCGTGAAGATGGACGACGTGGGGCTCGCGCTCTCCGAGCGCCCCGGCAAGGGCGTGGCCCGGCTCGGCCGGGGACTGGTGAAGGGGATGCCGAAGCTGCTCACCGCGCTCACCGTGGTCGGCACCGCCGCGATGCTGTGGGTCGGTGGCCACATCATCCTGGTGGGCAGCGACGAGCTGGGTCTGCACGCGGTCTACGGCGCGGTGCACCACCTGGAGGAGGCGGCGCACGAGGCCACCGGTGCCCTCGGCCCGGTCGTGGGCTGGCTCGTGAACACCCTGGCCAGCGCGCTGCTCGGGCTGGTCATCGGCGCGCTGGTGGTCCTGGTCATGAAGCTGACCTTCCACCGGCGCAAGCACCAGCCGGCGGCCGAGGCCGGATCCCACTGACGGCCCGGTCCGCTCACGCCCGGCCGGGCCTGGGCACGGGCACGCGACACGCCGGGGATGTGACCCGGCTCTCCGTGCGGCGGCCCGGGGCGGGGGGACAGTAGGAGACATGCACCCGGGGGATGCGAGCCGCACGTTGTTGTCACCGGAGCGCCGCCGGGCCGACCGGGCCCGGCTGGCCGAGGAGGTCGTCGACGTCCTGGTGATCGGCGGCGGGGTGACCGGCGCCGGGGCCGCGCTGGACGCGGCCAGCCGCGGGCTGTCGGTGGGGCTGCTGGAGGCGCGCGACTGGGCGGCGGGCACGTCGAGCCGGTCCAGCAAGCTGATCCACGGAGGGCTGCGCTACCTCGAGCAGTTCGCGTTCCCGCTGGTGCACGAGGCGCTGGCCGAGCGCGCCCGGCTGGTGCAGACCATCGCGCCGCACCTGGTGACCCCGCTGCCGTTCCTGCTGCCGCTGACCGCCCCGGTGTGGCAGCGGGCGTACTTCGGCGCCGGGGTCGCGCTCTACGACGTGCTGGGGGCCGCGTTCACGCCGGGCCGGGAGATCCCCCGCCACCGGCACCTGTCCCGCAGGAAGACCCTGGCCGCGTTCCCGGCCCTGCGCGGTGACGTGGTGCGGGGAGCGATCCGGTACTGGGACGCCCAGGTCGACGACGCCCGGCACACGCTCGCCGTCGTCCGGACCGCCGCGGGGTACGGAGCGCGGGTGCTGTCCAGCGCGCGGGTGACCGAGCTGCTGCGTGAGGGGACCGGGTCCGACGCGCCGGTCGTGGGCGTCCGTGTGGCCGACCTGACCGACGGCTCGTCGTTCACGGTGCGGGCCCGCAGCGTCGTGGCGGCGACCGGCGTGTGGAGCGACGACATCGGCGCGATGCTCGGCGACTCCGCGCCGAGCCTGAAGGTGCGCGCCTCCAAGGGCGTGCACCTGGTGCTGCCCCGGTCGGCCATCGACGGCGCCCGGCTCACCGAGGCCGGCGGGACGCAGGCGGGGCTGATCCTGCGCACCCCCACGAGCGTCCTGTTCGTGATCCCGTGGGGGGAGCGCTGGATCGTCGGGACGACCGACACGCCCTGGAAGCTCGACCGCGACCATCCCGCCGCGAGCAGTGCCGACATCGAGTACATCCTCGGCCAGGTCAACCGGGTGCTGGTCCGCCCGGTGACCGCCGACGACATCCTCGGTGTCTACGCCGGGCTGCGGCCGCTGCTGGCCGGGGAGTCGGACGAGACCAGCCGGCTGTCCCGCGAGCACGCCGTGGTCACCCCCGTCCCCGGCCTGGTGCTCGTGGCCGGCGGGAAGTACACGACCTACCGGGTGATGGCCGAGGACGCCGTCGACGCGGCGGTCGCCGCCCTGCCCGGCGTGCCGCCGTCGCGGACGGAGCACCTGCCGCTGGTCGGTGCGCACCGCTGGGACGACGTCCGGGACCGGGCGGCCGAGCTCGCGGCCGGCAGCGGCGTGCCCGAGGAGACGGTGGCCCGGCTGCTGCGCCGCCACGGCGACCGGATCGGCGACGTGCTCGACCTGGCCCGGTCGGACCCGGCGCTCGCCCGGCCGCTGGCGGGCGCCCCCGGCTACCTGGCCGCGGAGGTGGTGCACGCCGTCACCGCCGAGGGCGCGCTGCACCTGGACGACGTCCTGACCCGGCGCACGCGCGTGTCGATCGAGACCGCCCACCGGGGGGTGGAGTCGGCACCCGAGGTGGCGCGGCTGATGGCGGGCGCGCTGGGCTGGGACGAGGAGCGCACCGCCCGGGAGGTGGAGCACTACACCGCACGGGTGGCCGCGGAGCGGGAGTCGCAGCGGATGCCGGACGACCGGACCGCGGACGCCGCGCGGCTGGGTGCGCCCGACGTCCGTGCGGCGGTGTGACGGCTCCGCTGTCACCCGGTCCGCTGTGACTCGGTTCCAGTAGGGGGACACCTGGGGCGCGACCGCGGCCGGTGGTCGGCCACGGGAGTTAGTGTGGCCGCGATGTGGCAGCTGCAGACCTCCGTGCGTCACTACCCGTGGGGTTCGCGCACGGTGATCCCCGAGCTGCTGGGTGAGCTCACCCCGGCCGACAAGCCGTACGCGGAGCTGTGGGTGGGGGCGCATCCCGACGCGCCGAGCGTCCTTTCCACGGGGACGCCGTTGGACAAGGCGATCCAGGAGCAGCCCGAACTGCTCCTGGGCGCCGAGGTGCGCGCCCGGTTCGGCGACCGGCTGCCGTTCCTCATGAAGGTGCTCGCTGCCGAGCAACCGCTCTCGCTGCAGGCGCACCCGACCAGCGAGCAGGCGCAGGCCGGCTTCGCCGCCGAGGAGGCGGCCGGGGTGCCGCGCGACGACCCGACGCGCACCTTCAAGGACCCCTTCCACAAGCCCGAGCTGATCCTGGCGCTGACCCCCCTCGAGGCGCTCTGCGGATTCCGCCCGGTTGAGGAGTCGCTGCACTGCCTGGCCAAGCTGCAGGTGCCCGAGCTCAAGCCCACCATCGCGGCCCTCGCCCGCGGTGGGCTGCGGGCGGCCATCCCGCAGCTGCTCGCGCTCTCGCCGGAGCACCGGGCGGCCCTGGTCGACGCGGTGGCCGAGGCCGCCGGCCGGTTCGTCGCCGCCCACGACCCCGAGTTCATCAACACCTACCGCTGGGCGGCGTCGCTGGCCGAGACCTACCCGGGCGACCCGGGTGTGGTCATCTCGCTGATGTGCAACCACCTGCGGCTGGCCCCGGGTGAGGCGGTGTTCCTCCCGGCCGGCAACCTGCACGCCTACCTCTGCGGCGCCGGCGTGGAGATCATGGCGAGCTCGGACAACGTCCTGCGCGGTGGCCTGACCGGCAAGCACGTCGACCTCGCCGCCCTCATCGAGGTGCTCGACTTCACCGACGGCCGGGTGCCGGTCATCCATCCGGTCCTGGGGCCCGGCGGGCTGCGCTACCCCGTACCGGTCGAGGACTTCGACCTGACCCGGATCCAGCTCGACGCACAGCTCGGCACGCTGACCACCCGGGGCCCGCAGGTACTGCTCTGCACGGAGGGCACCGCGCAGCTGGCCTCCGCCGAGGGCGCGCTGACCCTGCCGAAGGGGACGTCGGCGTTCGTCCCGGCCGGCGCGCAGGTCACCGCATCCGGGCCTGCCGTCCTCTACCGGGCCACCACGAACCTGAGCTGAGCCCCGGAGCGTCCCGAGGTCCCGGGGCGGTGGGGAACGGCGGCGTCCCGCCGGTCGGGACGCCGATGCCGGGGCGCTCGCCCCGTCGACGGCCTCCCGGCTTGCCTCGCCGTCGTAAACTGGTCCGCGGTACGAGCCCCGCCGAAGCCTCGGCACGCTCGCTCTTCCCAAGCGACCGCCGAGCGCCCGCTGGTCTGCGCCGACGCGCACACCGCAGGGCCTTGCCCCCTGGAGCGACATGACCGCCAGCACTGGCACCCGTGTTCTGACCGATGGCGACTTCAAGGTCGCCGACCTCTCCCTCGCCCCGTTCGGCCGCAAGGAGATCCAGCTGGCCGAGCACGAGATGCCCGGCCTGATGGCGCTGCGCGCCGAGTACGGCGACCAACAGCCGCTGGCCGGCGCGCGCATCGCGGGCTCCCTGCACATGACGGTGCAGACCGCCGTCCTCATCGAGACCCTGACCGCCCTCGGCGCCGACGTGCGCTGGGTCAGCTGCAACATCTTCTCCACCCAGGACCACGCCGCAGCCGCGATCGTGGTCGGCGAGGGCACCCCGGAGCAGCCCGCGGGCGTCCCGGTGTTCGCCTGGAAGGGCGAGAGCCTGCCCGAGTACTGGTGGTGCACGCAGCGCCTGTTCGAGTTCCGCGACGAGACCGGCGAGATCGTGGGCCCGAACATGCTCCTGGACGACGGCGGCGACGCCACGCTCCTGGTGCACCTCGGCACCCGGTTCGAGGCCGAGGGCGCCGTCCCCGACACCACCGAGGCAGACTCGGAGGAGTACGGCGTCATCCTCGACGTCCTGCGCGGCACGCTGGCCGAGGACAAGGGCTACTGGACCCGCATCGGCCAGGGGATCAAGGGCGTCACCGAGGAGACGACCACCGGGGTCATGCGGCTCTACGAGCTGGCCCGCGACGGGCGGCTGCTGTTCCCGGCGATCAACGTCAACGACTCGGTCACCAAGAGCAAGTTCGACAACCTCTACGGCTGCCGGCACTCGCTGATCGACGGCATCAACCGGGCCACCGACGTGATGATCGGCGGCAAGGTTGCCGTCGTCTGCGGCTACGGCGACGTCGGCAAGGGCTGTGCGGAGTCCCTCCGCGGCCAGGGCGCCCGCGTGATCGTCACCGAGATCGACCCGATCTGCGCGCTGCAGGCGGCCATGCACGGCTACGAGGTGACCACCCTCGACGAGGTCATCGGCAAGGCCGACATCATCATCACGGCCACCGGCAACAAGGACATCATCACCGCCGAGCAGCTCGGGCGGACCAAGCACCAGGCGATCATCGGCAACATCGGGCACTTCGACAACGAGATCGACATGGCCGGCCTGGCCCGCACCCCGGGCATCGAGCGGACCACCATCAAGCCGCAGGTCGACGAGTGGCGGTTCGCCGACGGCCACACGATCATCGTGCTCTCCGAGGGCCGGCTGCTGAACCTGGGCAACGCCACCGGGCACCCCAGCTTCGTCATGAGCGCCTCGTTCTCCAACCAGGTGCTCGCGCAGATCGAGCTGTGGACCAACCGCGCCGCCTACGAGGGCCGGACCCCCGGCGTCACGGTGCTGCCCAAGAAGCTCGACGAGCACGTGGCGCGCCTGCACCTGGACGCCCTCGGTGTGAAGCTGACCCAGCTCACCAAGGTGCAGGCCGACTACATCGGCGTCCCCGTCGAGGGGCCCTTCAAGAGCGACCACTACCGCTACTGATCGAGCTTTCTGTACCGAAAGCTGCGCAACCTCGCGCAGCTTTCGGTACAGAAGGCTGCCGACCGCCCTGAGGGGACCGTTCCGGTCCCTCGCCGGGCCGACGGCCGACCCGCCACGGGATCTCACCCGGGCGGGTGGGCCAACTTCCGTCCCTCTCAGCGCAGAATGGGCGCCGTGCCACCCACCGCTCCCCAGAACGGCCCCAGCCGCGGCCGTGTCCTGGTCGTCGACGACGACGCCGCTCTCGCCGAGATGCTCGGCATCGTGCTGCGGCGCGAGGGATACGAACCCGCCTTCGTCTCCGACGGCAACCGGGCGTTGGGCGTCTTCCAGCAGACACGGCCCGACCTGGTGCTGCTGGACCTGATGCTGCCCGGCCGCAACGGCCTGCAGATCTGTCAGGACATCCGCACCCAGTCGACGGTGCCCATCGTCATGCTGACCGCCAAGGGCGACACGATCGACGTCGTCCAGGGGTTGGAGGCCGGCGCCGACGACTACGTGACCAAGCCGTTCAAGCCGGTCGAGCTGGTCGCCCGGGTGCGGGCCCAGTTGCGTCGCGGGGAGACCGGCCAGGCCGAGAACCTGAGCATCGGTGACGTGCAGATCGACGTCCCGGCCCACCAGGTCACCCGGGACGGCGTGCCGATCGCCCTGACGCCGCTGGAGTTCGACCTGCTGGTCGCGCTCGCCCGCAAGCCGCGCCAGGTCTTCACCCGCGAGCTGCTCCTCGAGCAGGTGTGGGGCTACCGGCACGCCGCCGACACCCGGCTGGTGAACGTCCACGTGCAGCGCCTGCGGGCGAAGATCGAGCGCGACCCGGAGAAGCCCGAGGTGGTGCTGACGGTGCGCGGTGTCGGTTACAAGGCCGGGCCGCC